>NZ_KV838710.1:0-173657 GCF_001838765.1 Staphylococcus sp. HMSC34G04
TTCAATAGAAATTGTCTTTATTTACTTATCCTGGAACTTTATGTCCCACGCTCTTTCTTATTTATTAAATAAAAATATTCTCATATATCAAGTAAAGTGACAAACTTATTTTGTATGATTAGGGTGTACTTAAAATAGACAGAATTTCATTTGATTTATATTGATGTATCTCAATATTCATTTTAATAAATTATAGTTTATGATAAATTAAGGTTAGATTTATAACATATATCTAAATAAGAAAAAGGAGCTAATTGTATGGATGTTTTAACAGTAGAACATTTAACAAAAAAGATAGGTAATAAGACTATTCTTGAGGATGTTTCTTTAAACCTAAAACGAGGACAGATTATTGGTCTTGTGGGTGCCAATGGTGCAGGAAAAACCTCTTTAATGAAAGTCATATTAGGTTATTCGAGCTATCAAGATGGGACATTTAGAATTATTGAAAATAAGAATAAAAAAAGTAATGTTGGTGCATTGATTGAAAATCCTGGAATATATCCTTTCATGTCAGGATATGACAATTTAAAACTATTAAATGAAACAAAAAATACTCACGACATTGATACAATTGTCTCTCAACTGGATATGGATGATTATATACATAACAAAGCAAAAACATATTCACTTGGTATGAAACAAAAATTAGGTATTGCAATAGCTTTTTTAAATCAACCTCAGTTAATTATTTTAGATGAACCTATGAATGGTTTAGATCCTAAGGCTGTGAGAGATGTGAGAGAACTTATTGTAAAAAAAGCACAAGAAGGAGTTACTTTTTTAATTTCTAGTCATATTTTAAGTGAATTAGTAAAAATTACAAATTCTATCCTTATCATTAACAAAGGTAAACTTGTTACTGAAACTACAGAAGAGGAATTAAATCAATATGAGGATAACGATTTAGAAAATGTATTATTAAATATCATTGATAAGGAGGATCAATCTTAAAATGGGGACTTTAATTAAACAAGAATGTTTTAAATTATGTAAAAAGAAATCAACATTTATTATACCAATTATCATTATATTATTAATGGTTGTTCAAGCTATAATTTCTAAAAATTATGATGATGTTTTTTCTCCACAATCGTCTATTGAATCAGCTTTTAGTGGATTTTCATGGTTTATCTTTTTATTAATTATTCAAGCTAGTACCATTATTTCAATGGAATTTTATCATGGTACAATTAAAAATCTTCTCTATCGCAAATATACAAGAACAAATATTATTATCAGTAAAATTATTACATTAGTAATCTTTTCATTACTATATTTTATTATTAGCATTGTTGTAGGATTTATTTTATGGGCTATTTTCTTCAATGATATTAATCTCCTTGAAAGTAAGGGGGATGAGTTATCGTTATTAAGTAAAATGTTATTAACTGGGTTAGGTACATATGTCGGAACTTGGTTAGTTTTAAGTGTCACTTTATTAATTTCATGTGCAATGAAAAGTCCTGGTGTCTCTATTGCTGTTGGTATTGTATTTTATTTTGCCACTTCAATCTTGTCAGGTATATTAACAATTATTGTAGATAAATGGGAATGGTTAAAATGGAACCCTATTAGTATGATGAATATTATGATTCAAATTGTTGACAAAAGCATGAAGAAATACACAAAATTAGAACTACATGAATTGTTTATTGGTAATATTGTTTATATTGTTATTTTCTTAATTCTCGTAGTATTTGTCTTTAAAAAGAAAAATGTTTAATTTAACTCAACACACTTTACAATTTTGCATTTCTCTACTAAACAGTGTTATAATTCACTTAACAAGAGCTTCGTGCATTATATGCACCAATCCCCTCACTATTGCCGTAGTGAGGGGATTTTTAGGTGTTGGCTTAATATCGCCTATTTTTTCTTATTGTTACGTGTACGTAGCCAATGCGTAAATAACGCAACAATACAACCACTGATGACTGTGGTCGTGATGTGAACAAGAGCTTCGATCATCTGATATGCACCTCCTCTCTGCGTCTAAATTGACGCCTGAGAGATAGGCGACCTGTATATTATATCATCTCTGAATATTCGATAATAGATAACTTCCGATAAGTCATTTTATGTAATCATAGTGAGATCCTGATCCCTTTCTATGATATCCAGAGACAAAAGAGATACTTTATAAGTATATTTCAAGTTTATTATAGTAATTAAGTACATCACATCACTATAAGTAAATAAATTTACCAGTTTACTAATGACTATTGCATTTTTAATATAATTATTGATTTTATACTTACTTTTCAATAATACTTTTTAGCACCTTTTAAAGTCTGATATGCTTTTTCCTTGATCCTATATACTCTTAAATTTGCGTCGTTTCATTTAACAGATTTCCTAATAATTTTCGCTTTGAACATTAGAAAATTGATTATGATTTATGTTTTCTTTAACTTTAATTTATAGGAGAAAAATCATGATTCTGTTAATTTATGAAATCTTATTATTTTTAATAATTTCATTCTCGTATTTTTTATTCAAACTATTTTTATGGAGATTCATTTTGGAATCTTAGTTTCAATATTCGGAATGTTTACAGCAAATTTGTTTATATATTACATGCTTCTATATAAAAGTCCAGAATACAATGACAAGAAAATAGACTGACCCCAATTAGTGGGAATGATATAAAAACACTTTCGTTGAATTCATATTAAAATGAATCATACGGAGGTGTTTTTTCTATGAAAAGAGTTTCTTATTCAGTAGAAACAAAGTATAAACCAGTTGAAATGAAAGCAGCAGGATTTTCTATCTAAAATTTACAGCACATACCATTTCTCGAAATTCTTTTTCTTTCCTCATTTAATCATACACTTCACCCATTTATTGTTATCACTTGCAACCTGCATACTCTAAATGTAAACTTTAAAATGTAATTAGTTTACATTAAAGATAGGTGACATGATAAACATGAACATATTTATAACTGGAACGAATACTGACATCGGTAAAACGTATGTTACTAAATATCTCTATAAGGCATTAAAAACGAGGGGATATCGGGTATGTATTTTCAAACCTTTTCAAACTGAAGAAATCGGTGGAGGTAGATACCCAGATTTAGAGATTTATAAAAACGAATGCGATTTAGACTATGACGTCACGTCACTTTACACATTCAAAGACCCAGTTTCACCACACTTAGCATTCAAAATTGAAAGGCATCAGCAATTGAACCATCAAACAATGATAGACAAACTCGAATCACTAGAAGCACAATTCGATATGATTCTCATTGAAGGTGCGGGTGGTATTGCAGTGCCTATCTATGAATACAGTGACCATTTTTATATGACAACAGATTTAATTAAAGACACATCGGATTTCATTGTGAGTGTCTTACCTTCAAAATTAGGTGCGATTAATGATGCCATCGTTCATCAGAAATATATTGATCATCATGAACTCCCCCCGAATGTGTTAATCATGAATAACTATACTGATAGCGCTATTGAACAGGATAATTTACATACCATTGAAAAATTAACACATAAGCCTGTTTATACGTTAGGTCATCAAGCGACTCAAGAAAGCTTTTCCGAAGCATTTATACAACGAATGATAGGAGGATCCAATGGCTAATACACGAGAGTTAAATCATAAAGATGCACAGTATGTATGGCACCCATTCACACAGATGGGAGTCTATGCTAAAAATGACAATATTATTATTGAAAAAGGTCGCGGAAGTTATTTATACGATACTGAAGGCAATAAATATTTAGATGGTTATGCGTCATTGTGGGTCAATGTGCACGGGCATCAACATAAAAAGTTAAATCAAGCCATTCATAAACAACTTGATAAGATTGCCCATTCTACGCTATTAGGTTCGTCTAATATTCCATCGATTGAGCTTGCCGAGCAGTTAGTCAAATTAACACCAGATCAATTACAAAAAGTGTTTTACTCCGATACGGGGAGTGCGTCGGTAGAGATTGCTATTAAGATGGCTTATCAATATTGGAAGAATATCGATGCTAAACGATATGCGAAGAAGAATAAATTTCTTACATTACATCATGGATATCATGGAGATACAATAGGTTCTGTTAGCGTTGGTGGTATCGATAGTTTCCACAAAATTTTTAAAGACCTTATTTTTGAAAATATACAGATAGAAACACCGTGTTTATATAAAAGTAAGTACCGCAATGAAGCGGAAATGCTTAATTCAATACTGAATCAAATTGAAGATATATTATCTGAGAAAAATGATGAAATAGTAGGATTTATTCTAGAGCCACTTATACAAGGTGCAACAGGTTTATTTGTTCATCCACATGGATTTTTGAAAGCTGTAGAACAGTTATGTAGAAAATACGATGTGTTACTGATTTGTGATGAAGTAGCTGTTGGTTTCGGGCGTACGGGAGAAATGTTTGCCTGTAACCATGAAGATGTACAACCAGATATTATGTGTCTGGGTAAGGCAATTACAGGCGGTTATTTACCGTTAGCGGCAACTTTAACATCTCAAAAGATATATGATGCTTTTTTAAGTCAGAGTCACGGTAAGAATACGTTTTTCCACGGTCATACATATACAGGTAATCAGTTAGTTTGTTCCGTAGCACTTGAGAATATTAATCTTTTTAAAAAGAAGCATCTGATTGGGCACATTCAAAAGACATCTCAAACATTAAAGCGACGCCTAGAGGCACTTCAACCTCATAAAAATATTGGAAATATTAGAGGGCGGGGATTAATGTATGGTGTGGAATTAGTTGAAAACAAATCAACGCAGACACCACTCGATATTCCTACTGTAGAACTGATTATACGTCGATGTAAAGAGAATGGATTGATGATTCGGAATTTGGAAAATGTCATCACTTTCGTACCTATTTTAAGTATGTCTAATAAAGAAATTAAAAAAATGGTTAAAATTTTCGACAAAGCCTTACATCAAACATTGAGTAAGAAGTAAGAGGATATTTATGGACATTAAAACACAGTTAAAACAGATACAAGATAAAGGTTTATATAGAGAGCTTCAACCGATTCAGTCCGTAGAAAAACAATATATTTATATCAATGACCACTCTTATATTAATTTTACTTCGAACGATTATCTCGGTATAGGACAACTTGAATATCAACCTCAAAATTTCTTAGATTTTATAAAGACATATAGCATCCATCTATCAAGTTCTAGATTAGTGAGTGGCAATTCAGTTGTTTATCAGCAATTAGAACAGGCAATCAGCGAGTATTTTAATTTTGAAGACGCCTTAATTTTTAATAGTGGTTACGATGCGAATTTAGCGGTATTTAATATTTTTAAAAATAATAATGTTGTTATCTTTTCGGATCAACAGAATCACGCCAGTATAATAGACGGTATTAAACTAAGTGGTCTATCAAAAGTGATTTATCAACATTTAAACTATGATGACTTGGAAAGTCATTTAGCGCGGGACTCGCATCCAGATGTTCAAAAAGTGATTGTCTCTGATAGTGTGTTTTCTACTAACGGCGCTAAAGCAGATATTAATAGGCTAGTTAATCTCAAGCAACGTTACAATGCGATTTTAATTATTGACGCATCTCATAGTTTAGGATTAAATCTCTTTGAGTGTCATGCAGACATTGACATAGTTACCTCAAGTTTATCTAAAGCGTGGGGAGCCCATGGTGGCTTAATACTAAGTTCAAAAGATGTAAAAGATTTAATTATTAATAAAGGTCGTTCGCTTATCTACTCGAGTAGTTTACCTAGCTATCATTTGTATTTTATTCAAGTGAGCTTACAACATGTGATTGAAGATACATACAGACGAGAGAAGTTGAATGCACTTAGTGAATATTTTAATCACCAATTTATGGAATTATTTCCCAATCAACCATTATCTAATACACCCATCAAAAATATCGTTTGTGATAGTTTGGTTTCAGCACAAGCACAATACGACATGTTATTTGAACATGGTATATTTGTCAGTTATTTAAGGTATCCAACAGTATCACAGCCAACATTAAGAATTTCATTATCCTATTTTCATGACACAGATGATATTGATCGACTTTTCAATGTAATGAAACAATACGATGAAGGTGATAGCTATGTATAGTATAAAAATGCGTGCAAGCCATGAAGATATTCATATTAGCGGTGCTGAAACAATGTGTGAATTTGAAGATTTAGAAAATTATTTAAAAAAATATTTTAATAAAGCCTTTAATCATGAAAATGGAAATATAGATTTCTTAAATTTGAAAATTGAAAAGGTTAAGGCACCGATTCAAACGTTAGTAGCATTACCAGTGGTTGAAAATTTAAACGATACATTAACACAATTAGCGAAACAAACAGATGTTTCTGAATATGCGCTAAACAAAGGGTTAGAATATATAAAGAATGATATTACTTATACTGGAGCCATTATTCTATCTGCACAAACCGGACAACGACTTGATAGCACTGAACAACGAGGTATCAGGGTAACTCATTTAGCATTTAAAACATGCAAACGTAATGGAGAAATATCAGAAAGAGTAAAAGATGCACGTGCACTTGCAACTTGTATCAATACATTTGAAGGTGTAAAGGCAGAACTATGTGTATCAGACGATTTGCATTACACGACTGGATATTATGCGTCGCCTAAGTTAGGATATCGTAGAATCTTTAATATTAAAGAAAAAGGTACGCGTCACGGAGGAAGAATTATCTTCGTAGACGAAGGGATAAATTTAAATGCATATGTTTCCTTTTTAGAAACAGTACCTAAAGCAATCATGGAAAAATAAGTAATAATATAAACACTCCCAGTAAAGAAAGCATTTAAAATGTGACCTTTACTGGGAGCTTTTTAGTTATATCATATTGTTTTTTAATGAAAGAGTTACAGGGTATAAATTATTTTGTAAACGTGATTTTAGGCGAAGTACCTAAGCCTTCTTTACTTATAGCATTAAAAACCAATTTTTTTGAATTAATAAGAATCATTTCAATAATGATATTCGGATTGTCTACATTACTTAAAATTATTTTTCTGGAATCTTCATTTATTAACGTACAAACGTAATTAGGTGTTATCTCTTTATTAAATGTAATATTTAATGGTGAAGTTTCTACTTCTACAGGGTGCCAAATACCTTCTAATGTATGGAACCAACAAATTTCTTGATATTTTGAATCATCACTTACGATGTTAATGTTGTTGTAATTATGCATAAGCACACCTTCTATATTAATAACCATAAATTGATGCATACCATTCATAGTGATCGCCATTTGATACTGGAATGATATTACTATGTGCATCTTGAGTCATGAAACCATTGTCCCATGGGTTCCAAATTAAAATGACTTCTTGTCCGTTGTTAACTTTAGCATTACCAGCCACAGCCATGGCATGTCCAGCGTGAATACCATCGCTTGATTCAACACGCTTACCTAATACAGCTATACCTTGATTATTTGTTGTTAATTGGTCTACTTCATTATATGAAGTCATTCTATTAAGATATTGAGTATTTCTTCCTTGTGATCTACCAAAACGAAGCATCTCGTTAGATGTTAGTCCTGTAAATTGGAAGTCGTGACCTCTTAAATTAGGATGTAAATATCTCATTACTGATTCTGCATTATATCGATTTGTGTTATATGTGGCATTGAGTAGTGCTGACATAGTATAGCCGGCACACCAACTATTATACCCTTGTGTTTCGCGTATTCTGAAATTCTTTAATTGATTTACATATTCTGCGTGAATTTCATTTCGTGTACTTTGATATTCTAAAGTTGGTTTTGTTACTGATGCAGTTTGTTTAAAATCATTTAAATCTTTAGGTTTAGTGGATTTAGTGGCATTTTCATATGTTTTTTCATTATTACGTGGCGTTTTAAGCACAAGTGTCACTTTTCCATCTTCAGTAAGTGCAAAATATCCTTTTGTATTAGTCAAAATTGTTATCTTTTGATTTTTATATTGATTTAATATTTTAGAAAGAAATGGAGAAACATTAATGGAATAATTGTTTTGCTGTTTTGAAGCTTTAGAATTTGAAGGATTAGGAGAAATTGTTACTACATAAACGACATCTCCTTTTTTATTGAGCACTGGATAATAATAATTGCCGTCGCTTTCCTTATTAAATTTATAAATTTTAAAAGGTTCACCAAGTGTATACGATGTTGCTTTGTGGTTGGAAGCTTTATCTAATAAAGCTACACGAGATAAATATTGTTCTTCAGCAAGTTTGCGAACTGCATTTGGAACGTCTTTATTACTGACAGTGACTTTAGTTGTTTTTTGGTTTGCACCATCCTTTTGTGGTAACGAGTCGGCGTGAGCACTATTGAAAAATAGGCCAAGTGCTAAACTTAGCGTAAAAGCAAGCATAATGGTAATCATATAACTTAATTTTTTCTTCATAAAAAAGTACTCCTTTACTAAAGTTTTTTGCAACTCTTTCAAACTGAATATAACATTTATTTTAAAATATAATTCATTTATTTCCTAAACGTTAAGTTATAATACTTATACGTTAAATATATAAATTGAACAAAATCAAATTGATATAAATTATAATAAAATAATGGATGGATTTAGTGACATGATGTCTATACTTTTAACACGACTATGAAGCAAATGTTTATAATTATCACTTCTAATTATTATTATATGTTTATGCTTCTTCAACATGTGTAATGAAAAATGTTCCAATATATGTTATCAATCAATTTTAATGTTGTGTATAAACATAATAATTATATGTAAGTATTTATTATTTTTAATAATTTAAAATTTAAAGTTTACAAAGTTTTAATAAATAACCTAAAGTAATTTATATTTTTATGTTAATCTATACATAACAGTTATATTTTCATATTTTATAGGGGAAAAAACTTATAGAGGTGATTTTTTTGAAAAATAATAATGAAACAAGAAGATTTAGCATTAGGAAGTACACGGTGGGAGTCGTGTCAATCATTACTGGGATTACAATATTTGTCAGTGGTCAGCATGCTCAAGCTGCTGAAATGACACAATCATCATCAGATTCTAACGAACAGGCACAACAAACAGAACAAGTTGAACAAAAAGAAGATACAACTCATTTATCTTACGAATTGAATCAAGAGGGTGAGATAGCGAGCCAATCAAAGACTAATAAAGAGAATCAATCTGATGGCAATGTACAAAAAAAGGATAATCAAATACAACAAGATTCAACACAAACGTCATCATTAAATGACCAAAAACAAACTTCAATGGAACAACAATCAAAAGACAATCATGCTACCCCAAATTTACGTCAGGATACATATCCGAAAGGCCCAAATCAAGATGATAAAGGCAAACAACAGTTTAAAGATAATCAACACTCACAAACAGAACATCAACCTAATACTCAAAACCAAAATAATGCTCAAGATTCATCAGATAAAAATCAACACTCATCTGACCAAACTCAAGCCTCATCTAAAAAAGGAACACAACCTAAACAATCACAGTCTATAGAAGATAGAGATAAAACAGTAAAACAACCATCTTCTAAAGTACATAGAATAGGTAATACGAAAACTGATAAAACAGTTAAAACAAATCAAAAAAAGCAAACATCATTAACTTCACCACGTGTTGTGAAATCAAAACAAACTAAACATATCAATCAACTTACTGCGCAAGCTCAATATAAAAATCAATATCCAGTCGTGTTTGTACATGGATTTGTAGGTTTAGTCGGTGAAGATGCGTTTAGCATGTACCCAAATTATTGGGGTGGTACTAAATATAACGTGAAACAAGAACTTACAAAATTAGGTTACCGAGTTCACGAAGCCAATGTAGGGGCATTTAGCAGTAATTATGACCGTGCTGTTGAACTTTATTATTATATTAAAGGTGGACGAGTAGATTATGGTGCAGCACATGCTGCAAAATATGGTCACAAACGTTATGGCAGAACATATGAAGGCATTATGCCTGATTGGGAACCAGGTAAAAAGATACATCTTGTTGGGCATAGTATGGGAGGCCAAACGATACGCTTGATGGAACATTTTTTAAGAAATGGAAATCAAGAAGAAATAGACTACCAACGTCAATATGGTGGTACGGTATCTGATTTATTTAAAGGTGGACAAGATAACATGGTGTCTACGATTACTACATTAGGAACACCTCATAATGGCACACCTGCTGCAGATAAACTAGGGTCGACTAAATTTATTAAAGATACAATTAATAGAATTGGAAAAATTGGTGGAACTAAAGCGCTCGATTTAGAACTAGGTTTTTCTCAATGGGGCTTCAAACAGCAACCTAATGAATCATATGCTGAATATGCAAAACGTATAGCGAATAGTAAAGTTTGGGAAACTGAAGATCAGGCTGTAAATGATTTAACAACTGCTGGAGCAGAAAAGTTAAACCAAATGACGACATTGAATCCTAATATCGTCTATACATCATATACAGGTGCTGCAACACATACTGGACCACTAGGCAATGAAGTACCGAATATTAGACAATTCCCATTATTCGATTTAACAAGTCGTGTGATAGGTGGAGATGACAATAAAAATGTTAGAGTAAATGATGGCATAGTACCTGTGTCTTCTTCACTACATCCAAGTGATGAAGCGTTTAAGAAGGTAGGTATGATGAACCTGGCAACTGACAAGGGTATCTGGCAAGTGAGACCCGTACAATATGATTGGGATCATCTAGATTTAGTCGGCTTAGATACTACTGATTATAAGCGAACTGGTGAAGAATTAGGTCAATTCTATATGAGTATGATAAATAATATGTTGAAAGTCGAAGAGTTAGATGGTATCACACGTAAGTAGCGATTAAAAGAACGATAATATCCTCATTAGATGTATGATTGCGGTACATTTAATGAGGTTTTTTGATTGTTTCGCCGAAAAAATATATAAATAAATTAAATTGAATGTGTATGAATGATTTGATAATATAAAAGTGGAATTTTTTATAAAAATATATTTATATGAATACACCATATTTTTAATGAATGAATAAAATAATAGAGAGATGTGAAAAGATGAAATATTATGGGAAGTTCCTTTGTGGCATTAGCTTTTTAATATTAACGTGTTTTATTGGCGGATGTGGATTTAAGAAAATAATAAAGAAGCGGAAATTAAAGAAAGTTTCCACAAAACATTAAGTATGTATCCAATTAAAAATTTAGAAGACTTATACGATAAAGAAGGCTATCGTGATGAAGAATTTGAAAAGAGAGACAAAGGGACATGAATTATTAATTCAGAAATGAATATTCAGAAAAAAGGTCAAGCGATGAAATCTAGAGGTATGGTTTTGTATATAAATAGAAATACTAGAAAAACGACTGGCCATTTTTATACAAGTATAATTACAGAAGATAAAAAGGGGAGAGTGCACAGTAAAGATAAAAAATACCCCGTTCAACTTAAGAACAATAAAATTGAACCGACTAAACCAATCGCCGATGAAACATTAAAAAAAGAAATTAAAAACTTTCAGTTTTTCTCTCAATATGGGAATTTTAAAAATTTAAAAGACTACAAGAATGGAAATGTGTCTTATAACCCAAACGTACCAAGTTATTCGGCAGAGTACCAATTAAGTAATGAAGATGACAATGTGAAGCAACTCAGAAAGAGGTATGATATTCCGATTAAGAGAGCTCCTAAACTAATATTAAAAGGGGACGGTGACCTTAAAGGTTCATCTATAGGTTATAAAGATATAGAGTTTTCTTTTGTCGACAATAAAGAAGAAAGCGTCTACTTTGCGGATAGTTTGGAATTTAATCCAAGTGAGGTAAATAATGAGTAGAAGTAAGCATGGAATCAGATCAAAAGCGTAAACGTTAATAAAAAATGAACAATAGAAATATTGAAATAAGTACAACAAACCTCTAAATGACTTTTTTCATTTAGAGGTTTGTTTATGTATAAAGTTTAACTGATGATAATTGAGAGATGTGTTTTTATAAATCAAATTGTATTTGTTTTAAATGTTTGCCTATAACAATGAGGTACAATGGTACATCGGTTTTAAGTTGAATGGGAGATAATTCAATATTTCCTTGTGCATACTGTACTAAATAAACGTGTTGCTGATCTGAAAAACGAACAAACCCTTTGACACGGTAAACATCTTGAGGCAAGTTATCTAACGCACTAATCATTTCTTCTTTTGTTTGTAGCCTAGGATTTTCAATGAATTGATGATTTATATTACTATGCAAAGTGCCACATGCATTTGAATTTATATGTGTTGGCTCTAGTAGTGATTTTAAATTTAATTCTCCAAATTGACCAACTTGAATATTGGCATCGCTATTGATGCGTTCGAGATGACGTAGCAAGCGGGCGGTTTCTTCTACCTCAACTTTATCTATTTTATTAATAAATAAAGTTGAACAATGACGCAGTTGTTCATAAAATAAAGCGACAATGTCACGTGGATAAGATTTAATTTGTGCATACATGCTTGCATCTATCATTCCGACCATACTCCTTATAGTGATAAAAGGTGCAAGTACGGGCGTGAAGCATGCATCGACGACAGCTAGTGGTTCAGCTACACCACTACATTCAATAAAGATGATATCTGGTTGATATTTTAAGTATAGTTCATGTAGTTGTTGTGATACGTCTGATTTCATTGCACAACAAATGCATCCTTCAGTGATTTCACTCATAGGTACTTTAGGATGATTTATAAGTTGACCATCTACACTTAATTTTCCAAATTCATTCATGATAACAGCAGTATTTAAATTGTTTTCAAGTGCATCAGCGATTAAATGATTGAGTGTTGAGGTCTTGCCACTTCCTAAAAAGCCACTGACAATAATGATTTCCATAACATCACTCCTAAGTCTGAAATTTTAGCTATGCTTAACATTGTTATGACTAGTACGATGACGCAAAGGGTGGACGATACCATTTGTTTCATTATCATTTTAATTCCTAGAATTGAACCGAGCCGTCGTATGAGCATCGTCATTGTTACTGAACATGCTGTAAATGTTGAACTAAAAAAGACTAACAACAATAATTGGAATGCGGAAAGTCTTTGAATTAAAGTACCGCCATTCGTATTAAACAACAACATCCCATCCTTACGTATCATTGAAAACAGAATACCTGGTGCAAGCTGTGTAGGTACATCTAGTAGCCATAATAAAGGTATGAATGCTTTTGATATAAAAGTCAAAATAGGCGTAAGAGATAATAAACTTACAATAAGGCAAATGACTATAAAGATAGGTAAGGCTTGTACAATAAACATTTGAATACTTTTCCACGCTGCTTTTAAGAGTAGCTTTGGTTTGGGCCAACGTACAGGTTGTCGTTGAAAAACAGACTGTGTTGTCATATGTGTTTGATGACTATACCATAGTTTGTTATGTATGATTCCACCTATGAATATCATGCATAAATATGGCAAAAATAACCAAGATTTTTGGCTTGCGTTGAATATCGATAATGTTGCCCCAATTTGGTAACTGCAGGCAGTCCCAAAACTTACCAAGCTCATGCATTGTAATTTGGTACATTGATGACATTGATGAGTAGCTTGAGTAATAGCAGCAGCATTACAACCAAAGCCTTCTAATAAGGGGATGATATCTGCCCCATGAAGACCTAGTCGTAACATCGTAGGTTCGATAGACCAAACGAGATGATGTTTTAAATGACTGATATCAACAAGCGCTGTGGATAAACTAATCATAAAAACAACTGGTAACGCCCAGATAAACGAATATGTGCCTAAGGAGATGACACCATAATGACCGAATAAAATATGTTGCAATTTATCCTCTTGAAATAATGATATTTGAGATAGTTTTGATAACCAGGGTGCCACATATTGTTGTAATCCGTCTGAAATGTGATAAGACAAGTAGATGGGTAAAGCAAACATGAGTATGATAAAGCACCACCCATAAATAATATTGTGAAAACGAGGATGATATACTTTGCTCTCCTTAACAAAAGTACGCAATGTTTTAATGATATTTAAACTATGAAGTGGCGATGAAGGGACACCGTGTTGTAATGAAATATCTAATTGGTGTTTGATAATGTAACGTTTTAACAAAACTTGTTGGCTAGAGGTTAATTTGTCATAACCTTCAATGATCAACTCATGTGCATCATCTGGAATGTCAGTAAACGTCCCATCACGTAAATTAAAGGTTACTGTTAACATGTGCAATTCACATCACAACAATGATAATCGTCTAGAAACATATTTTTTTGACGATACGACTGAATTAACGACGTATCTTCAGGTAAGCCTTCGCGTAGGCTTACTATGCGTGCTAATACTGCAAAACGTGCTCTGAATTTATATATATAACAAAGAATGGCATTTTGATGACGTACAGTCGCCCCAATTAAAAATACATTAGGAAACTTTGTAGACTCGTCCAATTCTGTTAACTGAATTTCTGATTGTCGTATTTGAAATAGTTGCTCTATTAAAGGATTTTGGGTGACATCAAATCCAGTTGCGATAATCGGTTCAGTATGAGAGTGAACAATATGCCCATTATCAAAGTGTATCTTATAAGAATGATCTTGATATGTTACTTTGTGTGCTCGGTAGCCCACATGCATTTCAATTAATGCACCCTCTTGTATAGCGTTCTGTAATCGCTGTTGAGTATATGGTGATAATCTTATACTTGGGTCTGCATCTTCCTTTTTAAGTCCAGTTTTAGATGTATATATTGATATTCTTGCGCCTGTTTGACTAAGGTTTATGGCAGCATCAAAAGCACTCTCATTACCACCAATGATTGTAAAAGCATCACCTTTTAATTGAGTGAATGTTTGAATTTCACTGTAATGACGTCCATATGAAAAAGGATGATATGGGAATGAATAGTCTCCAGTTGCTATAAATATATAATCTGCGGTATAAACACCATAGTCCGTTGATACATGATATACACCATCTATGTATGTTACACGTGAAACATTGGTGTTTGTTTTGACATTTAGATTGTAATGCGTAGCTACTAGTGAGAGGTATTCAGCATAACGTTTTCCAGATAAATGTTCTTCATTGAAAGTGAAGGCAGGTGATGTATCTTTAGCTATTGCATTCATATCTGGCATGCCAAAACCATTAGTTGTAAATGATGGTGTGATGGTCTTTGTTGATAGAGGCCAATGTTTAAATGAATGACCGATGGTTCCCTTTTCAATAATTAGAACATCTTTAATATTGAATTCTTGTAAAGTGATTGCCATACCCAGGCCAGCGGCTCCTGCGCCGATGATGATGATGCGATGATGAGACATGGTAACACATCCTTTCTCATTTTTATTTCTATAAAACGTAATTATTACGATTTAAAAGTATAGCGATAATTAAGTCACTTTTCAAATGAAAAAGAAACAGTAGGTTTATGGATTTTCTTGAACATATTGTGCATGAATCTATCAAATTGAAAAAATTTGTTTTTTTCAGACTTTTTTGAGATTAAATATTGCCGTTGACAATAATAAAAAATAATGTAAATATTAAAGCGTAACAATTTCGATTTAGGAGATGTACACATGTATAAAAAAGGTTTAATTATATTTTTTGTAGCAGTTTTAGCATTATCACTAGCTGCTTGTGGTAAAGATGGTCATCAGCAATCATCTGATCATAAAGGAAAGTTAGATGTAAAGACGACAGTGTATCCACTTAAATCATTTGCACAGCAAATCGGTGGAAAATATGTAAATGTTGAATCGGTTTATCCTAAAGGCGTAGATCCACATACATATGATCCAAGTCAAAAGCAAATGGTAGATATTGGGAAATCTGACTTATTCTTATATACTGGTGATAACTTAGATCCCGTAGCTAAGAAAATCGCTAAAGCTATAAATGATAAAGATAAGACATTATCACTAGAATCAGCTTTAGATAAAAATAAGGATTTATTAAAAGGCGAAGAACATGAGCATGAGCACGGAGAAGGTCACGAACATGGCGAAGCACATGAAGATGAACACGAACATGAACATCATCACCATGGAAAATACGACCCACACATTTGGTTGGATCCTGTAGTAAGTCAAAAATTTGCTAAAGCAATTAAAGATGAATTGGTAGAAAAAGATAGCAAACATAAATCTTATTATGAAAAGAATTACAACCAACTCGTTAAAGAGTTAAAAGACTTAGATAAAGATATGAAACACGCTGTGAAAGGTAATGAAGATAAAACGGTTTATATTTCACATGACTCTATTGGTTATTTAGCAGAGCGTTATCATTTTGAACAAGAAGGCATTGAAAATATGAATGCTGAAGAACCAAGTCAAAAAGATTTAACAAATATTGTTAAACAAATTAAAGAGGATAAAGTGAAAAATATTTTAATAGAAGAAAATGTATCTCATAAAGTAGCAGATACGGTAAGAAAAGAGACAAATGCTAAAACAATTAAATTTTACAATATGGGATCACACACAAAACAACAAGATGATGACAACAATACTTACCAATCATTTATGAAAAAAAATATTAAAGCCATTGAAAAAGCGCTAAAAAACGAATAAATCAATCAAAATTATAGAAAAGACGACACCAAAGAAACATTGACAGAAATGATTTGTTCAGATGTGGAAGTATTTTCGATTGATTGAGTTGATTACTTATGAAGGTAAAAGGCTGTCAACTCTAGTTAGTTTTGTGAGAGTGGAATAAAGAATTCTGTATGGATTCTGTTCCACTCTTTTTTTATTAAAAAGATTCAAAGAAGTATAATTTAAAAGAGTAAAATTTATTCTTTGATTAATATTTGATATAATTGTGAACATTTAAATAAGCAAAAACCAAATATTTGAAATTATGTTAATGTAAATATAGAAACTAAAGTAATCATTTTTATTTAAAAGTAGATTTTAATTTTTATATACATATTAGCGTTGTCGGATAGGTGGAAAGGGGGAGTCAAAGGTGAAAACGCTAATGATTAAAGCAATGGGGACGGTGATACGTTTATCGATTGAGCATCAACATCCGGATACATTACTTCAAGAAGCTGAAATAAAAATTCGTGCTTGGGAATCACAATTTAGTGCTAATGATCCGAAATCAGATTTGATGAATGTGAATCAGCATGCAGGTATCGCACCAGTCAAGGTTAGTTCTGAGATGTTTAACATGATACGTTATGGTTATGAAACTACATTATCTTCTAATTTTAAGATGAACATTTTGATAGGGCCACTAGTCAAATTATGGAAAATTGGTTTTAAAGATGCATTGAAACCTAAAGAAGAGGATATACAACGTGCTTTATTGTGTATGAATCCTGAAAATCTTGTTCTAAATTCAAAAACACATGAAGTATTTCTTACACAATCAGGAATGGAGATTGATTTAGGAGCTATAGTTAAAGGCTATTTTGCTGATCAATTACAGCAATACTTTTTATCTCATGGTGTATCTTCTGCCATTATCGATTTAGGTGGTAATGTTTTAACAATTGGTAGACAACCCGAAACATTAGAAAAATGGCATGTAGGTGTACGTAATCCATTTCATAAGGATGCACTACCACTCGTTACATTAAACGTAGAGCATCAATCAGTTGTCACATCAGGTATCTACGAACGTTACTTCATACAGGAAAACCAATTATTTCATCATATATTGGATTCAACAACAGGTTATCCTGTAGATAATGATATCGCTAGCGTGACAATCATATCTGATCATGGGATTGATGGCGAGGTATGGAGTACAATTTGTAGTTTTGGTCAATCACAAAAAAATATTGAATTATTAAATATCATTGACGGTATTGAAGGCATTATTGTGACAAGAGATGGAAGCGTTTTAATGACTTCGAAAATGCAAAAGTATTTATAAAAATTTAAAGAATACTCATGAAGAGTATTTTATTTTTAAACAATAATGTGAAAATATTCACAAATAACTAGGAGGATTTGCTATGAGTAAGGAAATATTCGATACTTTTAAATTTAAAAGTGGTGCCGAATTAAAAAATAGAGTATTAATGGCGCCTATGACTATCCAATCTGGGTATTTTGATGGAAGTGTTACATCAGAAATGATTGATTATTATCAATTTAGAGCTGGTGATGCTTCAGCAATCATTGTTGAAAGTTGTTTTGTTGAAAATCACGGACGAGGATTTCCGGGAGCTATAGGTATTGATAATGATGATAAAATACCTGGACTCAAACGTTTAGCAGAAGCAATTCAAGCTAAGAGATCAAAAGCGATTTTGCAACTTTATCATGCCGGAAGAATGGCAAATCCTAAATTTAATGAAGGAGAGCAGCCGATATCTGCAAGCCCCATTGCAGCATTAAGACCCGATGCAGTACCACCTAGAGAAATGACACATGCTCAAATCAATCAGATGATTGATGACTTTGGAGAGGCTACACGTCGCGCTATAGAAGCGGGGTTTGATGGTGTCGAAATTCATGGTGCCAACACATACTTATTACAACAATTTTTCTCTCCACATTCTAATCGGAGACAAGATTCATGGGGAGGCAGTCGTGAAAAACGTACGCGATTTCCAATCGAAGTTTTAACAAAGGTTCAACATGTGGTTGCTGAAAAAGAGGCTTCTCATTTTATTATAGGATATCGATTCTCACCTGAAGAAATTGAAGAACCAGGCATACGTTTTGAAGATACTATGTTTTTACTAAATACATTAGCAGAATATGAACCTGATTACTTCCATATATCAGCAAACAGTTATCAACGTACATCTATTGTGAATCAAGAAGATACAGAACCTTTAATTAATAAGTACCTCAAAATGCAAAGTGCACAGTTGGCAAAAATCCCATTAATTGGTGTAGGTAGTATTGCCCAACGACAAGATGCGGAACATGCCCTTGAACTAGGATATGATCTTTTAAGTGTTGGGAAAGCCTATTTAGTGGAACCACAATGGACAGATAAAATTTCACAAAACGAAGAAGTAGAACAATTTGTCGATATACATGATCAGAAAGTACTTCACATACCATCCCCTTTATGGAAAGTAATGGACTTCATGATTTTAGATAAAGAAGAAGAGCATCGTAAATATGAAAGATTAAAAGCACTTCAAAATAAAAAAGTTAAATTTAACAAAGGTACGTATCATGTCTATGCAAAAGGTCATAATGGCAACCTACCTATGAAAGTTCAATTATCAGAAGATAAGATTGTAAGTATCGAGGTAGATGATAGCGGAGAATCTGAAGGTATAGCGAACCCAGTGTTTGAACGTTTACCGCAAGATATTATCAATGGGCAAACACTGAATGTAGATGTCATTTCAGGTGCGACAGTAACAAGTGAGGGCATCGTGCAAGGTATTGCAGATGCAATTGAACAAGCAGGAGAAGATCCAGATATTTTACGGGCGCGTCCTAAACCGGTCGTTCAGTGGTCTGATGAGGTCGTTGAAGAGACGACTGACGTCGTTGTGATTGGTACAGGAGGTGCTGGACTCAGTGCAGCTGCTACGGTATTAGATGAAGGAAAAGAAGTCATCATGCTTGAGAAATTTGCGGCTATAGGTGGCAATACTATCCGTACAGGTGGTCAAGTCAACGCTGCTGAACCTAAATGGCAAAATGCATTCCCGGCACTTGCTGGTGAAAAAGAGACACTCTTACAGTTATTAAATCATGATGAAAATGATATAGATGAAGCTTACATTGAAGATTTCAATACTTTAAAACGTCAAATTAAAGACTATCTTGAAAATAGCAGTAATGAAAATGAATATCTTTTTGATTCTGTCGAATTGCATCGTATTCAAACATATTTAGGTGGTAAACGTAAAGATCGTAATAATGTCGAAATTTCAGGTGATTATGATTTAGTTAAAACACTCACAGATAACGTTTTGGAATCAGTATATTGGTTGAAAGACAAAGGTGTTCATTTTGATCGTTCGTTTGTGGATATGCCTGTGGGTGCTTTATGGCGTCGTGGTCATAAACCAATGAAAGCACAAGGTTTAGAGTACATTGAAAATTTAGGAGACTACGTTAAACGTAATCATGGTCGTATTTTTACAGAAACTACTGCAGAAAAGTTAATCAAAGAAGGTAATCAAGTCGTTGGTATTGAAGCACGTAAAGCAAATGGTGCTAAAGTTAAGATTCATACACGTCATGGTGTAGTGTTGGCTACAGGTGGCTTTGGAGCGAATACAAAAATGCTACAACAATATAATACGTATTGGGATAATATTCCTGATGACATTAAGACAACGAATTCTCCTGCAATTACAGGTGATGGTATACGTTTAGGTGTGCAGGCAGGTGCTGACATCGTAGGTATGGGATTCTCTCAAATGATGCCGATTTCTGATCCGAAGACAGGTGCATTGTTTACTGGATTAATCGTAACACCTTCAAACTTTGTCTTCGTTAATAAGGAAGGACAACGTTTTGTTAACGAATTTGAAAGTAGAGATGTATTATCTAAGGCAGCATTAGAACAAAAAGACGGTATCTTCTATATTATTGCAGATGCAAATATTAAAGCACTAGCTATGAATACAACTGAGGACAAAATTAATCAAGAATTAGAAGACGGCACTTTAGTAAAAGCAGATACCTTAGAAGCATTAGCCCAAAAATTAAACATTGATACAACTACTTTTGTGAACACGATTGAAAGATATAATACCTTCGTAGAACAAGGACAAGATGAGGATTTCAATAAAAATGCATTTGATTTAAAAATTGAAAAAGCACCATTCTACGCGACACCACGTAAACCTGCAATACATCATACTATGGGTGGTTTAAAAATAAACACGCAAGCACAAGTTATAGATGTTGAAGGTCATATCATTGAAGGTTTATATGCGGCTGGTGAAGTTGCCGGTGGTATTCATGCTGGTAACCGTTTAGGCGGAAATGCACTGGCAGATATTTTTACTTTTGGTCGCATTGCCGGTCAAAGTGCTGTAACGAAATAAATGATGGAAGAGTAGGAGGCCACTTACGATGAGCGAACAGTTTAATAAAGGGAAACAACTAATTGTAGCGATTATCTTAGGGATTCTCACATACTGGTTATTTGCACAGTCTTTTTTGAATATCGCACCACATGTTCAACGTTTTTATCATGTAGATATGAGTATTGTTAATATTGCGGTCAGTCTCACATCACTCTTAACAGGTGTATTTATAGTCGTAGCAGGGGGATTATCTGATAAAATAGGTCGAGTTAAAATCACAAATGCAGGTCTAATATTAAGTATACTTGGCTCTATTGCATTGATCATCTCGCATGCACCAATTTTATTATTATTAGGGCGTGTTTTACAGGGTTTATCTGCGGCATGCTTACTTCCAGCAACTATCGCGTTAATTAATTCTTTCTTCCAAGGTGAAGAAAGACAAAAGGTACTTAGTTATTGGTCATTCGGATCCTATGGTGGAACAGGGTTAGCATCACTATTTGCTGGAATTATAGCTACATTTATTGGATGGCGATGGATTTTCGTGTTGTCAATCATCTTCTCAATTATTGCCTTAATATTGCTTAGAGGTATACCAGAATCTAAAGATGAGTCTGCATATAATAAAAAATTTGATATCGTTGGAATCATTATTTTTG
Source organism: Staphylococcus sp. HMSC34G04 (assembly GCF_001838765.1). Classification (NCBI taxonomy): domain Bacteria; kingdom Bacillati; phylum Bacillota; class Bacilli; order Caryophanales; family Staphylococcaceae; genus Staphylococcus; species Staphylococcus sp. HMSC34G04. The sequence continues at coordinate 21,630 of NZ_KV838710.1, forward strand.
TTGTCATGATGTTAAGTATTAACGTAGTGATTACGCAAGGAGATAGAATTGGATGGTTAAATCCTCTTATATTGATATTAATTGCTATATTCATTGTGACATTAATTGCATTTTATATATTTGAAAAACGTCAAGATGAACCTTTTATAGATTTAAGTTTATTTTCAAATAATGTTTATATCGGAACAACATTAGCCAACTTGATGGTGAACATGGATATTGGTTCATTAGCATTATTTAATATTTATGTTCAAGACGATAAGCATCTAACAGCTGCACAAGCTGGTTTAATTACGATTCCATATATGCTGTGTAGTTTGTTAATGATTCGTGTTGGTGAACGTTTTATGCAAAAAAGGGGACCGCAATTGCCATTGATGTTAGGTCCGATATCAATTACTGCTGGTATTATACTTTTAGCATTCACTTCTTTGCCTAATATGATTTATTATATTGTGGCATGTATTGGCTTTATCTTTATAGGTCTAGGATTAGGATTTTTTGCTACTCCCGCGCTATCTACTGCTGTATCTAATGTTCCAGCTGAAAAAGCAGGTACTGCATCAGGAATTATAAAAATGACTTCTACACTAGGTGCAGCATTTGGAATCGCTGTTGTGACAACAATATATACGGCATTATCTGTAAATCACCCGGCATATTTAGCAGCTACTATCGCATTTATCGTGGGTGCAGGTTTAGTATTTATCGCATTTATTGCGGCGTATTGTTTAATTCCTAAAAAGAATGTAGATATTTAAAAGGTATATTGTTGGAGTTAAAAGCAGTGTTAGTAATTTGAAGTTGCATTTAATAATGAATAAAAACAACAACTTTTCGACAAATATATTAACAACATTTGACATTTCCCAATCTTATTACTACGACCATGTTTAAAGGGTAGATGATAAATAAGGAGGAAGATAGATATGAGTAAAACAGCAATTATAACAGGTTCAGCAGGTGGATTAGGTAAAGGTATTGCAGAACGTCTTGCTAACGATGGGTTTAATGTAGTACTACAAGATATTAATGAAGCACTTCTATTAGAAACTGAGAAAGAATTCAAAGAAAAAGGTTATCAAGCTGTCGCATTCAAGAGTGATGTATCTAAAAAGAAAGAACAGGAAGAATTAGTTCAGTTTGCAGTTACAGAATTTGGTCAATTAGATGTTATGGTAAATAACGCAGGTGTTGATGCTGTGACGCCAATTTTAGAAATTGATGAAGATGAATTATCTAAGTTATTTAATATTAACGTATTTGGTACATTGTTTGGAATTCAAGCAGCTGCTAACCAATTTATTAAACAAAAAAGTAAAGGTAAAATCATCAACGCATGTAGTATTGCAGGACATGAATCTTATGAAGTACTCGGCACTTACTCAGCAACAAAACACTCAGTACGTTCCTTTACTCAAACAGCTGCTAAAGAATTAGCAGACAAAGGCATTACCGTAAACGCTTATTGCCCAGGAGTTGCCAAAACTGAAATGTGGGATCGTATTGATGAAGAAATGGTGAAACTTGATGATAGTCTAGAAATAGGAGACGCATTTGAAGCATTTTCTTCAGAAATCAAACTTGGAAGATATCAAGAGCCATCAGATGTTGCGAACTTAGTATCATTCTTAGCTTCAAATGATTCTGATTATATTACAGGTCAATCCATTTTAACTGATGGTGGATTAGTGTATAGATAAGTTAGACATGGTAAATAAATGTGTATAAAATTTATTAAGGCTTGCCTTTTCAATCGAGAAATATACGACGAAAGGGCAAGCCTTTTTGATGTTAAATATTGATGAAATGATAGAGTAAAAGTACAACTTAAGATTTCGTATTATCAGCTAAGGCATTTGCATATTTTTTAAAAGACCAACCTTTATTTTCTAAAATATCAGGATAAAAAGGATTTTGACCTATAACTTTAATATCATCTGCTAGTGCTTCAACTTCGTCTAAATGATGTGTCGTCATGATGATTAAACATTGATCGGTCATTTGTTGTAATAAGTTGTGAATATCATATCTTGATTCTAGATCGATGCCTTCTGTTGGCTCATCTAGAATAAGTATTTTAGGCCGACTAAGTAGACCTATCATAATATTGACTTTACGTTTATTTCCACCAGAAAGGTTAGATACTTTCACTTTTGTATCAGTAAAGTTTAATTGTGATAAATAAGAATGAAGTGTTTCATCTGAAATAGGATTTTCACAAAGTGACTTGAAAAACTCAATGTTTTCCATGACAGTCATATGCTCGAATAATGCGATGTCTTGAGGGACATAGCCTACAATATGACGTATTCGACGTCTTGATATATATTGATTGAAGTATTGAATACGTCCTTCATCTGCATTCTCAATACCTGCAATTAAACGCAATAATGTAGATTTTCCAGCACCATTTTCACCTAATAAAATAGTAATTTTATGAGGTTGAAATTGCATATCTAGGGAATCGAAAATATGCTTCTTTTTATAGCTTTTTGAAACATTTTGAATATCTATCATTGAATATAACTCCTTTACAATTGAATCCATAAATATATGATACCTATCGCTACTGTATAAATAATAGCCATAAATATACGATGACTAAGGACATTAATTTTAAAAAGTAATAAAGCAATACCTGCCTCATAAAATAAAACTATAATTAGTGTTTTTAAGTAGAAAAGAATGCTTAATGGTTGATGCATAAAAAGACTGATCATCAATAGCATGAGCATCAGTATGACCACATGTACACTGATATAAGTCAAGTATAGTTTAAGTTGACTATAAGGTACCAAATATAATCTTCCGAGAGGTGCGTTCTGTTTAAGACGTTGATGTAATAGGATTTGGATAACACTTACAAAGATGACGACAACAAATACAATGCCAATTGAAATGGATTGATGAGCATGTTTATTGATAGCTACACTTTTTATTTTAGATTGAGGTGTATGAGAATAATAAGATTGTTTCACTTTATCTAAGGATTGTGGTTGTTTCATATCATCAAGATGTTCATGAATAATATTAGGGATTTGTTGTTCGTATAATGATCGACTGATTATTTCCATAGCAATATGTCCTATAAAATCATCTCTGCTATATAATGGAAGAGTCTTATTTAAATCATTAGCTTTAAGGTGTTTAGAGAAATCCTTAGGTATTTCAAGGCTTGCAATGACTTCTTTCTTTTTTACCAAATCATCGATATAAAAATCATCATGAGATAAATGTTTTACTGTTACATACTGATTTTGCTCTATATCTTTAATTAATTTTTTCGAAGCGGAACTATGGTCCATATCTTGAATGGCGATAGGTATTTTAAAATTTTGCTGAGCCAATTTTTGTCCTAACCATAGAGTTCCTAAAGCGATTAGTATCGTGCTAATAAGAAACACATATTGTAACCATTGTTTCTTAATGACGAGTTGAATGTATGGTTTCATCGGCGATACCTCCATACTAAAACAATGATGAATAGTATCAATAGTGTAATAAAACTTAAATAAAATGCTGGATGTGTGTCTAAAATATAGTTATTGAGTGTTATTTCTAACATTTGATTAGTAACCAAACTAAATGGTTGTGTAATGATTACATCATTAAGCATGTGTTTAAAGAAGATAGTAGGGATAATTATCCCAGAAAAAATAACGATAACAAAGCTAAGTAATAATTTGAGTAGAAAGTTTACCCATGAACGAGTAATTAAGTCTATAAGTAATAAGCATAAGACGAGTAACGTAACGTAATAAGTGAGTTGTAAAGCTACCGTTGGCCAATTGTATTTTTCAAATGGGGCATTGAGAGCATGAGTAATCCAGATAAAGCCAATAAATGCCCATATGAGTGAATAAAACCATGCAATGATACCTCGAACTATCGTGAGCTTTTCAAAGGAAAAATGAAACATTTGCAAGCGTTCTTTGAGTGCAGTTTCTTGATTCATTTTTAGTACTGTATAAAGTGATAAACACAATATAAAGATAGACAAAAGAAATCCAGTGACTACATAATAACTACTGGTGTCATAAATATGTATGGGTTCAAAATTAAATGAACCTGAACGATTTAAACCGGTAAATAACATATCAATCAATGTCATTGCTACGTCTTCATTTGAAGGATCTTTAGCTAATTGGTTAAAGCTTAGCACACCGCCCATTGATAACATTAAACGGTCATAAACTGAGCGTGTTAATTGATTAACCACGACACTGTTACTTGATTGTTCATCATATGTATAAACAGTTATAGGAAGGCTACCATCTTTATAAAAAGTATCGGTCATACCACGGTCGAAGACAAAGTATCCTTGTAATTGATTCTGTTTAAGCAGATGTTGCGCTTGATTCTCATTATAAGTTTTGAGAGCAGCATTTTTGCCAAGATTGTTGCCTTTACCCACAGTGTTTAAAATTAGTTTTGTTTCTTTAGAATGATCTTTATCAACGATACCAATATTAAATTTTGAATCATTTTGATTAATGTGCTGGATAGTTGTTAAAGTTACGATGAGCGTCAATAATATCAATATTAAATATAAAAATAGATACCACTTTTTAAGTAAAAATGAGTGGTATATATGAAACAATTTGAAAGATTTCAAGTGACCACTCCTAGCGAATTCAAGATAAAAGGGGTGAGACTATCATTCGTAAAGTTTCAATTGAATGTGAGTCCCACCCCGTGAGATTAACCAGTATATGACCTACCTTTTATAGGTGGTGAAAGTCATTGTCGTTCAATCGCTTAGCATTCTATGAATTAATCATCTAGCTTTTTAAAGACTGATTTGACAATGTCTTTTTGTTTATCCTTAATTTCATCTGATAATTTATCTTTATCTTTCTTAGATAATGAATTAAAGTCCGTTGCATTATCGGTATTAAAATCAATGCGCTCTTTAAGTTTTGAATTAGCATTGATAACAATATTAATAGGCTCTTCGTCTAGTTTAAATCCAATATTTAATGTTTGTTTTTGAAGATTATTTTTAGCGTCTGTTTCTAAATTGTCTTCATAATTTACTTTATAATGATCGATAGCATTATCGATAGTAATAGTTCCAGTATCTTTACGTTTTGAATCTTTTACGCTCTCTTTATTATTTAAATGAACATTTAGACGTTCATAGTCTACGTCACCACTATATTTATAGTCATCTTTATAATGCTTTCCGTCTTTCTTAGAAGATCCTTTAATGTTATGTGTGTTTCCATCACTAGTTACTTTATAATCGACTTCGATATTGTCATCTATCACATTCGTGCCTTTGATAGTCGTTTTTTCACCGTCGCTATCAGTAACTGTGATGTTACGTTTTAGTATTTGATGCTTTTGTTGGTAGATAGTTGATTTAATTTTTGGAAATTCTTTAGTTTGTTTATCTTGAGCATCTTCAAGTTGCTCTTCGATTTCTTTTTTATACTCTTTTTCATTAATGCTTGATAAACGTTGTAATTCTTTATCGTTTTTAGCTTTTTTTAATGCTGCGACAGTGATTTTTTTAGCTTTATCACGACTTATATTTAAAGTGATAGGTTTTAAATTTTTTGTTTCACCGTCAATTTTAACTTTTTCTTTTTTACCTTTTTCAAAGTCATCATCTTCTAATTGATCGATGACTAAATCTGTATATCGCTTAAACAGTTTTTCAACATCTTCTTGTTGAGAATGAACAATACCCAATTTATTATTCAGGTCAAAGTTTGCATTTGAAAGTCCCTCATCTTTATAGTCAGAAGGATCTTCATCAAAGATTTGAGCAGCTGTTTCTAATAGTTCTGAGTTTTTGACGCTGTACTTTTTCTTGAATAAGGGTGATTCGAAGAATTGCGTTGAATCATTTGCTGTCCATTGGAACTTACCAATATCTTTATCTAATATTTTAGGTGATACGCTCATGATTCCTTTATTTGATTTTGGATCATGACCGATAGTTCCAGTTATTTTAGAACTATCTAAAATAGTTTTAGGTAAACCAAGATCTTTTAGATATTCCTTAGATGCATTAGCATGTAAATCATACGTATTAACATAAGAATTATCTTTTAATTTTTTTTGGAATTTCTTTTCGTTACTAAAACGATGATCAACATAAGATTTCACATTTTTAGCGGTCTTTTTTTCGCTCAGTAAATATGCGTTTTTAGGTGTATTTGTTACAAAGGCATATACACCCCAAGCAATCCCCAAAAGAATGATTAATCCAAGTACGATAGGCACTATAATTTTAATTTTTTTAGACATTAAATATCCTCCCAAAATGTGTCTATATCTCCATATCTATGTTTTTAATTTTCTTTAATTTTAAATTCTTTAGTACCCACTTTTCCGTTATAGCTATGATTTGGGTCTTTAGCTTCAAGTGTTACTGGTGTTTTAGTGTCTTTCAATTTAAAGAACATAACACCTTTTACTTTTCCATCTTTGTTAATTTTGTTACCCATATTTTCTTCATATTTTTCCTTTAAATCAGTATCATGTCCACCGCCAATTTCTAAACTTCTCTTAACATCTTTAGAATTTTGATAAATATCAAATGATTCGATAAATGCTGAAGATGCTGTTAGGTCTTTGTCTTTTTTATTTTTAACACCATAGATGATAGCGATACTTGGTTTTTTGTCATCATCGTACTTAGATGCTTTGACAGTTTTGGCTTCTAAAATTTCAATATCAAAATTGTCTGTTGTTAATTTATCATTTTTGAATTTCGCTGTTGTTTTATCTTCATTGTCATTTTTGTCTACAGAAACGCTATCTGTAGAATTAGATGAAGAATCATTTTTAGATTCGTCATTTTTGTCACCACATGCCCCTAAAACGAGTGTTGACGCAAATAATAGTGCTAATACTTTTTTCATTATTAATATCCTCCCGTAAATAAAAAATAAAATAAATATGTAAACGTAAAATATCCTAATAATAATAATTTCAATATATTAATATAATGGATATTTTCGCTATTAAGTATATCATTTGTATTGCTTAATAGTAATACTTTTATTTAAATATTCTATGAAATCTATAGCATTACCAACAAAGAAGATAATTAAAATATTGTTATTATTTATATATTTGTTTTTATAATTTTGTGTCATTTAATTTAGTTAAACTTTTCTGTTTATATTCTCTAATAAAAACACTTCAGATGATAATTGAATTTAAATTCATTTAAAGCGTATCAACCAAGTTTTTAAATATAGACATTTGTACTTTTTATCGTAGATATTTATAAGAATATTCATTTCACTTTATTCTATTAATTGAAAATAATTATCATTTATATTGACAACTGTATGTGCCTCGTTTAATATAATTCTCAAATCGTAACAATTACGATTTGTTTTATGCAATTGTTTTAAGTTATTGATTTTAATGAGATTAATCATTTTTATTAACAATTTAATTTGAAAATTTACAATAAAAAGGAGTGTTTTATGCAACGTCAAGTGGTCGAATTTTCAAAATATAATCCATCTGGGAATATGACAATTCTTTTCATTCAAAGCATCAACCGAGCGAATACGCCGCGATTGCACATCAGTTGATGGCGACAACACATGTGTGTTGTGAACAAGTAGGGTTTATTGAATCAGTAAACTATGAAAATGGGGATAACTATCACTTGGTAATGAGTGGAAATGAATTTTGTGGTAATGCGACTATGTCTTACATTCACTATTTAAAAGAACGTTTATTAATACAGCATCAACAATTTCAATTAAGAGTTTCGGGATGTTCTCATCCTGTAGAGTGCAAAGTTCATTCGCAACATTATGAAGTGACTATGCCAAAAGTACATCAAGTTAAGGAAAGATTTGTGAAATTAGGGGACCAACAGTTTAAAGCATTTGAAATTAGCTACGATACATACATTCATTACGTGTTGATGTGTGATGGTGTAGATTTAGCAATGAAACAGCGCGTGGAAGATTTTGTCAGTGCGCAAACATGGCATCAACAATTTAAAACGATTGGCGTCATGCTTTTTCAACAAGATAAACAATTCATATATCCACTGATACATATACCTAAAATAGGGAGCTTAATCTGGGAAAATAGCTGTGGTTCAGGAGCGGCTTCTATCGGTGTGTTGGTTAATTATCTAACAGATCATGATATTCAAGATTACCTAGTTAATCAACCCGGAGGCAGTATTATTGTCTCATCCAGAAAGTCTGAACAAAATGAATACCAAACAACGATTAAGGGTCAAGTTTCAACTGTCGCAACAGGACAAGCATATATAGAACAGGAGACAATGACGCAAATATGAATGATCATACAAAAATAGAGAACCAATTACAATATTATTTAGAACAATTTACGTACTTACATCAACTCGTTTTGGAAGATAGTCAGCACATTGTTGATTTAGAAAATTTGATTGATGAATACAGTCAATGGATACTTCAACCTTTGGCAGAGCATCACTATTTAACATGGAACGATTTAGAAACAAAAATGAGCTTAACCAAGAAGCTTCAAGAGGTATCAGCAAAATGTGTGAAACAGGTAGAAGTTATTCGCGCACAACGTTTGTTGAATGGTAGGGCGACCACGTCAGGTTATTTCGAAAATATAGAGCATTGTATTAATGCAGAATTCGGAAGATGGCAAATTGGAAAAAATGACAAATTATTACTGATTGGTTCAGGAGCATATCCTATGACATTGATTCAAGTTGCTAAAGAAACTGGCGCTGCGGTTATTGGTATAGATATAGATTCGGAAGCAGTTGATTTAGGGCAACGTGTCGTCAATGTACTAGCGCCAAATGAAGATATCATTATTAGTAATCAAACAGTTGATCAATTAGAAGACATCCAATCTGTGACACATATTATATTCAGTTCGACGATACCTATCAAATATGACATTTTGAATGAACTTTACACATTGACGAATGATGAAGTTGTTGTAGTTATGCGATACGGTGATGATATAAAAGCATTGTTTAATTATCCATCTCAAGCAACTGACGAAACACAGTGGCGATGTGAAGAACTACAAACACGACCGAAGCAGATTTTTGATATTGCACTTTATCGTAAAGTGGCATCAAAAGTTGGTGTTGAACATGTCTAAAATATTAATGGTTGGTAGTGGACCGGTCGCTATTCAACTTGCTCGACTATGTTATTTACATGGAGAACATATAGTTGATATGGTGAGTCGCGTTCATGCATCAACCAAATCTAAGAGAGTCTTTGATGCGTATCAACGTGATGGCTTTTTTTCAGTAATGACTCAAAATGATGCACATCAGTGTTTTTCAGGTAAGTTTACGGTTAGACATTTTTTTAAAGATGTTAAAGATATTACGGAATATTATGACGTGGTGATTTTAGCATGTACTGCCGATGCGTATCGACCGATATTACAGCAATTATCTAAGTCTACACTAAAGCGTATTAAACAAATCATTTTGGTCTCACCAACATTAGGATCACATATGCTTGTTAAACAATTACTATCAGATGTTCATTGTGAAGGTGAAGTGATTTCATTTTCCACTTATCTAGGCGATACCCGAGTCTTTGATAAAGCGCAACCACATTGTGTCCTAACCACACGAGTTAAATCAAAATTATTCGTAGGTTCGACTCAATCTCAGTCTATGACGTTGTGTAAGCTTAAGTCTTTATTTGACTATTTGAATATAGAATTAACAACGATGGACACACCACTACATGCGGAGATACATAATAGTTCACTTTATGTACACCCACCATTGTTTATGAATCAATTTTCATTAAAGGCGGTATTTGAAGGGACGAAATTACCAGTATATGTATATAAGCTATTTCCAGAGGGGCCAATCACAATGACCTTAATACACGAAATGCGATTAATGTGGCAAGAAATGATGATGATATTAAAACAATTAAAGGTACCTTCGGTCAATCTTCTAAAGTTTATGGTGAAAGAAAACTACCCTATACGTTATGAGACCATGCGTGAAGTAGATATTGAAAACTTTGAAAATTTACCAGCTATTCATCAAGAGTATCTACTTTATGTGCGATATACAGCAATTTTAATCGATCCGTTTTCTAATCCGGACGATCAAGGTGCATATTTTGATTTTTCTGCCGTACCATACAAACATGTTGATACTGATGAACAAGGAGTCATACATATACCACGCATGCCGAGTGAAGATTATTATCGTACTTTGATAATTCAAGCGATTGGAAGAGCATTAAACGTTGCAACACCGATGATTGACACATTGTTATTACGTTATGAAAATACTGTTAAACAATACTGTGACACACATTTACATCAACAACTATCAAGGCAATTCGAATTACATCATTTTAAACAGGATTTAGCGTTAGTGACGAACTACTTAACTTTTTATAAATAAAAAACGTAATGATATAAGTTTACATATTTTCGAAAAGAAAGAGGAAAGCAATGAATAAACTCACAAAACTAAGTACAGTCATTTTTGTATCTGGAATTATTTTAGCCGGTTGTGGAAGTAACAAAGAACTAACAGAGAAAAAAGAGAATAAAGTATTATCATATACAACTGTCAAAGATATTGGAGATATGAATCCCCATGTTTATGGAGGTTCAATGTCAGCAGAAAGTATGATTTATGAGCCGTTAGTTCGCAATACCAAGGATGGTATTAAGCCATTATTAGCAAAAAAATGGGACATTTCACCTGATGGTAAGACATATACGTTTCATTTAAGGGATGATGTATCTTTTCATGATGGTACGAAATTTGATGCAGATGCAGTGAAGAAAAACATCGATGCAGTACAACAAAATAAGAAACTACATTCATGGTTAAGACTTTCAACACTGATTGATGATGTCAAAGTTAAGGATAAGTATACGATACAACTACATTTGAAGGAAGCTTATCAACCTGCGTTAGCAGAACTAGCTATGCCACGACCATACGTTTTTGTATCGCCTAAAGATTTTAAACACGGCACAACCAAAGATGGTGTGAAATCATTTGACGGTACAGGACCATTTAAAATGGGTGAACACAAAAAAGATATATCTGCAGAATTTAATAAAAATAATCAATATTGGGGAGAAAAGGCAAAATTAAATAAAGTAGAAGCAAAAGTTAAACCTGCAGGAGAAACAGCATTTTTATCAATGAAAAAAGGAGAAACCAACTTTGCTTATACAGATGATAGAGGTACAGACAGCTTAGATAAAGATAGTTTAAAACAATTAAAAGAAACCGGAAGCTACCAAGTAAAACGTAGTCAAGCTATGAATACAAAAATGCTTGTTGTTAATTCTGGTAAGAAAGATAGTGCAGTCAGTGATAAAGCCGTCAGACAAGCATTAGGTCACATGGTAAATAGAGATAAAATAGCTCAAGATATTTTAGACAAACAAGAAAAACCAGCCACACAATTATTTGCTAAAAATGTGACAGATATAAACTTTAATTTACCAACAAGAACATATGATAAGAAAAAAGCACAAGCGTTATTAGACAAGGCTGGATGGGTGCTTTCAAAAGATCGACAAGTTCGTCAAAAAGAGGGCAAAGATTTGAATCTTAAATTGTATTATGACAAAGGGTCTTCCAGTCAAAAAGAACAAGCTGAATTCTTAGAAGCAGAATTTAAGAAGTTAGGTGTACAACTAGATATAAACGGAGAAACGTCAGATAAAGTAGCTGAACGTCGTAGTTCTGGTGATTACGATTTAATGTTTAATCAAACATGGGGGCTATTATATGATCCTCAGAGTACATTAGCAGCATTTAAGACGAAAACGGGATATGAAAGTGCAACATTAGGTATTAAGAATAAGACACAACTGTACAAAGATATTGATGATGCTTTCAAAATTCAAGATGCAAAGGCACGTTCAAAAGCGTATCAGCAAATTTTAAAACAAGTAGACGATGAAGGTGTCTTTATTCCAATTACTCACGGCAGAATGACTGTTGTTGCACCTAAAGATTTACAAAAATTATCCTTTACACAATCACAATATGAGCTTCCATTTAATGAAATGCAATATAAATAAAGGAGCGTCGTCATGGTTAAATTTATTATGAAACGTCTTACGCTCATGATTCCATTATTAATTGTAGTGACTTTTATGACTTTCATGATGACCTATCTCACGAACGAAGATCCAGCCGTAACAATTTTACATGCCCAAGGAACACCTAATATAACAGAAGATTTAATAGCTGAAACTAAAGAAAAATATGGATTAAATCAACCGATATTCACGCAATATAAAAATTGGCTTGTTGATGCCTTGCAGTTTAAATTTGGAACGAGTTATATCACAGGGGATCCAGTATCTGAGCGTATGGGTCCAGCGTTTATGAATACATTAAAACTCACTTTGATTTCCAGTGTGGTGGTGATGATAACATCTGTTGTTCTAGGCATAGTGAGTGCTTTGACTAGTGGTCGATTTACAGATCGTGCTATACGTTCAATAGCTTTTCTACTAACAGCTCTGCCTTCATATTGGGTAGCTTCAATATTAGTTATTTATGTATCTGTAAAACTCAATTTATTACCAACCTCAGGACTCACAGGTCCAGAAAGTTATATTCTTCCAGTCTTTGTTATTACGATTACCTATGCAGGAATTTATTTTAGAAATGTCCGACGATCTATGCTTGAACAATTAAATGAAGATTATGTTTTGTATTTAAAAGCTAGTGGTGTACCTCGTCTGACAATGTTGCTGCATGTATTACGTAATGCATTACAGGTAGCCGTATCTATTTTTTGTATGTCGATACCAATGATCATGGGAGGTTTAGTCGTTATTGAAAATGTATTTGCGTGGCCAGGTTTAGGACCATTAAGTGTTAAAGCGATTACTGAACATGATTTTCCAGTAATTCAAGCATACGTGCTCATTGTCGCGGTGTTGTTTATTCTTTTTAATACACTTGCAGATATCATTAATGCAATATTAAATCCGCGTTTAAGGGAGGCAATGAAATGATTGTGTTACGTCGTCTATTTCAAGATAGAGGTGCCATAGTTGCTATAGCTATTATTACAATCTACGTAGTGCTTGGAGTTTTAGCTCCTTTAATTACATTTTATGAACCGAATCACATTGATACAGCAAATAAATTTGCTGGTATAAGTTGGTCTCACTGGTTGGGGACAGATCATTTAGGCCGGGACGTATTAACACGGATAATATACGCCATAAGACCTAGTTTGTTATATGTATTTGTCGCATTGATTATTTCCGTTGTGATAGGAGCGATACTTGGGTTTATTTCAGGTTATTTCCCAGGTTATATCGATGCAATAATTATGCGTATATGCGATGTGATGTTAGCTTTTCCAAGCTATGTGGTGACATTGGCATTGATTACGTTGTTTGGCATGGGTGTAGAAAATATTATTATTGCGTTTATATTGACTCGATGGGCGTGGTTTTGTCGCGTGATTCGAACCAGTGTAATGCAATATATTGAAGCTGATCATGTAAAATTTGCCAAAGTAATTGGTATGAATGATTTAACAATCATTCGCAAACATATTTTGCCACTAACCTTTACTGACATAGCGATTATTGCTAGTAGTTCGATGTGCTCAATGATATTACAAATGTCAGGATTCTCGTTCCTTGGATTAGGTGTTAAGGCACCTACAGCCGAATGGGGGATGATGCTTAATGAAGCACGAAAAGTAATGTTCACACATCCTGGAATGATGATGACAACAGGTGTGGCTATCGTCATAATTGTAATGGCGTTTAACTTTTTATCAGATGCTTTACAAATGGCGATTGATCCTCGTATGTCCTCTAAAGAGAAACGACTGGCATTGAAGAAAGGTGTGAAAGCACATGACATTGCTTAAAGTAGCGCATTTAAGAATTAAGGACACATGGTCAGATGAGACACTCGTTGATAACGTGAATTTCACAGTTCAATGTGGTGAAACATTAGGTATTATTGGAGAAAGTGGAAGCGGAAAATCGATTACTTGTAAAGCATTAATAGGTTTAAATGCTCAACGTTTATCTGTAAGCGGAGATATCTTTTTTAAACATCAAAATTTAAATACAATAACTGAAAAGCAACTACGCAAAATTCGTGGTAAAGATATTGCTATGATTATGCAACAAGGAACACGAGCATTTGATCCTTCAACTAAAGTGGGGAAGCAAATGATTGAAACTTTGCGTGCACATACGACATTATCAAAGCAACAAATAAAACAAGAACTCATTCATTATATGACGTATATGAAGTTGAAAGATCCCCGTTCGTTATTAAAAGCATATCCCTACATGTTGTCAGGTGGGATGCTTCAACGTATGATGATTGCACTAGCATTGGCATTGAAACCTAAATTGATTATTGCTGATGAGCCGACCACAGCATTAGATACCATTACACAATATGAAGTTATCAATTCTTTTAAAGATATAAAACAACATTTTGATTGCGCCATGATTTTTATATCTCATGACCTCACAGTGATTAATAAAATTGCAGATCGTGTTGTAGTTATGAAAGAAGGTCGCGTGATAGAAGAAGGTCGAACAAATATGGTATTACAACAACCTCGTCATCACTATACAGCTTATTTATTATCTACTAAAAAGACAATTCATGATTATTTTCAGTTAGTGCTGAGGGGTGATTTCAATGCTTAAGGTTCAAAATGTTATTAAATTTTATGGAAAAAAATCAATATTTCGTGATAAACGTATTCCTGTAGTTAAAGGCGTGTCATTTGATTGCCCCACTGGTGCATCAATAGCAATTATTGGAGAAAGTGGAAGTGGAAAGTCTACGTTGAGTCGTATGATTTTAGGACTAGAAAAACCAGATCAAGGACAAGTGACGTTGGACGGTCAGCCTGTTCATTTTAAAAAAGTGAGACGTCATCGAATTGCTGCGGTTTTTCAAGACTATACTTCTTCTTTGCATCCTTTTCATACTGTCAAAGATATTTTGTTTGAAGTAATGAATCAGTGTCGATGTACTTCGAAGGAGAATATGGAAGAGTATGTAACAGCGTTACTACGTGAAGTAGGGTTAAAATCTGATTGTTTGTATTGTTATCCACATATGCTTTCAGGTGGAGAAGCACAGCGTGTAGCTATTGCACGTGCGATATGTATGCAACCAGATTATATATTATTTGATGAGGCGATTAGTTCATTAGATATGTCTATGCAAACACAAATATTAGATTTATTGAAAAGGTTACGTCACTCACATCAGCTGAGTTATATTTTTATTACTCATGATATACAAGCTGCCACGTATATATGTGATGACTTGCTTATTTTTAAAAATGGCTGTATCGAAGCTAGGACATCTATAAATGAATTGCATAGGCAACAAAATGGTTATACAAGAGAACTGATTGATAAACAACTATCAATCTAAGGAGTGACAATATGAAAGGTGCCATGTCTTGGCCATTTTTAAGATTATATATTTTAACATTGATGTTTTTTAGTGCGAATGCCATACTCAATGTTTTCATACCTCTAAGAGGACATGACTTGGAGGCGACGAATACCGTAATTGGAATTGTAATGGGAGCTTACATGCTAACGGCAATGCTATTTCGCCCTTGGGCTGGTCAAATTATTGCACGTGTAGGACCGATTAAAGTATTGCGTATTATATTATTGATTAATGCTATGGCACTGGTATTATATGGGTTTACAGGACTTGAAGGTTATTTGGTTGCACGTATCATGCAAGGTGTATGTACGGCATTCTTCTCAATGTCTTTACAATTGGGTATTATAGATGCTTTACCTGAAAAATATCGTTCAGAAGGTGTATCTCTCTATTCATTGTTTTCAACAATTCCCAATTTATTAGGACCATTAATTGCAGTTGGGATTTGGCACGTGGAAAATATGACCATATTTGCTATTGTTATGATTTTTATTGCAGTAACAACAACCTTATTTGGTTATAGAACTACTTTTGCAAATACACAAAAAGAGGTAGCACCAAAAGAAGAAGTCTTACCTTTTAATGCAATGACTGTATATGTTCAATTTTTTAAAAATAAAGCACTCTTCTGCAGTGGTATGATTATGATTTTGTCATCTATCGTGTTTGGTGCGATGAGTACTTTTATACCATTATATACAGTTAGGGAAGGTTTCGCGAATGCAGGTATTTTCCTTACAATTCAAGCCATTACAGTAGTGATAGCTAGATTTTATTTACGTAAGTATGTACCATCTGATGGTTTATGGCATCACCGGTTTATGATGATTGTCTTAACGTTACTGATGATTGCTTCAATCATTGTAGCTTTTGGACCACAAATATTGAGTATATTTGTATATATAAGTGCAATCTTTATTGGAATAACACAAGCGCTCGTTTATCCTACATTGACAACGTATTTAAGTTTTGTCTTACCAAAGATAGGACGTAATATGTTATTAGGATTGTTTATAGCATGTGCAGATTTAGGGATTTCACTAGGAGGTGTGCTAATGGGGCCAATATCAGATACGGTAGGATTTAAATGGATGTATATTTTATGCGCTTTATTGGTTACTATTGCAATGATACTAAGTAAAATTAGACAAGGACAAAGTGTTTCTAAAGCTTCATAGCAGAACTACATAAAAATAACGAAAAATTTTAAGGGAGCCTCCAGTTTGTCTGAGGTTACACTCCCGTACATGTAAAAATAATCGATTTATTTACTTTGTTAAAACGAAAGAAATGAAATTGTATCAAAATTTTATTGCATTAGAATATTCACGCTTTTTGATTACAATAGAAGAAATTTTTACATTCATATCTTTTTAATTCTAGTTTTATGGATTTTTAAAAAGAAAGAAGCTAAATCAATAATAATAAAGAGGTAAATTAAGAGTGTGAAAAATGAGGTAGAGTAGAATTTATTTTGAGTACAATCCCCATATAGCTTATGAGCTCTAAGTTGAACTGTCTATAAAATTTATGTGTTAGGACACTCAAACGCACATCTGTAATATCTATGATATGTTTTTCAATTTAGCCTTATTAGTAACAGAGATAAAAAGACTAAGCCAGTTTCTAATTTAATGATAGATAAACAAAACCTGAGACAACAATTGTCTCAGGTTTTGTTTTACTTTTCGTTATAAGATAGTGAATTTTTCTTGCTATGAGGTTTCATTATAGAAGGAATTTTTCAGAAAACTGTTATGTAACAGGATAATTTATTCACAAACTGTTATAACTTCTGTCACAGGTTCGTAATTTATACAAACTTTAGTAGAAAATATGCCACAAATTATGTGAAATTAATCACATGGTTCATGGTATACTGCCGTTGAAAACGTTAACAATACGAAATGGAGGCGGAGAGTATGTTAGAAACAAATAATCATACTAATGCTTGGCAAGGATTTAAAACAGGTCGTTGGAATAAAAATATAGACGTGAGAGAATTCATACAATTGAACTATTCATTATATGAAGGTGACGATGAATTTTTAGAAGGTCCTACAAAAGCAACTGAAACTTTATGGGATCAAGTAATGCAATTATCAAAAGAAGAACGTGAGCGCGGTGGCATGTGGGACATGGATACTAAAGTGGCATCGACAATCACTTCTCATGACGCTGGTTACTTAGACAAAGATTTAGAAAAAGTTGTTGGTGTTCAAACTGAAAAACCATTCAAACGTTCTATGCAACCATTCGGTGGTATTCGTATGGCAAAAGCAGCATGTGAAGCGTATGGTTACGAATTAGATCCAGAAACAGAAAAAATCTTCACTGAATATCGTAAAACACACAACCAAGGTGTATTCGATGCATATTCAAGAGAAATGTTAAACTGTCGTAAAGCTGGTATTATTACTGGTTTGCCAGATGCTTACGGACGTGGACGTATTATCGGAGACTATCGTCGTGTTGCTTTATACGGTGTAGATTTCTTAATGGAACAAAAACTTAAAGACTTTAACACAATGTCTACTGAAATGTCTGAAGATGTAATTCGTTTACGTGAAGAATTATCAGAGCAATATCGTTCACTTCAAGATTTAAAAGAATTAGGTCAAAAATATGGATTTGATATTAGCCGTCCTGCTACTAACTTCAAAGAAGCTGTGCAATGGTTATACTTAGCATATTTAGCTGCTATCAAAGAACAAAATGGTGCAGCAATGAGTTTAGGACGTACTTCAACATTCTTAGATATTTATGCTGAACGTGATTTACAAAATGGTGACATCACTGAACAAGAAGTTCAAGAAATCATTGACCACTTCATTATGAAATTGCGTATCGTTAAATTCGCGCGTACGCCTGAATATAATGAATTATTCTCTGGAGATCCAACTTGGGTAACTGAATCTATCGGTGGTGTAGGTATTGACGGACGTCCAATGGTAACTAAAAACTCATTCCGTTTCTTACACTCATTAGATAATTTAGGTCCAGCACCAGAACCAAACTTAACAGTGTTATGGTCTACTCGCTTACCTGAAAACTTCAAAATCTATTGTGCTAAAATGAGTATTAAAACGAGCTCAATCCAATATGAAAATGATGACTTAATGCGTGAAAGCTATGGCGATGATTATGGTATCGCTTGCTGTGTATCTGCCATGAAGATTGGTAAACAAATGCAATTCTTCGGTGCACGTGCTAACTTAGCTAAAGCATTACTTTACGCTATCAATGGTGGTAAAGATGAAAAATCTGGTAAACAAGTTGGGCCAAGTTATGAAGGTATTAAATCAGACGTACTAGATTATGATGAAGTCTTCGAAAGATATGAAAAAATGATGGACTGGTTAGCTGGCGTATATATCAACTCATTAAATATCATTCACTATATGCATGATAAATATAGCTATGAACGTCTTGAAATGGCTTTACATGATACAGAAATTATTCGCACAATGGCAACTGGTATTGCCGGATTGTCTGTAGCAGCTGACTCTTTATCAGCGATTAAATATGCACAAGTTAAACCTATCCGTAACGAAGAAGGTCTTGTAACTGACTTTAAAATCGAAGGCGACTTCCCTAAATATGGTAATAATGACAGTCGTGTTGATGAAATTGCAGTAGATTTAGTTGAACGTTTCATGACTAAATTACGTAGCCATAAAACATACCGTAATTCTGAACACACAATGAGTGTATTAACAATTACTTCAAACGTTGTTTATGGTAAGAAAACTGGTAACACACCAGATGGACGTAAAGCTGGCGAACCATTTGCACCTGGCGCAAACCCAATGCATGGTCGTGACCAAAAAGGTGCATTATCTTCACTAAGTTCAGTAGCTAAAATACCTTACGATTGCTGTAAAGATGGTATCTCAAATACATTTAGTATCGTACCGAAATCACTAGGTAAAGAAGAAGCAGATCAAAATAAAAACTTAACTAGTATGTTAGATGGTTATGCAATGCAACATGGTCATCACCTCAACATTAACGTATTTAATAGAGAAACATTAATTGATGCAATGGAACACCCAGAAGAGTATCCACAATTAACGATTCGTGTATCTGGATACGCTGTAAACTTCATTAAATTAACACGTGAACAACAATTAGATGTTATTTCACGTACATTCCACGAATCTATGTAATAAATTTAAGGTGGGAGCAAAATGCTTAAAGGACACTTACACTCCGTTGAAAGTATGGGCACTGTCGACGGGCCAGGACTTAGATATATATTATTTACTCAAGGTTGTTTGTTAAGATGTTTATATTGTCATAATCCAGACACTTGGAAGATTAACGAACCATCAAGAGAAGTGACGGTTGATGAAATGGTAAATGAAATCTTACCGTACAAACCTTACTTTGAAGCTTCAGGTGGTGGGGTAACAGTCAGTGGTGGCGAACCATTACTACAAATGCCTTTCTTGGAGCAATTATTCAAGGAATTAAAAGCGAATGGTGTTCACACATGCATTGATACTTCTGCGGGATGTGTGAATGATACACCAGCATTTAATCGTCATTTTGATGAATTGCAAAAGCATACAGATTTAATCTTATTAGATATTAAACATATTGATAATGATAAGCACATCAAATTAACAGGCAAACCTAACACACATATTTTAAAGTTTGCACGTAAATTATCTGATATGAAACAACCTGTTTGGATTAGACATGTTTTAGTACCTGGTATTTCGGATGATAAAGAAGATTTGATAAAACTAGGAGAATTTATTAATTCTTTAGATAACGTTGAAAAGTTTGAAATCTTACCATATCATCAACTCGGTGTGCATAAGTGGAAAAATTTAGGCATTCCTTATCAACTCGAAAATGTTGAACCGCCTGACGATGAAGCGGTTAAAGAAGCTTATCGTTATGTTAACTTTAATGGCAAAATACCTGTAACATTATAGAAAGATAAATATATATATAGTAATAGCCTGAGACATCAATCGTTGTCTCAGGCTTCTTTACGTTTAATCAGTCGATAAACTGAGTTTAAAATATATCTCAATTAACTTTATTTAATAAAAATATGATCATAAGTTTAAATAGTTTACTTTTCTAGATATGCTTTAAATACATCTTTATAAACATCAATGTAACTTAAATACATATCTTTTCTAATAAATTCATCAACTTGATGCGCCATAATAGATTCTCCAGGTCCAAAGACAGCAAAATCCACGTTATTTTCATTTGTTCCTAGGAAACTAGATGCATCAGTTGTACCAATCAATGCACTCACAACAATGTCTTCATGTACATAATTCGGTGCAATACGTGTAATATTTTGAATAAGAGGACTATCACGATCACTTGCCACTGGATCGTGACTGCTAGGTATATCTACAGTTAAATAATCTTCACCCACATGACGAATGACTTTTTCAAATAAATCCTTCACGAAAGTGCTGTCATATTCTGGAACAGTTCTTACATTATATTTAGCTGTCGCTTTATGAGGAACAGAATTAACTTGTTTACCACCATTGAATACAGAGTTTAACATTACAAATCCAGAGTAGATATGTGATTCTTCTTCACCAATTTTTCTGTGGAGATGTTTCTCAATCATTGGAACAGCGTCTAACTCGTGTACTTTATCATGTTCTTTAATATTTTTATATTCTTGTTTCATTTCATTTACAAAATCAACTAAAATATCAACAGCATTTGTACCTAGGTGTGGCATAGAACTATGTGCAGCCTTACCTTTCGCTGTGACTACACAACTCATAGAACCTTTATGAGCATAGTAAGCGATATTACTAGTTGGTTCGCCAATAATTAAACCACTCACATCATCTAAGTAACCTTCATCAGCTAGTAATTGTGCACCATATTGTTCCGTCTCTTCTCCTGTAGTAGCTAATAAACGTATCGTACCTTGCTTTAATGCGTTTGATTGTTTTAATTCAATCATCGCGATGACCATCGCCATAAGACCACCTTTCATGTCAGTGGTACCTCTGCCGAATAACTTGCCATCTTTATCTGTGAGTTCAAATGGAGGAAAAGTCCAATCATCATGGTCACCAGCATCTACAACATCCATGTGTCCACTGATTGCTAAGACTGGAGCGCCACTACCAATTTCAGCAACTAAATTAGCGCGTGAATCATTAACTTTAACAATCTTAGAATCAATATCATATTGACTTAACAGGTCTTTTAAGTACTCACATACTTTAATTTCATGATCATTCTCAGTTTGAATCTTGACGATATCAGCTAATAATCTTATTTTGTCTTGCTCACTCAATACAGTCATTTCACAGTCCTCCTCATTTTTAGTAATGATTTTCACTTTTTAATAAAAAATAAAAATCCTTGTACACTTAATATTATCAAAAACTTTTATTAATTAAAATTTATATGCTAAAATAAATGGATTTTTAATAAAAAATAAATATTGACTTAATATTTCTTATAAAAAAACAACAATGTATAGAAATATTAAAAATTTTTCATTATTTATAGTTTGAATCGTGTTATAAAATGAAAAGCGATGAGATTAAGGTGTAATAATACACACATATATAAATATAACTTCGTGCCACGCAGACGGTTAAAATCATGTATAATAGCTAATAATACATATTAGGAGATACATAATTAATGATGAAAAATAAATTAACATTAAAAGAGAATCTATTTATCGGCTCAATGCTGTTTGGTCTATTTTTTGGTGCTGGAAATCTCATTTTTCCAATTCACTTAGGTCAAACTGCGGGGGCAAATGTATGGACCGCCAATTTAGGATTTCTTATCACGGCTATCGGACTACCTTTTTTAGGAATTATAGCGATAGGTGTATCTAAAACAAACGGGGTCTTTGAAATTTCCTCAAGGATAAGTAAAATATATGGTTATTTGTTCACAATTGGCTTGTATCTTGTTATAGGTCCGTTTTTTGCGTTGCCAAGACTTGCGACGACGTCATTTGAAATAGCATTTTCACCATTTATTTCATCTGGTACGGCCCAAGCGTTGTTGCCTATTTTTAGTATTTTATTCTTCGGAGTAGCGTGGTTATTTTCGCGTAAACCTTCTAAAATATTAGACTATATTGGAAAATTCTTAAATCCGGTCTTTCTCATCTTGCTTGGAATTGTTGTTGTGCTTGCATTTATCCGTCCTATGGGTGGAATTAGTCATGCGCCAGTAAGTGCTGATTATAGCAATAGCGTGTTACTCAAAGGGTTTATCGATGGATATAATACATTAGACGCTTTGGCATCATTAGCATTTGGTATTATCATTGTTACTACAATTAAAAAGTTGGGGATTACTAATCCGAATACAATCGCTAAAGAAACTTTAAAATCAGGTACGATTAGTATTATAGCTATGGGCGTTATTTATACTTTATTAGCTTTAATGGGTACGATGAGTTTAGGTCGTTTTAAAGTAAGTGAAAATGGTGGTATTGCGCTTGCTCAGATTGCACAACATTATTTAGGGGATTACGGAATTATTATTTTGTCACTAATCATCATTGTGGCATGTCTGAAAACAGCAATAGGATTGATCACAGCCTTTTCGGAAACATTTACAGAGTTATTCCCTAAATCTAACTATCTTTGGTTAGCTACTGGGGTGAGTATATTAGCTTGTATATTTGCTAATGTAGGTTTAACAAAAATTATTATGTATTCAACACCAGTGTTGATGTTCATTTATCCTTTAGCGATTACTTTAATTTTATTAGCATTACTTAGTCCATTATTTAAACATTCTAAAATTGTCTATCGATTTACAACATTATTTACAATGGTGGCGGCATTTGTAGATGGTGTGAAAGCAAGTCCAGAGTTCTTTGTTAATACAAAATTTGCACAAACAATCATTGGATTTGGTGAAAATTATCTCCCATTCTTTAACATTGGTATGGGATGGATTGTTCCAGCACTTATTGGTTTCATTATTGGTATTATTGTATACTTTATGACTGCTAAAAAATCGTCCCACGTACAATAAGGCTGAGTTAATAAATGATATAACTGCGAATTTCTTAATAATTATATTTCAAGATTATTATAATTTTTAAATACATCATTTTATTAATAAGTATATTAATTGTTAGTGAGATAAAATTTAATAGTACTACTACACAAAAAAGAGAGGGCGAAATCGCTCTCTCTTTTCTTGGATTTTTATAAGTGAATAAAAAAGTATTAAGCAACGGAATGGAGCTACTTAATATTTTTTCATAATTAACCGACGTTGACAGAGGAACATATATTATATGATAAGTTTACTTTTTATATGTTTGTGACATATAGTAATAAGTAAATCGTTATTAATAAATACAATTCATGTTAATAAAGTTGAATTTAAGAAAAGTTGTTTATAAAATAAATACACTCGATAAGTATGGGTGTTGAAAAAGTGTTAAATAATTACAATTATATATTATTTAGAATTCGATAAAGAAGGTGACGAAATGCCTAGAACTTCCAAAAGACAATTAATATTAGAATCGGCCGCAGCTATTATTAATGAAAAAGGTGCTGATTATCTCACGTTGGATGCTGTAGCTCAAAGGGCTGGAATAAGTAAAGGTGGTTTATTTTATCATTTTAAAAGTAAAGATGAACTCATCAAAGAGCTGGTTAACTATGCCAATAATTTGTACAGAGATAACGTGAACCAACATATCGATAATGAAAAGAACAAAAAAGGGCAATGGCTCAACGCATTTATAGAAGCGACAAGAGCACATCGTACGGATAATGCGCCTATTACTTCTGGAATGTTAGCGGCGCAAGGGACTAATAGAAGTTTATTATCACCATTAAAGACCTCATATCAAGAATGGCAATATCAAATTACACACGACGGGTTAGATGAGGTAGATGCTACCATTATTCGCTTAGCTGTCGATGGTTTATGGTTGTCGGAAATATTCGGAATTAGTGCTATAGATGAAGAAATGAGAGAGAAAGTTATTGAACGTTTAAAGATGCAAATAGAAAAAAATTAAATAAGCTATATCCATAGAGCAGGGTGATGTCTCGTACATCGCGCTGTTCTTTTTTGTGTAAAGTCAGTTGAAACTAAACCGACTAGTTGGTATAGTAATCAATGTCATAAAAAATAAAACTTTTAGAGGTGTTAATGATGCAAAAAGTTGTTTTAACAGCAGCTATTACTGGCGCTGGAGATACAATACAAAAAAATGAGAACGTACCAGTTACACCACAAGAACTTGCAGATTCAGCAATTAAATGTGCACGAGCAGGAGCAACTGTCGCACATATTCATGTAAGAGATCCTGAAACTGGAGGAGTAAGTCATGATCCAGAACTGTATGCTGAAACAGTTAGATTAATCAGAGAAGCTGATGAAGATATCGTCATTAATGTGACATCTGGTGGCGGTGGAGACTTCATTCCAAGTCTAGAACATCCAGAGACAGGTGGAGAAGGAACTTGGATTCAAACACCAGAAGAACGTTTTAAACCTATTGGTGACTTATTACCAGAAATGTGTACATTAGATTGTGGCAGTGTCAATATGGGAGATGCAATATACTTAAGCCCTGCATCGTGGTTACGTAAACAAGCACAAATGGTTAAAGATGCGGGAGTCAAGCCTGAGCTTGAATGTTTTGATACAGGTCATGTGAGTTTTGCCAAACAAATGATAGAAGAAGGATTAATTGATGGAGACCCTATGTTCCAATTTTGTTTAGGTATTCCTTGGGGTGCAGAAAATGATCCTGAAACAATAGAATATCTTAAATCACGTATACCAGAAAATGCACATTGGTCAGCATTTGGCATTGGTAAGATGCAACTCCCAACTGTAAGAGAAGTTGCGCAACGTGGAGGAAATGTTCGTGTTGGATTAGAAGATAATATTTATTTAAGAAAAGGTGTAAAAGCAACGAATGAAGCATTGGTAGAAGAGGCAAAAAGAATTTTAGCAGGGCTCGACATTGAGCCACTTACACCTGCTGAAGCAAGAGAAAAATTTAATCTTAGAAATCCTCATGGTAAAGGAGACAAATAATGAAATTCGCAGTTGTTGGAACAGGTGTAATTGGTAGTGGATGGATTACTAGAATGCTTGCGCATGGTCATGAAGTGATTGCTACTGATCCAAGTGAAGGTGCATATGAACGCATGTTGACACAAGTTAAACAAAATTGGCCTTACGCAGAGCAAATGGGCCTTGCTGAAAATGCATCAATTCAAAACTTAACATTTACACCACATTTAGAAGAAGCGGTCAAAGATGCGGATCATATTCAAGAAAATGTACCAGAAGTAGAAGAAATTAAAGATGCTGTATTAAAAGAGATTGATTTTTATGCGAAACCCGAAGCAACAATTGGTTCAAGTACATCAGGAATTATGCCTTCAGAATTACAAGCTAACTTATCACATCCTGAACGATTAGTTGTTGCCCATCCATTTCACCCGGTATATATTTTGCCATTAGTCGAAATTGTGCCAGGTAAACAAACATCTGAAGAAACCACAGTTAAAGCCGAACAGATTTATGAAAGTATTGGTATGGATGTTTTACATGTGCGTCATGAAATAGAAGGACATATTGCAGATCGTCTTATGGAAGCATTATGGCGTGAATCATTGCACATAGTTAATGATGGTATTGCAACAACAGAGGAAGTTGATAAGGCGTTTACTCATGCAGCAGGTTTACGTTATGCACAATATGGTCCATTTATGACGTTCCACTTGGCAGGTGGTGAAGGTGGTATGCGTCATATGTTAAAACAATTTGGGCCAGCTTTAAAAAAACCTTGGACAAAACTCATCGCGCCTGAACTGACAGATGACTTATATCATAAAGTAGTAAATGGTAGTGAAGCATCTTCTCAAGGATATACAATGTCTGAACTTGATCAAAAAAGAAACGAATTTCTAATTAAAGTGAAAGAATTAGCCGAACAATATTGGCCAAGTGATAGTAAAGCGATGAAAAAGTCTAACGGAGCGGAGTTATAATGATGAATCAACAGTATGTGTTTCACACAAAAGTGCATCGTGATTGGGTAGACCATAACGGGCACCTAAATGATGCAATGTATAACCGAATTTTCAGTGATACAACAGATGATTGGTTAGGTCATTTAGGATTAACTATTGATGCCATTCAATCTTATCAATATACCGTATTCACCTTAGAAAATCATGTCATGTTTCTTAATGAAATGAAAGAAAATGAAGATGTCATTGTTAAAGTACATCTTCACGATTATGATAGCAAACGATTACATGTCCTAATGGAAATGTTTAATGCAGATGATGATTTATGTGCAACATATGAAGTGATGCTGATGGGCATTGATACGACTTCAGGAAGACCTTCAGCATTTCCGAACGACATTTTGAATAACATCGAACGCTATTATAATATAGAAAATGTGGAGACGACATCTCAATATATAGGTCATCGTATCGGCATCAAGAAAAAGCCAAAAAGCAAAGAGTAATACAACTTAGAATTTAGATGAATATGATTTAAGGACTCTTTTGTGCCTTGTTCTTACTTAGTTTACTTTGTATAACATCACAATGAGTCCTTATTTTTTAACAAATTGAATTACCTATAGAAAGGAATGGACATATGTTAAGTATTAAAAACTTATCAAAGGTCTATGCAGGTGGTAAAAAAGCTGTAGATAATATGACCATAGACATTGAATCAGGAGACTTTATTGCATTTATTGGGACAAGCGGTAGCGGTAAAACAACTGCCCTTAGAATGATTAATCGTATGATTGAATCTACAGAGGGAGAAATTACCATTGACGGTAAAAATATCAAAGAGCTTAATCCGGTTGAGCTTCGTCGCAGTATCGGTTATGTCATACAACAAATCGGCTTAATGCCACATATGACAGTGAAAGAGAATATTGTTCTCGTACCAAAGTTATTAAAATGGTCACAAGAGAAAAAGGATGAGAAAGCGAAAGAACTTATACGCTTAGTAGATTTACCAGAAGAATATTTAGATCGATATCCTTCAGAATTATCAGGTGGTCAACAACAACGTATTGGTGTTGTAAGAGCACTCGCAGCTGAACAAGATATTATTTTAATGGATGAACCGTTTGGTGCACTCGATCCAATCACAAGAGATACATTACAAGACTTAGTCAAAAAATTACAACAACAATTAGGAAAGACATTCATTTTTGTTACACATGATATGGATGAAGCGATCAAACTTGCTGATAAAATATGTATTATGACAAATGGACAGGTGGTTCAATATGACACGCCAGATAATATTTTACGTAGTCCAGCGAATGATTTCGTTAGAGACTTTATTGGTCAGAATCGCTTAATTCAAGATAGACCTAATATCCGTACAGTTAAAGATGCGATGATTAAACCCGTGACAGTACATGTTGACCGTTCTCTTAATGATGCGGTGAATATTATGAGAGAGAAAAGAGTCGATACGATATTTGTTGTCGGCAATGATGAGCATTTATTGGGTTATTTAGATATTGAAGATATTAACGAAGGATTAAGACATCATAAAGAACTTATAGATACGATGCAACGAGATATTTATAGAGTACGTATTGATAGTAAGTTACAAGATTCTGTTCGTACAATTCTTAAACGTAATGTACGTAATGTACCCGTTGTTGACAGTGATAATAAAACATTATTAGGCCTTGTCACTCGAGCTAACCTTGTAGACATTGTTTATGACAGTATTTGGGGAGAGTTAGAATCGGATAACAATGATAATCATTCTGGGATTGTTGAACCCGAATCCACAGGAGTTGAGACACCATGATAAAGTTTATTTCGGAACATAGTGGTATGTTATTTGCAAAGACATTCGAACATTTGTACATATCGATAGTGGCATTGGTTATTGCAATAATCGTAGCGGTTCCTTTAGGCATTTTATTATCTAAAAAGGAAAAGCTTTCGAAAGTGTCATTGACGATAGCTGGCGTTTTACAAACGATACCTACATTAGCGGTATTAGCTTTAATGATTCCATTATTTGGTGTAGGAAAAACACCTGCAATTATAGCGTTATTTTTATATGTATTATTACCAATTTTAAATAATACGATTATAGGCATTCAAAATATAGATTCCAACCTTAGAGAAGCAGGACGTAGTATGGGAATGACTAATTTTCAATTGATGAAAGATGTGGAGTTGCCACTCGCATTACCATTAATACTTAGTGGAATTAGACTGTCTTCTGTCTACGTTATTAGTTGGGCAACATTGGCAAGTTATGTTGGTGCTGGTGGTTTAGGTGATTTTATCTTTAACGGATTAGCACTATTTGAACCGAGTATGATTATTACTGCAACTATTCTTGTCACTGCTATTGCACTTATTGTAGATTATGTTTTATCACTGATTGAAAAATGGGTTGTACCTAAAGGATTAAAAGTTTCCAGATAATCATTGAAGGAGGATAATATGAAGAATTATAAAAAATATCTAATTGTTTTAGTATTATGTCTAACAGTGTTATCTGGATGTAACTTACCCGGTTTAAAAAATAGTCATTCAGATGACGATGTTAGAATCACAAGTTTAGGAACAAGTGAATCACAAATTATATCGCACATGCTGAGATTACTTATTGAACATGATACAAAAGGTGAAATTAAACCTACCTTAATTAATAATTTAGGTTCAAGTACGATTCAACATAATGCTGTCACAAGTGGCCAAGCTAATATGTCAGGTACGCGTTATACAGGCACTGACTTAACAGGGGCGTTGAAAGAAGATCCGATTAAAGATCCTAAAAAGACCATGAAAGCGACTCAAGAAGGGTTTAAAAAGAAATACAATCAAACCTTCTTCAATTCATATGGTTTTGAAAACACATATGCATTGATAGTAACAAAAGAGACAGCTAAGAAATATCATTTAGAAACTGTTTCAGACTTGGAAAAGCATGCTAAAGATTTAAGAGTAGGTATGGATAGTTCATGGATGGACCGTAAAGGTGACGGTTATCCAGCATTTAAAAAAGAATATGGCTATAGTTTCGGTACGGTAAGACCTATGCAAATTGGTCTGGTTTACGATGCACTTAGTTCTGGCAAATTAGACGTTGCCGTAGGTTATTCTACAGATGGACGTATTTCAGCATATGATTTAAAAGTGTTGAAAGATGATCGTCGATTCTTCCCACCATACGATGCCAGTCCACTTGCATCAGATCAATTGTTAAAAGAGAAGCCAGAGCTCAAACCGATTGTTAAAAAATTAGAAGGTAAGATATCAACAGAACAAATGCAAGAATTAAATTATCAAGCTGATGGTAAAGGGAAAGAGCCTGCAACAGTTGCAGAGGACTTCTTGAAAAAACATCATTATTTTGAAGACGATGACAATAAAAAAGGTAAACAGAAAGGTGGTCAATAAACATGGAAGGGAATTTAATACAACAACTCGTTCACTACTACCAAATGAACTTTGGCTACCTATGGGAATTGTTTGTTAATCATTTGTTAATGTCTGTTTACGGTGTTTTACTAGCATGTTTAGTGGGCATACCTCTTGGTATCATCATTGCACGATTTGGTAAATTATCAGGTGTCATTATCACTATTGCGAATATTATTCAAACTGTTCCGGTTATTGCTATGTTAGCGATATTAATGCTTAGCATGGGACTCGGTATGAATACAGTCATTTTTACTGTGTTCTTATATGCCTTGCTTCCTATTATTAAAAATACGTATACAGGAATTAATGAAGTTGACCCAAATATTAAAGATGCTGGAAAAGGGATGGGTATGACGCGTAACCAAGTATTAACTATGATTGAGTTACCTCTGTCACTTTCAGTTATTATAGGTGGTATTCGGATTGCCCTTGTTGTAGCTATTGGTGTCGTAGCTGTAGGTTCATTTATTGGTGCACCAACATTAGGTGATATTGTGATTAGAGGTACAAATGCAACTGATGGAACACTATTTATTCTAGCAGGTGCCATACCTATCGTTATCATTGTCATACTTATAGATGTTTTATTACGTTTATTAGAGAAAAAGCTAGATCCAGCTACGTAAGTAATTTAATTTTTTACACAGGGAGGAGTGATCCAACATTATGGCTCATATTACATTAAATTATTTATCTAAAACTTTAGGAATGCATCAAACGATTAATGTCATTCTTCCAGAAGATAAAAGTTACTTTGATACAAATGAAAATGCGAAACCATTAAAAACTATGTTATTGCTACATGGTTTATCAAGTGATACTTCCTCTTATATGAGATATACGAGTATAGAACGCTATGCGAATACCCACCAACTAGCAGTGGTGATGCCTAATGCTGATCATAGTTTCTATTCAAATATGGCTTATGGACATAGTTATTATGACTATATA
Organism: Staphylococcus sp. HMSC34G04; assembly: GCF_001838765.1. Lineage (NCBI taxonomy): Bacteria > Bacillati > Bacillota > Bacilli > Caryophanales > Staphylococcaceae > Staphylococcus > Staphylococcus sp. HMSC34G04. The sequence goes on from NZ_KV838710.1 coordinate 52,470, forward strand.
CTAGAAGTTTATGATTATGTTCATCAAATATTTCCATTGTCTAAAAAGAGAGAAGATAATTTTATAGCAGGTCACTCTATGGGAGGTTATGGTGCAATCAAATTTGCATTAACGCAAAGTTATCGTTTCTCAAAAGCCGCCATGCTTTCAGCGCCATATGATGTTTCTATGATTGGTCAATATCAATGGTATGATTTTACTCCAGAAGCGATTGTAGGTAATACGCAACATGTCGCGGGGACATCTTTTGATCCATACTATTTAGTTGAACAAGCAATAGACAATGGACAAACGTTACCACAACTATATATTACTTGTGGAACTGAAGATGAATTGTATCAAGGTAATATTGATTTTGTGAACTATTTAGATGAAAAAGGTATTCCATATCAATTTAAAAAAGCGCCAGGTAATCACGATTATGCATTTTGGGATAAAGCAATAGAAGATGTCATTGACCGTTTTACATCATCACATATTTAAAATGAATGTTAGAATATAGTTAAATCCATACGGCTTTTGTTAAGATTAATAAAGAAGTGGGAGAGCGTACGTATTGAATGAGTGAGATTATTTCAACAATGAAGCGTCCCATGCATGTAAAATTTGAATATAGAACTTTTTTATTTAAGCATCGACTGCTCATATGCTAAGAACGCCTAGGACGACTATTAATGTCCTAGGCGTTCTTTTTTTCGTCATTTCTAAAAGATATAACTATAAATAGGTAAATCTTTTTCCACTTTTAAAAGATTATGAGTATATTAAAACTTGTGTAATAAGTAAGCCTCCACCAAATATTAAAACAAACGCGACAACAGGCCATACGAAACGTAACCAGTGTGAGTAGCGCATGTTTAACATTTGAAGTGTTGCCATTACAAGTCCAGTAGGCGCTAAGAACAACATTGCATACTGACCGAATTGATATGTTGTAACAATAACAAATCTTGGTATACCTACTGTATCAGCTAATGGCGCAAAGATAGGCATAGATAGTACTGCTAATCCTGATGAGGACGGCACGATAAATCCTAAACAGAAAAAGATAAAGAGCAGAACAATGATAAATAAAGGCCCACTCATATGTTGCACGATAGATGATGAAAAGTGCAAGATTGTGTCAGAAATCATTCCTTTATTCAATACTAAGTTGATTCCTCGAGCTAAACCAATGATTAAAGATACACCTACTAAACTTGAAGCGCCATTAACGAATGCATCTACAGTGCCTTTTTCGCCTAAACCATATTGTCCTGTTCCAGCAATAAACATGATGACAATGGTAAAGATCAAGAATGCAGATGCCATGACTGGGAACCACCATCCTTGTGTCATGACGCCCCAAACCATAATAGGGAATGGTAGGACGAAAAGCGTAAGAATAATCTTTTTACGTAATGTAAACTCAGAAGAACCGTCATCATGGAGCACAGACCACTGTTTTTCAAATGCTGCTTTGTCTTCATAAGAATAAGAGGATTTAGGATCTTTTTTAATTTTTTTACAATACCAGAATAAATAACTAATAACAAATATGGCACCGATGATACAAGCGCCTATTCTCCAATAAAGACCATCAGTAAAAGTTGTTCCTGCTGCATTAGAAGCAATGACGACTGAGAATGGGTTGATTGTTGAGAATGTACTACCCACAGAGCTTGCTAAGAAAATTGCACCGACTGAGACAATAGAATCATATCCAAGCGCAATAAATATTGGAACGAGTACAGGATAGAACGCTACAGCTTCCTCTTCAATGCCACATAGCGTTCCGCCTATAATCATAAGTATAGAGACAAAGGCGATAAGCATAAATTCGTGGCCTTTCGTCTTTTGAGTAAGTGCTAACAATCCTGATTCAAAGGACCCACTCGCTTGAACAACGCCAATCAATCCACCTAGAACAAGTATAAAGACCATAATATCGACGGCTTCGATGGTTCCTTTAACCATGCTACTGGTAATTTGATCAAGACCAGCTGGATGTTGTTTTAAACGTTCGTAAGTATTAGGAATTGAAACGGGTTTATTAATTGCACCAGATTTAAATTGTTCTATTTTGATTTTAACGCCTAATCGATCAAGCTCTTTTTGTGTTCCAGGAACTTTTTTTACCTGATGGTGAGGATTGACAATTTTTAATTCTTGGGATGAAGGTTCATATGAAAGTTTTGAGTATGCACCCGCGGGGATTATCCAAGTTGCTATAACTGCGACAACTGTTAGGATAAAGAGAATCATAAATGCACCTGGCATTCTAAAGTTAAAACGTTTTTTCTTTTTATTATCATTGATCGCTTGTTCCAACGGTTTCATCTCCTTCGACAGTTAACCTAAAATAAAAGCCTATCAATTGAATTTGGTTAGTATTTTACATGATTGATTAAGGAAGTGCACCCTGCTTGAAATGGAGAGGAGTGGGATAACAGGATGCACTGTATGAATATGTTTAAATTAATTTCTACTTATGCGTTAAAATGCTATTTTGTAATGAGTGTGCCAATTTTACCTTCTAGTGCTGCATCTAATTGGCTTAATGATGTGATGAGCACGCTACCGTTAGGATTATTTTCAATAAAGGAGATGGCAGATTCAATTTTAGGTAGCATGCTGCCTTTGGCGAATTGTTCTTCTTCAATATATGTTTTAAGCGTATCTATATTTGTTGTTTTAAGTGCTTGCTGTTGGTCAGTATGATAGTTGATATAAACATAATCAATCGCTGTTAAAATAATGAGTTGATCACAATGAATATCAGCACCTAATAATGCACTTGTTTTGTCTTTATCAATGACGGCATCTATACCTTTAAAGCTATCGTGCTGCTCACGAATGACTGGTATACCACCTCCACCTGCAGCGATGACAAGTGTGTCATTTTCTATTAGAGTTTTAATACTTTTCAGTTCGATAATAGATATTGGTTGTGGTGATGGTACGACGCGACGGTAACCTCGACCAGCATCTTCTACAAATTGATAACCTTTTTCCTGTTGAATACGATGTGCTTCTTCTTTAGTGTAGAACAGACCGATGGGTTTACTAGGACTATTAAAAGCTGGGTCGCCTTCATCAACTTCTACTTGGGTAACTAGTGTGACAACTTGCTTATCTATGCCCATTGAATGAAGTTCATTTTGTAAACTTTCTTGAAGTTGATAGCCGATGTAGGCTTGACTCATAGCGCCACATTCAGCAAATGGAAAAGCAGGACCTTGATCGTGTTCAGCTGCATAATTCAGACCAAGGTTAATACTTCCTACTTGTGGTCCATTACCGTGACTAATCACAATTTCGTGACCTTTAGTAATTAATCCTACTAGGGATTTAGCTGTATTTTTTACTAATTCAAGTTGTTCTTGTGGTGATTTTCCTAAAGCGTTTCCACCTAAAGCTACTACAATTTTAGCCATTTCACTCACTTCCTTCTATAATTTAGAATTCTCCTAAAGTTGCTACCATGACTGCTTTAATTGTATGCATTCTATTCTCAGCTTCTTGGAATACTACAGAAGCTTTGCTTTCGAAGACATCATCAGTGACTTCCATTTCACTAATGCCATATTTTTCATAAATTTGTTGACCAATTTTAGTTTCTGCATTGTGGAAAGAAGGTAAACAATGTTCAAAAATAACATTTGGATTGCCTGTTTTTTCTAATAGTGTTTGGTTAACTTGATATGGTTTTAAAAGTTTAAGGCGTTCTTGCCATACTTCATCAGGTTCGCCCATTGATACCCAAACATCTGTATAAATAACATCAGAATCTTTCACGCCTTTATCAATATCATCTGTTATTAAAATGTTACCACCATTTTCCGCCGCAATACGTTCGCAACGATTTAATAATTCCTCTGTCGGATTGAGTTCTTTAGGACAAACAAGATGGAAATTCATACCCATAATGGCAGCACCTTGCATTAATGCGTTAGCAACATTGTTACGTCCATCGCCAACATAAGTGAAGTTGATATCTGCATACTCTTTTTTCAATACTTCTTTAGCAGTTAAAAAATCAGCAAGCACTTGTGTAGGGTGATCTTCATCGGTTAATCCATTCCATACCGGAACACCTGAATATTGTGCTAATGTTTCTACAGTACGTTGAGAGAACCCTCTGTACTCAATACCATCATACATACCACCAAGCACACGTGCTGTATCTTTAGCAGTCTCTTTTTTACCCATTTGAGAACCTGTAGGTCCAAGATAAGTGACGTGTGCACCTTGATCATGTGCGGCAACTTCGAATGCGCAACGTGTTCTAGTGGAATCTTTTTCAAAAAGAAGTGCGATATTTTTATTTTTTAGCATAGGCTTTTCAGTGCCGGTATATTTGGCACGCTTCAAATCTTCGGAGAGTGTTAATAAAAATTCTACCTCTTGTCGTGAAAAGTCTAATAAAGTTAAAAAGCTTCTGTTACGTAAATTTTTCATCAATAACAACTCCTTGTGAATGAATTACAATTTTATTGTAAGCGTTTCCTTGAAGTTTTCAACTTATCTCAAAAATTGTAATTTTTTATTAATAAATCAATGAACTTTTTATTAACATTGGATTTGAATAGTGTGAAATTTGTCAAAAAGGTTTATGTTTAAGTTAAAACCAACTTTAAAGAATTTAGAAAATTCAATTAAAATGAATTTAACACATTTTAAATAATGACGGTAGGTCAGACTCGAAATGTAAGAGGTATGTTAGTTGAATAAAGCGTAGTAACTTCTTTATATTATTAGTGAATTCTCAAAATAATTGTAAAATTATATTGATTAATCACTTGTTCTTTATTATATTTAGAAACATCTCTTACAATAAACCACAACTTACATGAAATTTAAGTTATCAGTGGATTATTTTAGTTAAATTGAAGGTTATTCAAAGTAAAAAGGGCATATTAGTATTATAGGAGGAACAGTAAGATGAAAGTGTATAAGTTGAATTATCAACACCATAAAGATATTGTTGATGATAATGTATTAACGATGTTTGTAACAGCTGACAATCAAGATGAAGTTGAAGCGTTTGCGAAAAAATTACATTACAAGATTGAACATTTATCTCCATTAACTAAAAAGGAATTTGAAGAAGAGAAAGCGAAAGATTCACACTATAGACTTGAACACGTGGATCACTATTTAAATTAATTATTCAATCATATATCAGTACATCCTGTAATCATTCGTTTGGTTACAGTTTTTTTACGCATGATATTAAATTTTAGCTTCACTAATACAAGGAGTGTATAAATGGAAATAACAAGTGTTAATCATATTTGTTTTTCAGTAAGTGATTTAAATACCTCTATACAATTTTATAAAGATATTTTACAAGGTGACTTATTAGTATCAGGGAGAACGACAGCATATTTAACTATTGGTCATACTTGGATTGCACTGAATCAAGAAAAAAATATACCAAGGAATGAAATAAACCATTCCTATACACACGTTGCTTTCTCCATAGATGAAGAAGATTTTCAAAAATGGATTCAATGGCTTAAAGAGAATCAAGTAAATATTTTAAAAGGGCGACCAAGAGATATTAAAGACAAAAAGTCGATATATTTTATAGATCCGGATGGGCATAAAATTGAATTACATACTGGGACATTAAAAGATAGAATGGAATATTATAAAAGTGAGAAGACGCATATGCAATTTTACGGTGAGTTTTGATATTTTAATTGATATGTAATTTTTTGTAAAAAAATTTTATGATTCATTTTGGAATAAAATTACTATATACTAAAATTTGTAATTTTCAATTATTTTAATGAGGTGAATCAATGAATAAATTATCAAAGTACATTGCAATAGCTACATTAGCATCGACAGTGACAATTTCGGCACCAATTCATACATATGCATGTGAATCTCATACTAAAGATAACCATAATCATACGACACAACATCAAAATGATCCCAACCTTGGTGAACAAAATGTAATGGCTGTCTCATGGTATCAAAATTCTGCCGAAGCGAAGGCACTTTATCTACAGGGATACAATACTGCGAAATATCAGTTAGATGAAAATATCAAAAAGCATAAAGGTAAGAAAAAACTTGCTATAGCTTTAGACTTAGATGAAACAGTGCTTGATAATTCACCATATCAAGGATATGCTTCTATGCACGATACATCTTTTCCAGAAGGATGGCATGAATGGGTTGCAGCAGCGAAGGCAAAACCTGTGTATGGTGCCAAATCATTCTTAAAATATGCTGACAAAAAAGGTATCGATATTTACTATATTTCTGACCGTGATAAAGAAAAAGATTTTAAAGCTACAAAGGAAAATTTAAAAAATATTGGACTACCGCAAGCGAAAGATAATCATATTTTACTAAAAGGGAAAAACGATAAAAGTAAAGCATCACGACGCCAACAAGTCGAAAAAAATCATAAGTTAGTGATGTTATTTGGTGACAATTTGTTAGATTTTACAGATCCTAAAAAGTCTACTGCTAAAGAACGTGAGAAACTCGTGCAGAAACATGAAAAAGATTTTGGCACAAAGTATATTATTTTCCCTAATCCAATGTATGGAAGTTGGGAATCTACACTTTATCATAACAATTACCAAATAAGTAAGAATGAAAAAGATACATTACGAAAGGCATCAATTAAACAATTTAATCCTAAAACGGGTGAAGTAAAATAATTCCTGACATTAAATACTAAATTTCTATTAGTAAAAGAAAGTTTTGCGCATAATGATCGTATTGTGTGCAGACACTTTAATAATTAATAAAGTTATATTTACATGGAGTACTTTAATTCCGTGTTATACCATTGCGAGGATGAAACAATGTACGCGTTGTTCCATCCTTTTTTTATAAACCTTTTTTATAAATATTTTCAATCATATCTAGATTAATGTAAACTTATAATAGGAAAAAGTTTACAATGTGCAATCGGATGATTTGAAATGCTAATTTTTAAGAAAAAGGAGTTAAAGATTATGACATTAAACCTAGCCCAACGTGTGTTAAATCAAGAGTCATTAACAAAAGATGAAGCAATATCTATTTTCGAAAATGCTGAAATTGATACATTTGATTTATTAAATGAAGCCTATACAGTGAGAAAACATTACTACGGTAAAAAAGTTAAGCTTAATATGATATTAAATGCTAAAAGTGGTATCTGTGCAGAAGATTGTGGGTACTGTGGGCAATCTGTAAAAATGAAAGAAAAGCAACGTTATGCACTTGTTGAACAGGACCAAATTAAAAAAGGTGCTCAAGTAGCAACTGAAAATCAAATCGGTACATATTGTATCGTTATGAGTGGTAGAGGACCTAGTAACAGAGAAGTCGATCATATTTGTGAAACAGTAGAAGATATTAAAAAGGTACACCCACAACTAAAGATTTGTGCATGCTTAGGATTAACGAAAGAAGAACAAGCTAAAAAATTAAAGACTGCTGGTGTCGATCGCTATAATCATAATTTAAATACGAGTGAGCGTTATCACGATGAAGTAGTAACTACACATACATATGAGGATAGAGTGAATACGGTTGAAATGATGAAAGATAATCATATTTCTCCTTGTTCAGGCGTGATATGTGGTATGGGAGAGTCAAATGAGGACATTATTGATATGGCATTTGCTTTAAGAGCCATAGATGCTGATAGCATTCCTATTAATTTTTTACATCCTATTAAAGGAACTAAATTCGGTGGATTAGATTTATTGTCACCAATGAAATGTTTAAGAATTATAGCGATGTTTAGGTTAATCAATCCAACAAAAGAAATTAGAATTGCAGGTGGACGGGAGGTAAATCTACGTTCATTACAACCACTCGCATTGAAAGCGGCCAATTCAATTTTTGTAGGAGATTACTTAATTACTGGTGGTCAACCGAATGAGGAAGATTATCGTATGATTGAAGATTTAGGGTTTGAAATTGACAGTTAAATTATAATTAAAAATATTTTCATTCAATGTAAATATAGTTTTAAATAAATTGTCATAATGCACTAACCATGCGCTGTTTTAATGAATTTTTAAAAGAATTAACAACAATTTAATCAAATACTATTAAATTTTCGATGGATAATCCTTTAAAAAATTTTTTGAAAGCGTATACTAGGAATTGAGAGATGAGAGACAGTATGATCCATGCTTATTAAAAATTAAGATTAGGGGAATGAGATTACATTATTTCATTTTAAATCTTATTTTTTAATATAAATATAAAAGATGTTTTGGAGGAATACTTATGTCTAAATTTATTTATCAATCACCTGGAAGATATGTACAAGGGAAAGGTATTGTTAGCTCTATCGCTGAAGAAACAGAACGTCTTGGTAGTCATGCGTTGATTATTGCAGACGAAGTAGTTTGGAATATTACTGAAGAAAAAATAAAAGAAAGTTTCTCAGCAAATAACAACGTTGATTTTGAATATGAAGTATTTAAAGGAGAATCTTCTGAAGAAGAAATTCAACGTATAGCTAAACAATATAAAGAAAAAAATATTGACGTTGTTATTGGTTTAGGTGGAGGTAAAGCGTTAGATACAGGTAAAGCTGTGGCATTTGAACTTAAAGCAAGCGTCATCGATTTTGCGTCTACAGCATCAATGGATGCACCAACAGCAGCAGTATCTGTTATTTATAACGAAGATGGATCATTTAGTGGTTATGAATTCTACCCTAAAAACCCTGATACAGTTATCGTAGATTCTGAAATTGTTGCACAAGCACCTGTACGTTTATTTGCATCAGGTATGAGTGATGGTTTAGCAACATTAATCGAAGTTGAATCTACACTTCGTAGACAAGGACAAAACATGTTCCATGGCAAACCTACATTAGCAAGTTTAGCAATCGCTCAAAAATGTGAAGAAGTTATTTTTGAATATGGTTATAGTGCTTATACTTCTGTAGAAAAACATATCGTGACACCACAAGTAGATGCTGTGATTGAAGCCAATACATTACTTTCAGGTTTAGGATTTGAAAACGGCGGATTAGCAGGTGCGCACGCAATTCATAATGGATTCACAGCTTTAGAAGGAGACATCCACCACTTAACTCATGGTGAAAAAGTGGCATACGGTATTTTAGTACAATTAGTACTTGAAAATGCGCCAACTGAAAAATTCATGAAATACAAAACATTCTTCGATAATATCAATATGCCAACAACATTAGAAGGTCTTCACATTGAAAACACAAGTTATGAAGAATTAGTTCAAGTAGGTGAACGTGCATTAACACCAAATGATACGTTTGCTAACTTAAGTGATAAAATCACTGCTGATGAAATCGCAGACGCAATTTTAACTGTTAACGATTTATCTAAAAGTCAGTTCAACTAAAAGGAGTCGCTTTGAATGAAAAAGTTAATTCAAGATAAAAACACAATTTTAAAAGATATGCTTGATGGAATTACAGTTTCAAACAACGATGTTGAAGTTGTATCTGACACTATTGTTGTTAGAAAGCATAAAAAACAATCAGGTGTTGCACTCGTTTCTGGTGGCGGTAGTGGTCATGAACCTGCACATGCAGGATTTGTAGCAGAAGGCATGCTCGATGCAGCTGTATGTGGAGAAATCTTCACTTCACCTACACCTGATAAAATATTAGATGCCATTAAAGCTGTGGACAATGGTGACGGCGTTCTACTTGTCATTAAAAACTATGCAGGAGACGTTATGAACTTTGAAATGGCTCAAGAAATGGCTCAAATGGAAGATATTAAAGTTGAAAGTGTCATTGTTAGAGATGATATTGCAATTTCTGACCCGGAAAAACGCCGTGGAGTAGCAGGTACAGTGTTTGTGCATAAATATGCTGGATACCTAGCTGAAAAAGGTGTTGCACTTGATGAAATCAAATCTAAAGTTGAGGCACTTTTACCAGATATTAAAAGTATTGGTATGGCATTAACGCCTCCAATGGTGCCCACAACTGGTAAAAATGGTTTCGATATTGAAGACAATCAAATGGAAATTGGTATCGGTATTCACGGTGAAAAAGGTTTACATCGTGAAGACGTACAACCCATCAACGTGATTGTTGAACGTTTACTCGATCAGTTGTACAAAGAAATTGAGAAAAAACCTTTAATCGTAATGGTTAACGGTATGGGTGGTACACCACTATCAGAATTAAATATAGTTACTAAATATCTAGATGAACAATTCAATCAGAATGATATTGATGTTAAACAATGGTTCGTAGGTGACTATATGACAGCGTTAGACATGCAAGGCTTCTCTATTACTGTACTCCCCTTCAGTGAAGAAGTGAGTGAAGCTTTAGCTGCACCTACAGCAAGTAAATATTTTTAATTTTAAAATTCAATAAGTAATAAATATATATTAAATTTTGAGGTGACTTAGAGAATGAATGTAGCAGATATCAAAGCACGCTTATTAGATTTAGAAAATACTTTTAAAGAAAAAGAAAGTGAACTGACTGATTTAGACAGAGCTATTGGTGATGGAGATCATGGCGTAAATATGGTCAGAGGTTTCGAACACTTAAAAGAAAAAATAGATGATCAAAGTATGCAAGCGCTATTTAAATCAACAGGTATGACGTTAATGTCTAACGTAGGTGGTGCTTCTGGACCATTATACGGGTTTGGTTTTATCAAAATGGCGAGTGCAGTGAATGATGAAATTGATCATGATAATCTTAAAGACGTACTTAAAGCGTTTGCTGATGGCATTCAACAACGTGGTAAAGTCGAATTAAATGAAAAAACGATGTATGATGTTATCGAACGTGCGAGAAAAGCTGTTGAAAATGATGAAACAGTAGATCTTGATAAACTACAATCATTTGCTAATGAAACCAAAGATATGGTAGCTACTAAAGGCCGTGCATCATATTTTAACGAAGCTTCAAAAGGTTATATTGATCCTGGTGCACAAAGTAGTGTTTATATTCTTAATGCAATTATAGGAGGAGAGTAAGTCATGACATCTATAGTAGTAGTAAGTCATAGTCATAAAATCGCAGAAGGTGTTAAACAATTAATCAATCAAATGACTGACGGTGGTGTTGACCTTATTGCCGTTGGTGGTTTAAGTGACGATGAAATCGGTACATCATTTGATCAAATCGTCTCTGTAATTAATGGACTTGAAAATGATGCGCTTTGTTTCTATGACATCGGTTCAGCAGGCATGAATTTAGACACAGCTTTAGAAATGTACGAAGGTGACCACAAAATTGTTAAAATGGAAGCGCCAATCGTTGAAGGAAGTTTTATTGCAAGTGTAGGAATTAAATCAAATATGAGTATGGATAGTGTTATCTCTGAAGTAAGAGCTAAATATCCTGAAGAATAATACTAAATCTTTATATATAGAGCTAGGCACATTACAAGTGATACATTGTAATGTGCCTAGCTTTTGATTTAACATCTTTTTATGATTCCCGAGGTGGTGTAATACGTCTACCTTTACCTAAAATCATTTGTATAATTGAAGAAACGAACATGACCATATTGAAAATAATCATTAATAAGAATATTTGATGATCAGCATCAATCGCAACATCTTGCAACTTTTTAAGGTAAATCATTTTATCAGTAATGTTTTCGGCATATATAGACTGTGTTCCTTTTTGGATATGATTCTTAATCGTATAAGCAATAATCGGTATCAACATAGCAGCAGAGAAATTTCTCATTGTATGCATGGTTTGAGAACGTTGTGCTGCTTCTTTTAAATCTCCGTCCAATAATGTAGCCATCGAGCCACTAACTAAGGTCATGCTTGCACCGAAGCCGAGCAGAAGACCTTGAATATAAAGTAATGGAATGTTAATCGTATTTCCCAGAATAATCCAATGGATGCTTACATATAGCAAGGCTGACGATCCCAATGTACCTAAAAAACCTGCACCGACAGAGCTATAAAAGAACATTTTTAAGATACCCGTTATAATGACTCCAACAAAGAAAAAGAAATAGAAATGTAATGAAATATCAAAAGGCAACTTTAATATTCTTACGATATAGACATTGATACCAGCAATGCCTGTTAATAAAGTTAAATGTGATGAAATTGCCATTGTTGCACCGACGAAAGGCTTTTTACTGAATAGTGTATGAAAGTGAACAATAGGATGTGTAGCTTGCCGATTTGTAATGATAAAATTTACAATAAAAAATATTGCAATTAAGAGTATCGGCCACACCCATAATGAATGGTAGCCTTTTTGAGTAAGAAGTGACATAGGAATCATTAAAGAAATGGTACTTAATACTAAAGTAATCATCATTGATCGACTAATATGAATATCTGACGTTTGATGATATTCATCTTTTCTTAATATGACGTTGCCTAGAATTAAGCATAATATCGCGGAGATGATATTTACTACAAAAATCCAATGCCAACGATCTAATTCTAATGATAAACTACCAGATAATCCTCCAAGCGCATTTGAACCAAATAAACCTACAATAACCATCAATAAAAATACATTTCTATATTGTTTTGGAAAGTTCAAGAAAAGTTTAGGTAACAAGGTAAAGAATAATACACCTGAACTGAAACTTTGAATCATTTTAGCAATAGACAAAATGATTAAGTTAAAAGATAAAAGTCCTAAGATTGAACCAATGAGAAATATAAACACAAAGCATAAGTAATTACGCTTGAATCCATATTTATGTGTGAGTGTATGCCCCAACGGTATACCTAAAGCAAAAGTGAAATTAGCTAATACAGAGGGGATAATCAGATATTGAGAGCCAATACCAAAGGATGTTTGAAGGATACCTTGATTTAAACTATAGGCTAAATTTGAAAAAAATTGAGAGCCTACACCAAAAATTGTAATAAACACGAGGACAGTGATTTCTAACATCTTGTCTCGTTTTGAAGACCAAAATTCCATCATTTATTCATCTCACATCTTTAAATTTTTGTTGATAAAAAAAGCAACTTAATCATTATAACGCTAATGGTAAGGTGGATAAATAAACTGATATGATGTTATTAAAAATGAAAAAGAAAATCTTAATATATTTTATTTTTAAAAAGATAATGTAATTATTTATACTGTTAAAGATATGAAAATGGCATGGTATTTCATTAAAAATATAATAACTAAACTTTGGAATCAATGACCAATAACCATAAGTACGTTATCCTTACATAGAAGGTTATTAATGAATTCGAATGGAGGATAATACGTTATGATGGATTTTTTACATTACATACCGCCAGTCATTATATACGCTGTTTTGCTTGCTATTCATTACTTTTTATCGCGTACGGGAAATAAAATATTAGGCCTTATTGTGCCTGTTGGTGTGATTGCAAGTCTTATATATATGTATCAAGCCGATATTATACATATGAAACTGATTGGCGTTATGATTATAGGTATTGTGGCTCTATTATTCTTGGCAGAGGAATGGCAGAGAGCACAAAAGGATAAATAAAGGAAGTTAGTCATCCCTCAAGATGATTATGACATAGCAGTTGTTGAGAAATTTTCAGGTTTTATATCATATAAATAAAGTTGAATATCATGAACAACAACGAGAGGATTAAGTTTAACGAAAAGCGTTTTGTTATTAAGTAGTGTTGTGTAAATGATGACGCTAGTAAGTTGGGAATTGAAAAGGAATGTAGATATATAAAATAGTAATATATGATTAATATCCGAGACATCATCAAACGTCTCGGGTATTTTTATGTATTCACATATGAGGATAGAACTAAAATGTGATTATAACAAGGTTTAACTCAATCTATTGAAAAGCGTAGTTCATCGTATTCGATACGAATTTTATTTTACTTCTGTTAATTTTTAATCATTTTATACAGTTAAGTACTTATATAAGACTTCTAGGATATATTTCACAATGTAGTAATAATTCTTGTTAATGTGCAAGTAAGACTACCATTCATGTTATACCCACCAACTTGTTTCTTTAATAGTCTTCTACACAATCTTAAGTTTGGTGTCTGCAACTTCATTTTTGAAAGGAGTACCATTCGATGTCTAATATTTCAATGACTACCTCAAAACGTAACGCTATCGTTACGGTAATGCTTATTAGTGCTTTTGTGTCAATGCTCAACCAAACTATTTTAAACACAGCACTTCCAGCAATTATTAAAGGACTGAACATCACAGAAACAACAGCGCAATGGTTAATTACTGGATTTATGCTTGTTAACGGTATTATGATTCCTCTTACTGCCTTTTTAATGGATAAATATTCGACACGTCATTTATATATTTTCTCAATGGCTATTTTTCTTATAGGATCTATTGTAGCGGCATTTTCACCTACGTTTACAATTTTAATGATATCTCGTATTATCCAAGCGATTGGTGCCGGCATTCTTTTGCCTTTGATGCAGTTTACAGTATTTACACTGTTTCCTGCTGAACAACGTGGGTTTGCGATGGGATTGGCAGGTGTGGTTGTACAAAGTGCGCCTGCAATTGGTCCAACGTTAACTGGATTATTCGTAGATTTATTTAGTTGGAGAATGCCTTTTTATCTTGTTTCAGCAATTGCTGCTGTGGCTTTTATTTTAGGATTTTTCTTTGTTGAAAATAATACAAAAACAAAAGACATTGTTCTTGATAAAATTTCTGTAGTTTATTCTACTTTCGGCTTTGGTTTAATATTATTCGCATTTAGTAGCGTGAGTACATTTGGTATCACCTCTCTACCTGTCATTGTGACATTTGTACTTGGTATAGCCATTATCATAATTTTTACAACGCGTCAGCTTAAATTAAAACATCCATTGTTAAATATGCGTGTGTTTAAAAATAAAGTGTTCACACTTTCAGCTGTTTCTTCAATGCTAGTATATATTACAATGGTAAGTCCTGCGTTACTCATACCTATTTATATTCAAACAGGTTTAGGTCAATCCGCATTATTATCGGGGGTTGTCGTACTTCCAGGCGCGGTCATTAATGGCTTAACGATGGTTTATACAGGAAAAATTTTTGATAAACATGGTATTAAAGTGCTTGTGATACCTGGTTTTATCTTACTCATTAGTATGACATTTTTATATTCGTTCCTTACTACAGGAACGCCATACTGGTTTGTGATTCTCGTTTATACTATACGGATGATCGCATTAGGATTATTAGTGATGCCTCTTAATACAGTTGGACTGAATGCACTTGAATCAGATGATGTCTCACATGGTACAGCAATTATGAATTCTTTACGCATCATTGCAGGTGCTATGGGTACAGCGATTAGTGTGACAATTTTATCAATAGTGGCAAAACAGTATACAGCTTCACACGCGACAATGTCAAAAATGAAATTAACACAAGAAGCAACCGTACATGGTATAGATGTTGCATTTATTTTTACTACAGTATTAATTATTGTTGGATTTATCTTAGCGTTATTCATAAAAGAAGAAAAAAATCATTAATTATTCAAAAAACTGTATAAGAGAGACTGAATTATGGGATGAACCTGGGACACAAATTGATGTTCCAGGTTTTTTATAATGTAAAGACAGCGGTGAACTTCTGGGCATTAACAGAGTGTATTTCAATAGACAAAGCAATTTGGGTATCGACGCTTAGAGAGTGAGACAATGAAGACATTATGAATATATGTCTTATTATTCAGCTTTTTAGTGGAAATTCAAACGGACTAACGGTTGTTAAATAAAAAATGAATTCCATCATAATTTCTAAATTCAAGCCCCCATCCACCACTTAAATATACCGATGAAATATTTTTATTTAAAATGAAATCGATTAATGAGAAATTGAAACAATTTTTTAATCAATTTACTTAATATGAAACTTGCATTTAAATATAAGAAAGACTATATATAGTATATATGATGTAAAATTAAATTGTTCTTAATTCTTTTTCAGAACAATCCATTTGATTTAAAAGTTTATATTCTAACATAGAGAGAAGGATGAATTTGAAACAATTGAGTTTGACTTTAAAGATACGACTGATATGTGATTTCTTCCAAAATATGATCGTTACAGCATTTTTACCATTTATGGCATTGTATTTAACAGATATGGTCAATCAACATTTTTCAGGACTCTTTTTATTCGCGCTAGTCATGATAAATTTTCCCATATCAATAATATCAGGTCATATTATTGAACGATTACCTAAAAAGACATTGACACTAAGTTATCAATTGATATTAAGTTTAATGCTCGTAATTATGGCGATTACAATCTCGGAACAAGTATATATGATCATTTTATTTTGTATCGCTTACGCAATATTTAGTATCACAATAGGCATGCAGCAACCTATTATGGACACGATTATTATGGATGCGATTACGCCTGAAGTTGAGCAATATATTTATAAGGTAAGTTATTGGCTGACGAATATTGCTGTAGCCTTTGGTGCGCTCATAGGTGGATTGATGTATGGGGCACATAAATCTATGTTGTTTTTAATCGCATTTGCTATTTACATTATGGTTTTTATAGCACTTTTCATATGGTTGCCTAAAGATTTAAATCAAGTGAATCAGTCGTACACACATCATGCTAATGAGCAACAATTCTCCGTGGGTCAAATATTAAAAAGTTATAAACCAGTATTTAAAGATACAACATATCTACTTCTAATTATAGGATTTAGTATTTTAACGATGGGTGAGTTATCTGTATCATCATACATTTCAGTGCGTTTAAAACAAGAGTTTGATCCGATGATATTGTTTTCGTTACATATCGATGGCGTTAAAATGTATTCACTTCTATTAATGACGAATACAATCATTGTTATCATTTTTACCTATTTTATTTCAAAAATTGTTATGAAAATGGATGTTAAAACAGCATTATTGATTGGAATTATTTTTTATGTCATTGGATATTCGAACCTCACTTATCTTAATGATTTTACGTTACTTATCATATTTATGATTATAGCGACGATAGGTGAAATGGTATATTCTCCAATTCTTGAAGAAAATCGTTTTAAAATGGTTCCTTCTCATAAGAGAGGGACATATTCAGCAGTGCATGCTTTAGGATTTAACCTAGCTGAATTACTTGCAAGATTTGGAATTATATTAGGTGTGTTTTTAACTTCAATGGAGATGGGGATTTATATGTTTGTTTTATTACTGCTAGGTGGCATGTCACTTTACATTGCAGTGAGTCGTTTTAATAATGCAAATTCACAATAATTTTTTAAATTAGAAATGTATAATTCGTACCAAATTGCTCGTAATTTTAAAAAAACTATATTTATTAAGATTTTGTTAATTTTCATATTCCTAATTGTTTTCTATAGTGAGAGTATACTAATATAAATCATGGCTAGAAAATATGATGTATGTTGTTTATGAGTTATTTTGGGAATGAATATGAAAGAAGGACTCTAATGAATATTGAAGCACTATATTTTCAAAAGTATTTTTATTTTAAACATTTAAATCAATCAAGTTCAGAACACAGGGTGACATATTGGGTAAAGTTAAGTCGCGACATTGAGTTACATAGATTAATGTATGCATTATTAGATGTCGTTCAAAATCAACCTGTGTTGCGCACACAGTTTGTGACAGATGATTTTAATCAACTCAAGATAAATTTAAGAGATTTTTTTCCATTTATTGAAATTCAAGAAGTTAATGAAATGTCGCAAAGCATAGATTTAGAAGCATTCTTTACACGTAATTTAAATTCCTACCATTTCAATCAATTACCTCTGTTTAATTTTAAGATTTATCAATTTCTAGATGAAGCCTATCTACTTTTAGATTTCCACGCTACTATTTTTAATGAAAGTCAATTAACTCCATTTTTGCAACAATTAAATATCGCTTATACCCACTCTTTAAAAAGTGAATATAGTATCTCGGATTTTTATAATTGGATCAAAGAAATGAACCAAAAGATGGATCAAAATCAAGCTGAATGTCCATTAAAGCACTTCAACGTATTGAATGCAGACGGTGATAATTACGCTTACATACCTGTTAAGAATACATGTGAAAAGAAAAAAATGTGTTCTTTGCATACAGAACTACCATCTTTAGACATTGATGTGTGGATTGTAAGTATTTACTTAGCGCATCATTTTATAAGTCAGTCTTCTGATGTGACGTTAGGCATCCATTTTTCGATAGATAATAAAAATACTGAGAATATGATGGTTTTAAACACAGACATTGCCCCACTTAATTTAAGTGTTAGTCAAAGTGACACCGTAAAAGATATGGTGGATGAGTGTTCCGCACTACTTGAAGAGCTTCAAATGTGTGGTACGTCTTTTGTTGTTCAACCTAAAGCAGTACAAACAGATGTAGAAACGATGATTCATATTGAAAAAGTACAAGAACAATTTGAGCTTAATCATATATGTCATCATATACATCGTCTATACAATGAAGCATCATCATTAGCGGATTTAGAGTTTTATCCTCACGTACAGGGTGGTTTTGAGATAGTTTATAATGACAATGTTTATGATGATTTAACTGTACATACGTTAGTCAAATTAATTAATGGGATTTATATGCAAATTACACAAAATCCATCATTATTAATTAAAGATATAAAACTCAGTGATCGATCAGATTTAGCTAAATATAACAACATCAATTTTCAAAACAATGACATCAATTATAGTGAGGTCACTTATAAAAGCGTGGTTGAAAGATTCGAACGTCAAGTGCACCAACATCCAGATAGTATTGCGTTGCAATATGAACAACAATCGATGACATATCATCAATTAAATCAATGTGCGAATCTTTTAGCATATAAATTGCGTTTAAATAATCAGATTGAACCTAATGATATGGTGGCGTTAATAGCAGAACGCAGCTTAGAGATGATTATTGGAATGTTAGGCATCTTGAAAGCTGGTGCAGGTTATATACCAATTGATCCAGATTATCCTGAAGAAAGAATAAATTATATTATTGAGGACGCAAAACCTAAAGCGGTTTTAACATATCGTACATCATTTCAATCAGATTTACCTCAAATGGATATAGAATTTATAGTTGGTTCAAGAGAACAAGAGATTGATAACCCTAGAGGCATTAATTGTTCAGAAGATATCGCTTATGTCATCTATACATCAGGAACGACTGGTAAACCTAAAGGGACACTGGTGCCACATAGAGGTATTAATCGCTTAGTACACAATCCAAATTATGTCGAATTGAATGAAAATACAGCCGTCTTATTATCAGGAACAGTAGCTTTTGATGCAGCAACCTTTGAAATATATGGTCCATTATTGAATGGTGGACGGTTAGTCATTACATCTAAAGATACATTGTTAAATCCTCAATTGTTAGATCAAGCTATTACTGAAAATAAAGTCAACACGATGTGGTTAACGTCATCTTTATTTAATCAAATTGCCAGCGAACGTATCGAAGCATTAGAATCTTTAACTTATTTGTTTATCGGTGGGGAAGTGTTAAATGCTAAGTGGGTTCACTTATTAAATTCACGTGAGTGTCATCCTCAAATAATCAATGGTTATGGACCGACAGAGAATACAACATTTACTACAACTTTTGCGATTCCACAAGAGATGCCTTCACGTATACCTATTGGTTTACCTATTAGTGGAACGACAGTTTATGTCATGCAAGGTGAACGTATTTGTGGTGTAGGTGTTCCAGGTGAATTGTGCATTGGTGGTGCAGGTTTAGCAAAAGGTTATTTAAATCAACCTAAACTTACTGCTGAACGTTTTATTCAGTCACCTTTTAATAATGAAATGCTTTATCGTAGCGGTGATTTAGTTCGTCTTCAAGAAGATGGCAATATTGATTATATTAGTCGTATCGATAAGCAAGTTAAAATACGTGGATTTAGAATAGAATTATCAGAAATTGAAAAAGCATTAGAAGCTATACGTGATATTAATAAAGCTGTAGTCATCGTTCGGGAACAAGACCAAGATAAACAAATAGTGGCATATTATGAAGCATCGCAATTAAAATCAACAGGTCAATTAAAAGATATTTTAAGTGGAACATTACCTGAATATATGATACCTGTGCATTTTATGAAGGTGGATCGTATACCCATCACGATGAATGGGAAATTAGATGTGCGTGCATTACCTGAAATTAATCTAAAGAATAATAGAAATTATGTAGAACCTCGTAACGATATTGAACGCACTGTTTGCCGTATTTTCGAAGAGATTTTACATATTGATCAGGTAGGTATTAAAGATAATTTCTTTGAACTAGGTGGACACTCTCTTAGAGCAACATTAGTTGTAAACCGTATTGAAGAAAGGTTGAAAAAACGTCTTAAAGTAGGTGATTTAATGAAATCTCCTACTGTAGAGCAACTAGGACAACAAATTGAAGAACTGCAAAATGATGTCTATGATGTGATTCCCAAAGCAAATGAATCGTATCAATATGATTTAAGTGCGTCTCAAAAAAGTATGTATCTATTATGGAAGGTCAATCCTAAAGACACAGTGTATAACATTCCATTCTTATGGAGATTATCTTCTGAACTCAATGTTATGCAATTGCAACGTGCATTATCTAAGTTAATTGAACGTCATGAAATATTACGAACACAATATGTAATTGATGACAATGAAGTTAAACAACGTATTGCAACACACGTTTTACCTGATTTTGAAGAGGTAACGACATCTCTAACGAACGAGCAAGATATTATTCAATCATTTATGGAACCGTTTGATTTAGAACAACCAAGTCAGATGCGAGTTAAATATATACATGGACCACAACAAGATTATTTATTTATGGATACTCATCATAGTATTAATGATGGTATGAGTAACACGATTTTACTATCTGATATGAACGCTTTATATCAAGATAAATCATTACCTGAACTTAAGCTTCAGTATAAAGATTATAGTGAGTGGATGGTGCATAGAGATTTATCTAAACAACGTCACTTTTGGTTACAACAATTTGAAAATCAGGTTCCAATATTAAACATGCCTACGGATTATCCTAGACCAAGTATTAAAACAACCAACGGTAATATGTTGTCGTTT
Source organism: Staphylococcus sp. HMSC34G04 (assembly GCF_001838765.1). Lineage (NCBI taxonomy): Bacteria > Bacillati > Bacillota > Bacilli > Caryophanales > Staphylococcaceae > Staphylococcus > Staphylococcus sp. HMSC34G04. Next base: position 73,472 of record NZ_KV838710.1, read on the forward strand.
CATTACAATCATCAAATCAAACAGCAATTGAAATCTTATGTAGAACAACATCAAGTGACAGACTTTATGTTCTTTGCTAGTGCAATCATGGTATTATTGCACAAATATACACGTCAGGACGATATCGCTATTGGTAGTGTAATCAGTGCGCGTACGCATCGCGATACTGAAAATATGTTAGGTATGTTTGCTAATACACTTGTATATCGTGGTCGACCACATGATCAAAAGACATGGGATCAATTGATGGCTGAGATGAAAGAGATGTGTCTAGGGGCATATGAACATCAAGAATATCCTTTTGAAAGCTTAGTCAATGATCTTGTTGATGAAAGAGATGCTTCACATAATCCGTTATTTGATGTGATGCTCGTACTTCAAAATAATGAAACAAATCATGCGAATTTTGGACATAGTCAACTGACACATATCCCACCTCAGTCAACAACAGCTAAATTTGATATGTCATTTATTATTGAAGAAGATCAAGATGGCTATGTCGTTAATATTGAATATAATACAGATTTATATAAACAAGAAACCATTCATCATATTGCTGAACAACTTCAAATGATTATTAAACATGTAATATCTACCGAAAACCTAAAAATTCAAGATATTGATGAAAATGATGACTTATTAATTTGGTTGGACAAGTATGTGAATGATTGTTCTTTAGACTTGCCAAAAAATAAGTCAATACAGCAACTTTTACATGATGTCATGAAAGCGAAAGCAGATGATGTAGCACTTAAAATGAATGGACAATCGATGACGTATCAAGAACTTGATGATTATTCTAATAGTATAGCTCAAACATTGATACATAATGGCATTCAAAAAGGGGAACGTGTAGCCCTTTTAACTGAACGAAGTTTTGAAATGGTTGCTAGTATGATTGCTGTATTAAAAGTTGGAGGTTCTTATGTACCTATTGACGTCACTTATCCCGATAAGCGCATTGAATTTATTATTAAAGACGCTGAAGTCGCAGCAGTTCTCACATATGGAAAAACAATATCCTCACATATACCAGTAATTAAAATCGAAGATATTGATAACACTGAAAATAATAAAAGTTTAAATATAGAATATGCAGGGAATTTGGAAGATGATTTGTATCATATTTATACATCTGGAACAACAGGAAAGCCTAAAGCAGTATCAGTGAAACAACGTAATATATTAAATTTAGTGTGTGCTTGGACAAAAAGACTCAATTTATCCGATGATGAAGTCTATCTGCAGTACGCTAATTATGTGTTCGATGCTTCGGCAACTGATTTCTACTGTAGTTTATTAAATGGATATCCACTTGTCATTGCAACATCAGTTGAGCGGACCAATACAGATTTATTAGAAAAGTTAATTTCACAAGAAAATATCACCATCGCATCTATTCCACTACAGGTATATAATGTGATGCATCATTTTTACATTCCTAAAGTAATTACAGGAGGTGCGACAAGTACGCCAGCATTTGTGCAGCATATCTCTAAGCATTGTGATATGTATGTTAATGCCTATGGTCCTTCTGAAAATACGGTTATCGCATCTTGTTGGATATACAAAAAAGGTGACGCCATACCATCGACTATTCCGATTGGGAAACCGTTAGCTAATGTTGATATTTTTATTATGTCAGGCGGTAAACTATGTGGCGTTGGTATTCCAGGTGAATTATGTATTGCAGGAGAAAGTTTAACTTCAGGATATTTAAACAGACCCGAACTATCGGCGGAAAAATTTATTGAAAACCCGTTTGGTCCAGGACAACTTTATCGAAGTGGTGATTTAGCACGATTGATGCCAGATGGGCAAATTGAATTTCTTGGTAGAATAGACAAGCAAGTTAAAGTACATGGCTATCGCATTGAACTAGGTGAAATTGAAAATATCATTAATTCAGTGGATACTGTGACAGATAGCGTTGTTATTTTAGCTAAACAAAGTGAGCATGAAGTGCTGCATGCTTATTATGTTGGAAGTCAAGAAGACGAAAATCATATTTCACAACATTTAAATCAATATTTGCCTAAATACATGATTCCTAATACATTAACAGCTATTAGCGAAATACCATTAACAGGAAATGATAAGGTGGATGAGTCAAAATTACCTGTACCTAATGTACACAAAAATAAATTTGTTGCACCACGTAATAATATCGAACGAGAAATAGCACAAATCGTTAGCGGAGTGTTGGACGTATCATCTATGAGTATAGATGATGACTTCTTTGAAATGGGTGGTACATCACTAGATGCAATGGTGGTAGTATCAAAACTAAAATCAAATGGCATACACATTACAATGCAAGATGTATATCAATTTAAAACTGTTCGTTATATAGCTAATCACACAAAAACACGCCAAGCACTACCAGAAGTAGTATTACCAGATCATCTACCACAATTACAATCATTAGTTGAACGACGATATCAACTAAAACCACAACACCTAGCGCAATCTTCTTTAGGTCATGTATTGCTAACTGGTGCAACGGGGTTCCTAGGCGCATATTTAATTGATGAAATGCAAGATAATGCTGATCAAATTACATGTATTGTCAGAGGTCATGATATCAATCAAGCTAAGACTAACTTGGAAAATAATTTAAATTGTTATTTTGATATGGCTCATGTGGATAAATTAATGAAGCATATTGATATTGTTTTAGCTGATTTATCAGAACTTGATCATCTCATTATCGATTCAGCCATTGATACAATTATTCATGCCGGAGCACGTACAGATCACTTTGGTGATGATGAAACATTTTTTGATGTCAATGTAAGAAGTACACAAGCATTAATTGATTTAGCTAAGGATAAAAAAGCGAAATTAATCTATATATCAACGATAAGTGTAGGTACGGTGTTTAAAGCACATCAAGACGATATTTCATTTTCTGAAAAAGATTTATATAAAGGCCAGTTATTTACATCACCATACACTAAAAGTAAGTTTTATAGCGAGATGAAAGTGTTAGAAGCGGTTAATGAAGGTCTAGCAGCTCAGATTATAAGATTAGGAAATCTGACAAGTGCTTCTACCGGACCATTAAATATGAAAAATTTAACAACTAATCGTTTTAGTATTGTCATGCATGATTTATTAAAAATGCCGTTTATAGGAGAAAGTATATCGAAAGCTAAAGTTGAATTTTCATTTATAGATGTCACAGCGCGCCATATTATTAAATTGGCAAGATCCAATGCAATACCTATTATTTATCATGTATACGCACCACGTTCAATAACTATGAAACAAGTAATTGACAATGCCAAAGGGTCAGAAATGACTGTAGTAAGTGATAGTGAGTTTGAACAGAAATTACATGAATTAGGTATGCATGAATTGATTGGTCTTAATAGTAATGGAGATAATCAAATTTCAGGTGTGACAGATTCAAATATGACTCAAACAGTAATGAAAGAATTACAAGGTGAATGGCCACATCTTTCTTGCCAATGGTTGCAACAATGGTACCACTTATTGTTTGAAAAATTTGATGCCAACTAGAGGTGAATCATGTATTTGTATGTGACTAAGATGACAGAAACTTTAGAGGAAGTAGAATTGCTTTTGAATAGAAGTTCTCGTCAGTTGAAAAAGCCAGAACGAATGCACTATAAATTTTTAAAGGATCGACTTATGCACCAATTAGGTGATGTATTGATTCAGTATGCTATTGAACAATGTGCTGGATTAACTCCTAAAGAATGGAGGTATCACATCACAACTATGGGTAAAGTTGAGATACGAAGTTCTTGTCATATATACGTGAGTCTTTCGTATAGTTATCCTTATCTCGTTTGTATAATAGATAATCAGCCTATTGGCATTGATATCGAAGAAATGAAAGACTTAGATTATAAATATTTGGCGAAGAATTTTACAACAAATGAATTTAACCAAGTGACTACACTTAAAGATTTTTATGAAATTTGGACTAAGAAAGAAAGTTATACAAAACTCATTGGTGAGGGATTAGTGAATGGTTTAGACCGCTATGATGTGACACAAAATTTAAGATTTTTAAAAAAACATGTCCAATTTACCTCAGTGGATTATTTTAAAAGGCTCATTCAAATATGTCATATGAGTAAACATAGTTTAAACTTTGAAGTGGTGCCGCTCACACAATTATTATAATGGTGTAAATTTACAAAAGGCGCTTAAGCGATATGAAAATCGTTTGAGTGTCTTTTTAAACTTTAAAGGTTGTTCGATTGACTAATTGCTATCCAGATAATGCATATGTGTGTATTTAAAAGTTTAAATTTAAGTACATATTTTATTGTTGTTTATATAGTTGTAAAAAGAAATTAATAATAGATTAATATTCATTGTGTAAAATTGGTGTTGTTCTCATAAATTGTTAAATCATTCAGCTAAGAGAGAGGAGTTTATTGATGAAGGCCTGGATTCAAAGAATTTTAGAAATTATCCCGCGCGAAATTATTAATCTTTTCATTTAAGTCACGGTTATAAATGATATAAAAAAGATAGAGGTGCTTTAAACATGAAAAATAAAAAGAATTCATATAGCATTCGAAAGTTAAGTGTTGGTGCGTCTTCAATCATTGTTGCATCGATGTTATTTATTGGCGGAGGCTCAGTACATGCTGCTGAATCCAATCATCTTGAAAATCAAGAACAATCAGAAGTAAGTGCATCACATTCTATTGAGCTGCAACACAAAGATCAAGAAATTCAACAACCTGAGAATAAAGATAATAAAAATTACCATTCAGAAACAATTGATAAAAATCCAACAATACATAACAATGACTACTCATATCATGAGACACCTAGTACTGACGTTAAATCTAATGAAGGCAAACAAATTGATAGTCAATCCAATCAACCTCAGACATCCATGACAAAGAATGACCAACAAAATCCTAAAAAGATTGGGGAACATGCAACGAATGGCATAAATGCAAAAAAAGAAGAAACTAGAAAGAATGAAAATGCAAAAAGCCTAGTAAAACCCCAACAAGATGATAAAACAACATCTGAACAAACAAAAATGAAAGAATCACGTGAACAGGAGATTACAAACAAGCAAAAGCAGTTACAAAGTAAAGATGTAAAAAATGCTCAACAGGAAAATCAAAATATAGAACAAGAAAAATCTCAAGAAAAAATTAACCTCCAACAATCGAGCATCGAAAAGGTTCAAAAATCTTCAAGAATAGATGGAAAATTAGATCATCAATACAATAAAGATGCAACGCAATCGAATGAGGATACTGCATCTGAGAATGTTTCAGAGCAACATATAACAGCAAAAGATGAAGGTGTTACTCGAAATAATCGTGGAGATGAACGTTTAAATCAAGAAAAGTCAACAACATCAGATAAAGAACTTAAAGTGGATGACATAGACAAAGATCTTTCCACAAAAGAATCTCCTGAAAATGAAAAAGATGATTCTAGAAAAGGGATCAAGGCACTCACTAAAAATTCTCAGGCAACAACAAGAAATACTGCGACAACAGAGGCATCCAAAGAATTGAAGGATCAAACAAATAAAGTAGCATCACAAAAAGAATATAAAAATCACGATCCTATTATTCTTGTACATGGATTTAATGGTTATGCATCAGGAACTGGTCCCATTACAGGAAAAGGTAACTATTGGGGTGGTGACCGTCTCAAAATTATTCAAGATTATAGAGCTAAAGGTTATAATGTGATGGAAGCAAGTGTAAGTGCATTTGGCAGTAATTATGATAGAGCTGTAGAATTGTACTATTACATTAAAGGTGGACGTGTAGACTATGGTGCGGCACATGCTGCAAAATATGGACACGAGCGTTACGGAAAAACATACGCCGGTGCTTATAAGGATTGGAAGCCTGGTCAAAAAATTCATCTCATTGGCCATAGTATGGGTGGTCAAACAATTCGTTATCTTGAAGAGTTATTACGTCATGGTAGTCCAGAAGAGGTAGAATACCAAAAACAACATGGTGGTGACATTTCTCCGTTATATAAAGGTGGGCAAGATAATATGATATCGTCTATTACTACTATTGCCACACCACATAATGGCACTCATGCTGCAGATTTATTAGGTAATGAAGAAATCATTAGACAAGTAGCATATGACTATGCAAGGTCAAAAGGTAATAAATTATCTCATGTTGATGTTGGTTTAAGTCAATGGGGACTTAAACAAAGAGAAGACGAAACATTAGTTCAATATATTCAACGTGTGAAACAAAGTAAATTATGGACAACAAAAGATAATGGATTCTATGATTTAACTACTGAGGGTACAGATATCTTAAATCAAAAAACATCTTTAAACCCCAATATTGTTTACAAAACATATCAGGGTGAATCTACAAGACCAGGTCCAAATGGTACTCAAAAAGCAGATGTCAATATGAACATAGGCTATACATTAACTGCAAATACGATTGGTAAAGTAAAAGACAAAGCGTGGAGAGAAAACGATGGACTTGTGTCTGTCATCTCTGGGCAATATCCATTGAACCAAGCGCATACGTCTGCGACAGATCAAGTTCAAAAAGGAGTATGGCAAGTGACACCAGTTAAACATAATTGGGACCATGGTGACTTTGTTGGTACAGATACATCAGAAGTTCGTATCTCTAAAGAAGAATTAGAAGATTTCTGGGACAACATGTTTGAAGATATGGTACGTAATGAAAAAGTGACAGATAAACAATAATTAAATAAAGAAAAATCAAAGGCACCTTATCCGGTCGATAGAAATTGTGAGCGGATAGGGTGTTTTATTTATATATGTATTTCTAGAATCAATGATTATATTTAAATTGCTATGATTAGTGAAGTTATTGATATAGATAATTTAAGCAATATGATGATATTTATTTATACTTGACTTGAATATCAAATCATAACCATTCATAAGTAAATGTTAATAAAATTATGTTGAAACGCTTTCATATAGGCATTATAATTAGTCTAGCTATAGAAAAAGGAATGATACGAATGAAAGCAAATAAGTATTTAATCTTTATTTTGGGAGCACTTGGTGGCTTATTATATGGTTATGATAATGGTGTGATTTCCGGTGCTTTATTATTTATACATAAAGACATACCTCTCAATAGTACAACTGAGGGTATCGTTGTGTCTTCAATGTTAATTGGCGCAATAGTCGGTGCAGGAAGCAGTGGCCCACTTGCCGATAAATTAGGTCGTCGACGTCTAGTAATGCTCATCGCTATTGTATTTATTATTGGGGCACTGATTCTTGCTGCATCAACCAATTTAGCATTATTAATTATTGGACGTTTAATTATTGGTTTAGCAGTGGGTGGTTCGATGTCTACAGTACCTGTTTATTTAAGTGAAATGGCGCCGACAGAATATCGTGGTTCACTAGGTTCACTTAATCAACTAATGATTACAATTGGTATTTTAGCAGCATATTTAGTCAACTATGCATTTGCGGATATTGAGGGTTGGCGTTGGATGCTTGGATTAGCAGTTGTTCCATCGGTTATTTTACTCGTGGGTATTTATTTTATGCCTGAGAGTCCAAGATGGTTACTTGAAAATAGAAACGAAGAAGCTGCTCGTCAAGTGATGAAAATTACCTATGACGATAGCGAAATTGATAAAGAACTTAAAGAAATGAAAGAAATTAACGCTATCTCTGAATCAACATGGACAGTCATTAAATCACCATGGTTAGGTAGAATATTAATTGTAGGTTGTATATTTGCTATTTTCCAACAATTTATTGGTATCAATGCGGTCATTTTCTATTCATCTTCAATCTTTGCTAAGGCTGGACTGGGTGAAGCGGCGTCTATATTAGGTTCAGTTGGTATAGGAACTATTAATGTTCTTGTAACAATAGTTGCCATTTTTGTAGTAGATAAGATTGATCGTAAAAAATTACTTGTTGGTGGTAATATTGGTATGATTGCCTCATTATTAATTATGGCAATCTTAATTTGGACAATTGGAATCGCTTCATCAGCGTGGATTATTATTGTTTGTTTATCATTATTTATCGTATTCTTCGGGATTTCTTGGGGACCTGTTCTATGGGTTATGCTACCTGAATTATTCCCGATGCGCGCACGTGGCGCTGCTACTGGTATTTCAGCGCTTGTGCTAAATATCGGAACGCTTATCGTGTCATTATTCTTCCCAATATTAAGTGATGCATTAAGTACAGAATGGGTATTCTTAATTTTTGCGTTCATAGGCGTGTTAGCGATGATGTTCGTAATTAAATTCTTACCAGAAACACGCGGACGTAGTTTAGAAGAAATAGAATATGAATTACGTGAGCGTACAGGCGCAAGAACTGAATAATTACAATGAGAAGTACTTCAAATTTTCAATGTATAGTTGAAAATTTGGAGTATTTTTTAGTTCAAATATTTTTGTAGGAATGTCAACGTTTAGTACACTTGATAATAAGTACAAGAATAAAAGTAATAATATATGAACGTTGGAGGTTGAAAATATGAAAAGTGCCCAAGCACTTGAACAGATTTTAACATCGTTAGACGGTCAAAAGTACGGTGCGTATAAGCAAATAAAAGACCTATACAAATTTAATTTATTTAAACTACGTATTGATCATATTCAAGCTGATTCATTTGCGCCACCATCTAAGATGAGTGTCGTTATAGATCGCCAACAAGCAAAATTTCCTGATTCTTTATTAAATTCTGAACTGAAACAACGAGCTGTGAGTGATTACTTAACGCGCGTGTTTCATAAGCAGATTCAATCAATAGTAGCCCAAGATAAAAAAGTAAGTAAAATTCAAATTGATAGTTGTGGCCAAGAAATCTTAGAGCGTACCGCAGTAGTAATTAAGAATCATCAAATTGAGGCACGTATTGAAGTTGGATTACCAGCACGAGGACGTACCATATTAGGTAGAATAGCAAGACATACACTTATTAATGTATTGCCTCAAATAGTAGAACATGCCTTATGTTATCGCAACATTAATGGTTCACAATTGCAACAACAAGTTGAATTAGTGATGGATCAAGAGGAGATTAGACAACAGTTAGTAAAACGTGACCTTGTTGCATTTGTAGCAAATGGTGCTATTTTACCAAGAAAAAGTGGTGTTTCAGATCTACCTATGAATAACGCTATTGAATTTAAAAGTCCCAAACAATATGAGATTGTAATGAAACTATCGAGTGGCAAAGTTATTAAGGGTATGGGTATTCCCAAAGGCATTACACTAATAGTTGGAGGCGGTTATCATGGTAAATCAACATTACTTGAAGCGTTAGAACGAGGTGTATATAATCATATTGCTGGTGATGGTAGAGAATATGTGATTACAAATCAAGATGCAATGAAAATTCGTGCTGAAGACGGAAGAAGTATTCAAAATGTTAATATCCAGCCATTTATTGATCATTTGCCAGGTGAAAAAGATACTATACATTTTTCAACTGAAAATGCGAGTGGTAGTACGTCTCAAGCTGCAAATGTCATGGAAGCTTTAGAATCACAAGCGTCATTGTTACTCATTGATGAAGATACATCTGCAACGAATTTCATGATTCGTGATGGTCGTATGCAACGTTTAATTGCTCCCGAAAAAGAGCCGATTACACCCTTTTCTAATAAGGTAAAAGCATTATATGACGACCATAACGTGTCGACTATTCTAATCGTTGGAGGTTCGGGAGATTATTTTGACGTGGCAGATCAAGTATTGATGATGGATGAATATGTATTGAAAGATGTTACGCAACAAGCTAAAGACATTGCGCAGTCAGACGGTTATCAAAGAAAGGTTTCTTCTCACAATCAGTTCGGTCACATTCCATCAAGAATTCCGTTGAGAGCGAGTTTTAATCAAAAAGGGAAACGTGATCGCTTTAAAGCTAAAGGATTGAATGTAGTAACGTATGGTAAGGAAACTATTCATATTTCTGGCTTAGAACAACTTGTCGATGACAGTCAAACACAAGGTTTAGCGATGATGTTAAGTTATGTAAAAAATGAATTGCTAGATGACAAAAGTACGATTGTAGAATTGACCAATTGTTTGTATCAACGGATTGAGAAACACGGATTAGATGTTATATCAAATCATCATGGTCATCCTGGTCATTTAGCGCTACCTAGAAAGCAGGAGTTTATTGCGACACTTAATCGATATCGTAGATTAAAAATAAAGCAAAGGGAATAAATATATGCCCATTTTAAATATTTATTATAAAAGTATCTCAGAGTTTGCGTCGATGTGTTGAACTTTGAGACTGAAAATAAAGGGGAGTATGAAGATGAAGTCTTCAGTTCGATTGTTAAATCACATCATAAAGATAATGAATTTACAACAATCATTAATTATAAGAGATGAACAATGGAATCAGTCTTATGAGGCATACAATTTTAATATTAACGACTACGTATTTAAAAGTAGGTTAGCTAAAAAAACAACAAAGAAAAAAGGATATTTTTTATCGCTTTGGGAAAAAGATAAAACAAAGAAAAATCGTGCATTTGACTACGAGTCATTTCCTGGGAAATTAATTGTACATGTGATAGATGATTCTCAAGTAGGTCAGTTTATTTTTCCAAAACATGTACTTTTCCATAAAGGTATTTTAAGACATCATGAATCTAAAGGGAAAATGGCTTTTCGAGTGTATCCTACTTGGGAGAAAGATTTAAATCGTGTCGCTCAAAAGACACAAGCGTGGCAAAAACAATACTTTATAGATATGTCTCAAACAATTGATGTACCAAGTATTAAACGTGCTTATTTTAATGAAGATTGATTATAAAATCAAAAGCTGTGCGCAAACAGATATGTGTAAATATTACTGTTTTATTAGTAAACTTGATTACATAACTGTCAATGAGTTGGAATGAGTCTCATTTTCTAATCACTTATATTGAGGGAGGGTTAATGGTGTCTTCGGAGTATAAAAAAGGAATATTTTTAGCTTTAGGTGCTTATATTTTATGGGGGATTTTACCCATTTATTGGCGTTTAATTGATGAAATAGGCGCTTTTGAAATTTTGGCATTCCGCATTATTTTTTCAGTGATATTTATGATTTTTGTGCTCATTATAGGAAAAAATCAACGGAACGCTTTTTTTAGAGATGTTAATCAGTTGGTATCGCATCCCGTACAACTTATTGCCATCATAGTTGCAGGGTATGTTATTACAGTGAATTGGGGGACATTTATTTGGGCAGTATCTAATGGTCACGTGCTACAATCTAGCCTAGGTTACTACATTAACCCACTAGTGAGTATCGTATTGGCGCTTATATTTTTAAAAGAGAGATTTAATAAATTCGAATGGTTAGCCATCATCTTTGCATTAGTAGGCGTACTTTATATGACAATAAAAATCGGTGAATTTCCATTTATTTCACTTCTGTTAGCATTTTCTTTTGGTATTTATGGTTTACTAAAAAAGATTGTGCATATCGATGCGATAAGTAGCATCACTATTGAATGTATTGTTACTGCACCAGCAGGTTTAATCTATGTTATTTACCTATGGCAGCAACAACACATAACATTTGGATTAAATATATCATCATTTTGGCTACTATTTTCAGGTGCAATTACAGCAATACCATTGATTCTGTTCTCAGCAGGTGCTAAGCGAATTCCATTATCGTTAACTGGCTTCATTCAATATGTAGGGCCGACAATCATGTTTATCTTAGGTATCTTTGTCTTTAAAGAGCCATTTAACACTGATCAATTGATTACCTTTATTTTTATATGGATAGGTATTGTGTTATATAGTATTTCTCAATATGTTCAAATTAAGAAAAACCCAGTTGTAAAATAAATATACCTTCACTTTATTTAATGTGCATTCTCTAAATTAGATATTGATTCTAACTATTGATGTGTACATCAACGTTTAAATAGAGTGAAGGTGTATTTTTTATTTTGTATATCGACTGAATAGTAGTTGATTTGTAAAATATAAAGTTGGGTTAATCGTGTCTTTAATATCATTGACTTCTTTAAGCCACAACTGTAAATCATTGTAGTAGTCGGAACTCATAGACAAATCATTTGTAAAACATTTAGCTGTTGCTTCAATTGTATCTTTGTTTAATTGGTTAGAGATATCAGTTCGAGTATACATTGAGTAAATTTCAATTGCACTTGCTAAATGATGATTGATGTAATGAATGGCCTTTTGAATGACTTTCAGAAACTTTCTAAGTTTGATCTCACTCGTATTTAATACTTCAGGCGTAGTAATGAAAATGAGTTGACAAAAATCAGGTACATTATAATTTTTTAGTGGAAAATAATCTACATTTAGTCCTTGATTTTTAGCTTCAAGAATTTCAAAATTTTCGAAAATAAGTGTAGCAGCATCAGCTTTATCAGTTAAAAGTGCATCAGTATGATAAAAGCTATGATTAACTGGTGTGATGTCACCCTCTTTATATGTGCCGCCATCTGCTTCAATCATCGTTTTAGCCATGGCAATACCACCTGGACCGGGAGCGCCAGGATATTGAAGTCGCTTACCGATTAAATCTTTGGGGCGAGCGATATTTTTATCTTTGTTATACATAATACCGCCGTTAGTGTGAAGATATCTCGCAAACCCGATGACGTTTTGTTCTTTAGCTCTATCTTGAACCAGATGAATAGGTTCAGTAATCGCGATATCCATTGAACCATTTTCAATCTCGTCTAATGCATCAAAGTGCTCTTTTGGTTCAATCATCTCAATTTCTAATGATTCTTCTTTAAACCATCCTTTTTCAATACCTATGATTAATGGCATATGATCAGGATTTAAAAACCATTCTAAACCTACTGTTAATTTGTTCATAAAAAATTCCTCCATCCATTTAATTATTGCGTAAAAAAGTGAATGAAGAAACAGTTGTCAATATTGCTCACTTTCCTACGCTGGTGCTAACCAACAGGTTCAAGGGTTGAAAGTAGACTTTCTCTCAGCAAATTGAATTGCACCCCTAGTGATACTGGTTAATCTATGTACAGAATAACATAGTTGAATTGAATAAAAAGTAAAATGAATATAGCAAATATTAATCATGGGAGTATGATGCAAAAAATAAGCTAACGTTTCAAACGTTAGCTTACAATATGTTTGATGAACGAAAGTTTAATTAAAATTCTAACTTTACATCATACCAATGAGTTTCATCCATAGTGAACCTAATCCAATCCAAATAATAAAATAGACTATACCAAGTACAATATTCATAGTCCACCAGCGCTTTTGTGTAACATAGCCAGCTGCGTATAATATAGGCGCTGGTCCACTACTATAGTGTGTTGTTGATGCCAGTAAGTTACCAAAGAACCCTAACATTAATGCACTGAATAATGGCGGTGCACCCGAAGCGACTGCAACACCGAGTAACGCAGCGTACATAGCGCTGACATGTGCTGTTGCACTTGCGAATAAATAATGTGAGTAGAAATAAAACAAGATGAGTAAAACTAAAACGATAGGCCAACTAAAGCCATTCAAACCTTGAGCAATGAGTTTGCTTAACCAAGGGATAAAGCCTAACTTGTTTAATTGTTCTGCCATTAATACAAGAACTGAGAACCAAACGAGTGTATTCCATGCGCCTGTTTCATTTAAAATATCTGACCATGCTAATACACCTGTTAATAATAACAATGCTAAAGCAATAAATGCGGTGAGCGTGGCATCAACATTAATGAAGCTTCCTAATACCCACAAAGCCAATGCAATGATAAAGATACCAACCATCACTTTTTCGGCTATAGACATATGTCCCATTTCTTCTAGTTGTTCAGTAGCCCATTTTTTAGCGTTAGGCGTTTCTTTAACAGTTGGTGGGTATAATTTATAAATAATGAAAGGGACAACGATGAGAGAAATTAATCCGGGTATAATAGCAGCAACAAACCAATTCATCCATGTAATTTGAACGTGTGCCGTTTTTTCAGCCAAACTTTGCGCTATTGGGTTACCGGCCATAGCTGTTAAAAACATAGCCGAAGTAATTAAATTACCTTGGAACTCAGTAAAGATTAAAAACGCACCCATTTTTCTCTCAGAGCCATCTTTCGGCGATGAACCAAATGACTCTGACAAAGACTTAATGATTGGAAACATAATACCACCAGCACGTGCTGTATTACTTGGAGTAGCAGGAGCTAAGATAAGATCAACACCAATAAGTGAATAAGCCAAACCAAGCGTTTTCTTTCCAAATAATTTAACGAATTGTAGAGCAATACGTCGACCTAGCCCTGTTTTTACAAATCCTCTTGAAATGAAAAAGGCCATTGCAATAAGCCAAATACTACTATTACCGAAGCCTTGAACGGCAGTTTTTGTATCAACAATTCCAACCAAAATCATGATTGTAAACCCAATGATTGATACGGCACCTATAGTCATAGGTTGAGTAATACAAGCAATGATGGTTGACACAAAAATAGCAAACATATACCAGGCTTGATCATTTAAGGCATCTGGTTTAATAGGTGTCAATGCCCAGATAATTAAACCAACGACAATAGGTAGAATAAACTTACGATATTTAACAGTACTTCCCACGACACCATCTTCCTTTATCTAAAATCTTTTTTACATTTTAATCATAGTCTTATCACACGCTGATGTACAGGTCTTTTTATAATTATACAATCTTTAAACATCATTACTTTTTTAAATCAGTTTAAGAGTTAGATAAACAGTAATTTATAAAGTTTATAGAGTATTAATAATTAATAACATACAATTGTTTGAAAACTCAAAATACTTGAAGTAGAATGGAATTGAAGGGATAAGAAAGCGCTTACAAATGTAATATTTCTTATTCCTCATGCAAATGAAATTGGGATGGCACAACGTACTATTGGTGAAAGGAGGCATTTATTATATGAGTAAATCATATGACTTAATCGTAATAGGAGCTGGACCTGGTGGCTATGTAGCTGCAATACGTGGTGCGCAACTTGGTAAAAATGTTGCAGTCATTGAAAAAAATAATGCTGGGGGCACGTGCTTAAATGTAGGTTGCATCCCCTCTAAAACGTTGTTAGAACACGGCGAGAAAGCGCACAACATACGAGTTGCAAATGATTGGGGTATCACAACGAAAGACTTAAAAATTGATTTTACTCAATTTGTCCAACGTAAAAAGAAAGTTGTACAAACACTTACGGGTGGCGTGAAGCAGTTGTTAAAGAAAAATAAAGTTGCTTATATTGAAGGGGAAGCACGAATTTCTAAAAACTTAAAAGTGGACGTTAACAATGAAACGTATCAAGCGAAAGATATCATTTTAGCAACTGGCAGTCAGCCGTTCATTCCACCAATTGATGGGTTAGATCAAGTCAATTATGAAACAACCGATACATTTTTCGATTTAGAGAAGCTACCAAAACAGTTAGCGGTTATCGGTGGGGGTGTGATTGCAACAGAACTCGCATCCTCAATGGCTGATCTTGGAGTTAGAGTTACGATAATAGAAGTTGCAGATGACATTTTATTAACTGAAATCAACGAAACTAGAGAAATGTTAAAAGCACATTTAGATAATCAAGGTATTAAGATACTGACGAAAGCAAAGATAAAACAAGTTAAGGAATCGAAAATAATATTAGATGGGCAAGATGATGTTAGCTTTGATACCCTTCTTGTTGCAACAGGTAGACAACCGAATACGCAAGTTGCAAAGAATTTAAATTTGGAAATGGATGGTAAATTCTTTAAAGTCAATGAACATTATGAAACGAGTCAAAAACATGTCTATGCTATAGGAGATTTAATTAAAGGATATCAACTTGCACATGCAGCAAGTGCGCATGGCATTCATGTTGTCGAAACAATAATGAACAAACAGCCGTCACTTGTGCGTCAAGAAGATATTACGCGTTGTATATACACAAGACTTGAAGCAGCATCAGTTGGGTTATCAGAAGCGCAAGCTAAAGAGGCTGGTTATGATGTGAAAGTGACTCAATCAGCATTTCAAGGGAATGCAAAGGCGTTAATTAAAGGAGAAAATGAAGGATTTATTAAACTTGTCGTTGATAAAAAGTATGGAGAGGTTCTTGGTGCTTTTATTGTAGGACCACATGCTACAGATATCATTGGAGAACTTTTAAGTGTCAAAGCATCAGAGGGTACGATTCATGAACTTTCTCAAATTATTCAACCACACCCGGCTTTATTAGAAGCAATAGGTGAGAGTGCAGATGCATTTTTTGATTCTGCAATTCATATGTAGTTTTAAACTTTATGACCTATGAAAGATAGGAGGAATTGACAATGAAAATGGAAAAAGAACAAGCACGTTGGATTTATAAAACGATGAACGAAATTCGATTTTTTGAAGAAAAGGTACACAAAATTTTTAGTGATGGTAGAATCCCAGGATTCGTACACTTATATGTAGGTGAAGAAGCCGTTGCAACAGGTGTTATGTCTCAATTAAGTGATGATGACTATATTACAAGTACACACCGTGGTCATGGTCATGCGATTGCAAAAGGATGCGATTTAAATGGTATGATGGCAGAAATTATGGGCAAACGTGACGGATTAGGTCACGGTAAAGGTGGCTCAATGCATGTTGCAGAAATTGACAAAGGAATGCTCGGTGCGAATGGTATTGTCAGTGGTGGTTTTGGGTTAGCAATTGGCGCAAGTATTTCTATCATCAATCAAGGTAAAGATAATGTTGCGGTATGTTTCTTTGGTGATGGTGCTGCAAATGAAGGTAATTTCCATGAAGGTCTTAATTTTGCTTCAATTTTAGATTTACCTGTTCTTTTTATATGTGAAAATAACCAATTTGCTGAAGGAACAACACATGACTACGCAAGTGCTTCTGAAACAATTGCAGAGCGTGCTGCGGCTTATAATATGCCGGGTGTACGTGTTGATGGCATGGATGTTGTGGAAGTATATAAAGCAACACAAGAGGCTGTAGAACGCGCTAAAAAAGGTGAAGGACCAACGTTAATTGAATGTGATACGTATCGTAAATATGGACATTTTGAAGGTGATGAGCAAAAAGTAAAATCACCAGATGATCGTAATGCAGATAAAAATGCGACAGTTGAATTTAGAAAAAGAGCAATTGAAGAAAATTGGCTCACTGAAAAAGAAGCAGATGAAATAGAAAAAGCAGCTGAGCAAGCGGTAGAAGATGCTGTGAAATTTGCTGAAGAAAGCGAATTACCAGATGAGGATTCATTATACAAAGATGTTTTTGCTTAAATCAGAAAGTTGGAATATTTATTAAAAGATATAAGAACAAATGACCTAACCACATAAGGAGGTTTTTACGATGAGTGAAGAACGCAAGTTAACATTTATGGGTGCTATTAATGAAGCCATTGACCAATCTATGGAAAAAGATGAGGATGTCATTTTAATTGGTACTGATGTCTCAGGTGGTGCAAAGGTAGACCACATCAAAGATGATGATACATTCGGTGGTGTATTTGGTGTTACAAAAGGACTCGCAAAAAAATATAGTCGTAAACGTGTAATCGATACACCGATTGCTGAGCACATTACATTGAGCACGGCAGTAGGAGCTGCTGCGACGGGGCTACGTCCAATTGCTGAACTCATGTTCAACGACTTTATCGGATTTGGTTTAGATCCCATTTTAAATCAAGGTGCAAAAATGAGATATATGTTTGGTGGAAAAGCCAAAATCCCACTAGTTGTACGTACTGTTCATGGAGCAGGGGCAAGCGCTGCTGCACAGCACTCTCAGTCTTTATATAATATGTTTGCAGCAATTCCAGGAGTTAAAGTTGTTGTTCCATCTAATCCATATGATGCGAAAGGTCTATTGATGTCAGCTATTCAAGAGGACAATCTTGTTGTCTTTTCAGAAGATAAAACATTATTAGGACAAAAAGGTAATGTTCCTGAAGAACCCTATACTATAGAAATTGGTAAAGCCAATGTGACGCGTGAAGGTGACGATTTAACAATTGTGGCTATTGGCAAAATGGTAGCTGTAGCGGAAGAAACTGCTGAAAAACTTGCAGAAGATCAAGTATCAGTTGAGGTCATCGATTTACGCTCAGTGTCACCATGGGATCAAGAAACAGTTTTAGATTCTGTGAAGAAAACGGGTCGCCTAATTGTTATTGACGAATCTAATCCACAGTGTAACATTGCTGGAGATGTTGCTTCAGTGATTGGAGATGTAGGATTTGATTACTTAGATGGTCCAATTAAGAAAGTGACTGCACCAGACACTCCTGTACCATTTGCAGCGAATTTAGAGGCGGCATATATGCCGAATGCTGATAAGGTATTAAATATTGCATCTGAATTAATTGATGATTTAAAAAAGGCTAACGCATAGGAGGTGTATCACAATGAGTGAAAATATTATTATGCCAAAGCTTGGAATGACAATGAAAGAGGGAACAGTTGAAGAGTGGTTTAAATCAGAGGGTGACACCGTAAAACAAGGAGAGAGTATTGTTACAATAAGCTCTGAAAAATTAACCAACGATGTTGAAGCGCCGGCGAGTGGGACATTGTTAGAAATTAAAGTGCAAGCCGGAGAAGATGCAGAAGTTAAAGCGGTATTAGGTGTAATTGGAGAAGAAGGGGAAGCTATTGATAAAGATGAAGATGATTTAGCATCAGAAAAAGTAAAAGAAGACAACGAGCATGAAAAAGAAACGCAAGAAGTTAAAGATACATCACAACAATCTTCCGATAATGAAGATAATTCGCCTAAAAGCGCATCACGAGAAAGAATCTTTATCTCACCGCTCGCACGTAATATGGCTGAGGATAAAGGATTAGACATTAACAAGATAAAAGGCACGGGCGGTAATCATCGTATTACAAAACTAGATATTCAACGTGTTGAAGCAAATGGATACGACTATGCTAGTGATACGACATCTAATGAAGATACAAGTCGTGTTCCAACACAGACTGTGGATACAAGTGCGATTGGTGAAGGATTGAATCCTATGCGTCAACGTATTGCTCAAAATATGAGACAAAGTCTTAATAATACTGCTCAATTAACATTACATCGTAAGGTTGATGCGGATCGCTTGCTAGATTTCAAAGACAGATTAGCTACGGAACTTAAACAAGCAGATCAAGATGTTAAATTAACTGTTACTGCATTATTAGCTAAAGCAGTAGTCCTTGCACTTAAAGAATATGGAGCAATGAATGCACGTTATGAACAAGGCGAATTAACTGAGTATGAAGATGTCCATTTAGGAATCGCAACGTCTCTAGACGAAGGCCTTATGGTGCCAGTGATTAATCATGCAGATACAAAAAGTATTGGTACTTTAGCCCATGAAATTAAATCATCGGCTGAAGCTATTCGTGAAGGAAACACAGGAGCAGTGCAATTAGAGGGAGCAACATTTACAATCACTAATATGGGTGCTAGTGGTATAGAATACTTTACACCAATTTTAAATTTAGGTGAAACAGGTATTCTAGGCGTTGGTGCTTTAACTAAAGAAGTCGTGCTAGAAGCGGATAACATTAAACAAGTTTCAAAAATTCCTTTAAGTCTGACATTTGATCATCAAATTTTAGATGGTGCAGGTGCGGCCGATTTTCTTAAAGTACTAGCTAAATATATCGAAAACCCTTATTTATTGATGTTATAGGTAGTGACAATGAATGGGCTAACAACATTGAACAATTTTGTTAGCCCGCTTTCATTTAATTTCAAAATAAAGATTGATAGAGCACTGATAAAAATCATTAAGAGATTTTTTACCTATTAATAGATAGTTGTAATATTTAATGAAATATTATATGTTGAATGTAGCAACACATTATTATTTTATATTAGGAGTGTGATACATTATGAAAGGGTTTGCAAAAGCATTTGTCGTAAGTGGTATTACTTTAGGTGCAATTTTAGGTTTAAATGTAACAGAGCATAATGGTGTATCTAATGAAGCAAAGGCACAAACAGCACACAGTTACTGGTATAAATATAATGGTTATACTGCATCGGGTGGCGACTTTGTACTTAGCAATTCATTTTATCAAGGTTTAAAAGCTGGAAACGTTACATTTAATGGTATTAAGGTAAATCAAAAATATGAATCTAAGACTGCTACTAAAAAAATATACGATCAGACATTTCAACAAATTAACGGAAATAAAGCAAACAACGTACAATTTAAAATTGCTTCCAGAACTGTTACTTTAGATCAAATTAAACAAAAGTATGGAAAAAATTATAATTATCAGCCGCCATTATCTAAAAACAAAACAAGTAAGACAGATGGCTTGTACGGTTATCAAGTTGGAAAAGGAAACATCGTTTTTCACGTTAAAGATGGGTATGTTACAAGTGCTACATTGTCATAAATGATTATATATAGCAAATTAAAAAAGAGAATATTATTTTAAAACATAGATAAACGGGAGTGGGACAACGAATTCAATATGAATTCTGTCCCGCTCCCGTTGTGTCATAGTTCAAAAGAATAATAAAGAAAGTGAATAATAGCGCTACTCAATTAAAGCTGCTTTACTGATTTTCTTGTTCATCCTGTTTTTCACGCTCTTCTAATGAAATAGAGTAATCTTTTTCATCATCAATTGATGTCATTTTAAAATGATGGATGGGTTCTCTTTTTAAAGCCCTCATGAGTGAGAATATCATTAGTAATAAAATGATAGAGAATGGTAGACCAGTAATGACTGATGCAGTTTGTAAACTTTTAAGACCACCTGCAATTGTCATAGCAACTGAAATCGCCCCAATAAGTAGACCCCATAAGACTTTATGTTTTAAAGATGGATTGATAGCACCACCTGTAGCCATACCTGCAACAATATGCGTAGTTGAATCAGCACTTGTTACAATAAAGATGAAAATAAGTACAATGGCTAAGGAACTAGTGACTTCCGACAATGGAAAATGTGATAATAATTCAAACAAGGCAACAGTATAATCTTTATCGACAATATGAACAAGCTTGTCGTTATGATTTAAAGCAAGCTTAATAGCTGTACCGCCAAAACCTGCAATCCATGTAAACGAAATTAGAGGAGGGATAATGAGTACACCTACGACAAATTCTCTAATTGTACGTCCTCGAGATACTCTTGCTACAAAGCCACCAATAAAAGGTGACCACGAAATTACCCAAGCCCAATAGAAAACAGTCCACTGTTGAATCCAACTATCATCTCCTGAGTATGGATTTACGCGTAAACTATATTCTATAAAATGCTGCAAATAATCAGAAATTGCTAGTGTGTATGATTCAAGAATAAACTTCAAATCACCGAAAACCAAAATAAATATGAGTAAAACCGCGCCTAATATGATATTAAAATTGCTTAACCATTTTACACCGTGATTTAAGCCAGTTAATGAAGAGCCTAAAAATATGGCTACCATCAAAATAGTAATTAAGATTTTAGTGGAATTATTATTAGGAACATCAAAAAGATGGTTTAATCCACCACCAATTTGCATAATCCCCAGACCAATGGATGTAGCAATTCCCATTACGGTTGCAATAATTGCTAATATATCAATAATATTCCTGAATGGACGTTTATAAGCTTCACCAAAAACGGGCTCCATAGCTGTTGAAATAAGCCCGTTACGTTGTTTTCTAAATTGAAAGTATGCAACGATTAATCCTGAAATTGCAAAAATTGACCATTGTGAAATCCCCCAATGGAAAAATGTATATCCCATCGCGACACGTGCTGATTCTTCAGAGTGATCTGCAATTTTTCCTGGGAAGGGTGAATGGAGATAATGCGTTAAAGGTTCGGCAACACCCCAAAAGACTATACCAACGCCAAGGCCTGCTGAAAATAACATGCCAATCCAAGATAGCATGGAAAATTCTGGTTCTTCTTCATCCGAACCAAGTTTAAAGCGCCCATATCTAGAAAAAGCTAAGAATATTAAAAATACATCCAAAACAAAGACAATGATAAGGAATAGCCAACCAAACCAATTTGTAATCCAATCGTAAATGCTTTGCGCATACATCCCAAATGCTTTAGGAAAGATACCCGCAATAAGTGTAATAACAACAATAATTAAAACAGAGATAGTATAAACAAGCGTATTGTTTATTTTTCGTTTGTTTTTCATTTTAATATTTTTATTCATCCCTTTTTAACTTGCAAAGTATTTGTTTAAAGTATACAGATAATTGGAAATATTTTCAAAAATACTTTTTGTATTTAAAATGATTTGATAAAAAAGAGATTTTGATTTAGAGAAGTCTGTTGTATATGATAAAAGTATGATATTAGAGAGATGGGTGACAAAATGTATAAATATTTAAAAAGAAATCGATTCTCAACGCAGACTTCAATTATAAAAAATGATGCTCAGCAACCTGTTGGTATGATATCGAAAGTGTATAAAAATTTTATTCAAAAATGTATTGGTTATTTGACCTTAGGTTTAAAATTAAATCAATATGAGATATGTGATGTGAATAATAATAGTGTAGCTTATATTAAGGTATCGCGATATATGGAGAAAAAACATTTTAAAGTAGAATATCGTGATTCAAAAGGTAGGCAGTGTGAAGCGTTATTTGATAAGCAAAGTAATGGTTATGAGGAGACGTATGGAATATTAAAAATTGACGGTATAATATTAAATATTCATGCTAATGAGAAACATCATACTACTATCAAAGATATAAAGCGAGATACACAAATTGCGAGTTGGAAACAAATTGGTGATTATGCTTATGCAGAAGGGAATGATAGGGTGTTTAAAGAACATCAATTACTCTATATTCTTATCATGCACGCTTTTGCTAATACATATGTGAGCAAACGTCAAACGAGCTTGATGTTCCCAGGGCCACCTGTTTAAAGTACATACAGAATGATTAGTGAACTAAGAGACTATTGGATTTCTCCTAATGCAATCTTGTTATCTTCAACGAAGTCGATAGCTTTGATTGCTTCAGTTAATCCTTTTACGATATCTTCAACGGACAATGAAGGTTGTTGAGAATGATTAATTGTTTGCTCAGGAATCAAAGGCACGTGTATAAATCCAAATAATAAGTCAGGGTAAAAATGGTCTGCCATATATCCAAGTTGATATAAGATATGATTACATACAAATGTTCCAGCGGAATTAGATAGTCTGCTAGGGAGACCAGCCTTTTGAATTGCCATTGTCATTCTTTTGATAGGTAAATTAGAAAAATAAGCGGGTGCGCCATCGTGACGTATAACTTGATCAATAGGTTGGTGTCCTTGATTATCTTTAATACGTGCGTCATCTATATTTATACCTACACGCTCAGGAGTGATTTCACTACGACCACCTGCTTGTCCGATAGCTAGAGCAACATCATAATTTTTAGATTTTAACACTTTAGCAATCACATTCGCAGAGTCATGAAATACTGTAGGAAGTATCAATCGATCAATTTTATGACAACCAATTTTAGTTTCCAGATGGCTAACAGCCTCAAGTGCAGAATTAATTTTTTCATCTCCAAATGGTTCAAATGCTGTGACTAATATTTCCATGCAGACACTCCTTAAGCAGACTTATTATGTTATTTATTTTAACACTATCAGTGACATAAATGATATCAATATTTGCCATTTTACGTATTCTTTATGTCAAAAAACAGGGTTAAAAGTTATTATAGATATTTAAATCATATGAAATACGCCTTTATATGTGAAATGTTAAACTCACAATAAAGGCGTGTTTGAATTATGCATGTGTGTGTTCAGGCACATCTTTGAAATTGTTTAAACGACGTTGCCATTCTTCATTGCTAATATGATGACGGGCAACGTAGCGATTGCGCTCATGTTTTGCGCAATCATACGAACATGCACCTAAATATTTTTCTTCATTTTCTTCAGAAACAAGAATTTGTTTATTACATTCAGGGTTTGCACAATTAATATAACGTTCACAAGGTGTACCATCAAAATGCTCTTTGCCGATGACTGTTTTATCAATTTGATTCACATCGACACTTATACGTTCATCAAATACATACATCTTACCATCCCAATATTGCCCTTTAGTTTCAGGGTCTTTACCGTATGTAGCAATACCACCATGCAACTGACCTACGTTTTCAAATCCTTCTTTTACTAACCAACCAGAAAATTTTTCACAACGAATGCCACCTGTACAATATGTGACAATATTTTTTCCGTCGAGTTGTTCTTTATTATTACGCACCCATTCAGGTAAGTCACGGAATCGTGTTATATCAGGACGAATAGCTCCGCGAAAATGTCCTAAATCGTATTCATAATCATTTCGAGCATCTAATATAACAGTATTTTCATCTTCTAGTGCGGCTTTAAATTCTTTAGGAGAATAGTATTTACCGGTAATTTCACGTGGATTAATATCTTCTTCTAAGTCGAGTGCAACAATTTCACGTCTTGGACGCACGTGCATCTTTTTAAACGCATGACTTTCAGCTTCATCAATTTTAAAAGTTAAATCAGCAAAACGACTATCTGCATGCATATGGTCTATATATTTATCAGTATCTTCTTTAGTTCCAGATAATGTTCCATTAATGCCTTCCGTTGAAACTAGTATTCTTCCTTTTAAATGATGTTCCTTACAAAATTTCAAATGTTCGGCTGCAAAAGTTTCAGGGTCATCTATAGTTACATATTTATAATAAAGTAGTACTCTATAATCCATAAATCTGTGCTCCTCTTTAGTCAATTTTAGTTAATTTAAAAGTATTTGAAGTTATATAAAAAAATTGATAGTGATTGAAGTTTAAAAATTAGACATTTTAATATTGTATCAAAATGAGAATTACTTTCAATAAGGTAGCCTATAAATCCGTCATTTGACCGATATAAGATGTGATTGTTTTCATATATGAATAAAAGTGTAGTTGTGTAGCTATAATGACATTTAATATAAATTTTTATAAAATGAGAATAAAGTCACTGAATAAAGAGAGGGATTCAATCGATGGCAAATCAAAAATTACCAACATTAAAATATACTGGTAAATCAAAAAGTGCAGTGCCAATTGTGTCAGAAAGTGAATTACAAACGGTAACAGCAGAGCCGTGGGTGAAAATTTCAGATAAAGGGTTACAACTAGAAGGACTTAATTTTAATCGCGAAGGTCAGTTATTCTTATTAGACGTGTTTGAAGGGAATATTTTTAAAGTTAATCCTGCGACCAAGGAGGTTACAACAGAATTTCAGTCTGTTAAAGATAATCCGGCAGCGATTAAAGTACATAAAGATGGCCGTTTATTTATCTGTTATCTAGGTGATTTTAAGACAACTGGAGGCATATTTGCGACAACAGAAAATGGTGAACAAATAGAAGAAATTATTTCTGATTTAAATACAGAATATTGTATTGATGACATGGTTTTTGACAGTAAAGGCGGATTTTATTTCACTGATTTTAGAGGGTATTCTACACAACCTTTGGGCGGTGTTTACTATGTAGATCCAGACTTTAAGAAGGTTACGCCAATTATTCAAAATATTTCTGTGGCGAATGGTATTGCTTTAAGTACGGATGAAAAAGTACTATGGGTAACCGAAACTACAACTAATCGACTTCACCGAATCACATTAGAGGATGATGGTGTGACTATTGCACCATTTGGAGCAACAGTACCATATTATTTTACAGGTCATGAAGGACCGGATTCTTGTTGTATTGATAGTGATGATAATTTATATGTGGCTATGTATGGACAAGGACGTGTATTAGTTTTCAATAAGAGAGGTTATCCTATAGGTCAAATTTTAATGCCGGGACGTGATGATGGGAAGATGTTACGTACAACACATCCACAATTCATACCTGGTACAAATCAACTTATAATTTGTACTAATGATATTGAAAACCATTCAGAAGGTGGGGCTATGCTTTATACAGTTAATGGCTTTGCTAAAGGATATGAGAGTTATCAATTTCAATAAATTCTTAAAAAAGCGTATGGAATAAGTTGTTTTGTATAAATAAAGGAAGTAGCACAAAAGTCGAATAAAACTTTATGTTCTTCACTCGCATAGCTCAATTTGAAAATTTGATACAACTCATTGTATTTTCTATTAATAAAACGATTGTCCATAAATAAATATGCCTGAGACATTGAATGTGTCCCAGGCATTTATTATATGTGTTGTTGTAATTTACTGTTAAAGATAAAAAGTTTAAGAAATTTTTCTATAACAAATCGTTTAATTCTCGATACTAAATTCTGCTGATGCTTCAAATTTCACGTTTTTACCTAACATCACGCCACCAGTTTCTAAAGCTTGGTTGAAATTAATACCATATTTTTCGCGGTTAATTGTTCCACTAACGATAAAACCAGTGACTTGTTGTCCATTCATTGGATTCTTACTTACACCATTAAATTCAACATCAAATGTCTCTTCATGAGTTTCACCTTTAATTGTCAAATCTCCAACTACTTGATCTTCGTTGATTTCTTTAGTTACAAATGTCATTTTATCGTTGTCTTCTGTACCGAAGAAATCGTTTGATCTTAAATGATTGTCTCTGTCTTCATTTTGAGTGTCAATTGAACTTGGAATAATAGTAGCTGTTGCTTTTAGTGAAGTTAAATCATTAATATCTCCATCTAATTGAACATCAAATTGTTTAAATGTTCCTTTTACTTGAGACACCATAAGATGTTTAATTTTAAACTGAATATCACTGTGAACTTGATCAAAGTTAAATTTTGTCATTATTATAACCCCTTCTCTCTTTATTACAATAGTTATGTTTCTTGTATTTATATTCTAGATACAGTAAGATGACTTATCAATTTTTTTGCTCTTATTAAATTTACGGATTTTTAACCCCTTTTTTAGTGTGTTTATAATACTAGATTTGTTAAAAAGAAATGAAGTATACATAAAAGAATGATGATATTTTGCAATCAACAGTAAATTTATCCTCCAGAAAAAATGTTGTAAAATTTTATTTTAAAATAAAAAAGAACATGTGATTGTTAATTTGAGGTTGCTCATAGAGAGAATTATTGAAGTATAAACTAAGAATATTTCATTTAATACTGAAGTAAGATAACGTATATGTCAAAAAATAATTAAACACATATATTTTCATTTGACATTGCAATTAGAAGAAAGTAACATAACATTAAATCGTAATATTTACGATTTAAGAATGATATAGAGATGATGGTTGGATGAATATAAGATGGACACATCCGTCCCTGTCTATTTTATTTGAAGTGCAAACAAAGTGAAAATTCTTCAATACCTCATATAACACATCAATTGACCATCATCTATTATATTGTTCTTTTTATGTTTAGTTTCCTTTTATTTCTAACTCTTTTTATTTTCACTCGTCTTAGGACGGGTGTTTTTTTATAGTAGAGTGATGAAATTGTTGAAGATTCTATTCAATTATACTCTGAAATTAAATCAACTCACAGGCTTTCTCGTATCTATGATGACTTGCAACATGGAATTTTAAATAACCTTTAGTACAATGGATATATTTATATAAAGAGTGCATGGGTTAAACGACGTCTTTAAAAATGTATAATGAGATGATATTTGAGTTTGTTTTTATAAAAAGAGAGACAAGCTTATTTTTTATATAGAAACAGTGTTTATAAAAAGTGAATTGAGAAGAAATCGTGTGAATAGTTATTTTAACTCATTGAGTTTTAAAACATGGACAATTCATAAATTTTGTTGTATCGCTGATTTGTTAGATATCTACTGTGATAGATACTTAAGTCGCTAAGAAAAAAATAAAAAATCCTCCAACGAAGTTGGCTCGACTTCGTTGGAGGTATCAGGAGTAGGGGTTAATTTTGTTTCTAAATTTATTTACTCTAATTTAATATTAATTAAGGTTTTGAGGATAGGGGAGAAATATTTTATATTTATTTATTTTCTCTTCATCATTTTTATATTTTACAGGGAAAGTATTTTATTTAGATTCGTAATAATTTAATTCTAAATCTTTAGATGTTTGTTTACGAGTTGCTCTCATTAACTTAACATCATCGATAAGAGATTTACCATATGATGGGATCATTTTTTGTAATTTTGGAGTCCAATCTTTTTCATACTCAGCAAAGTTTTTCTCTAAAACTTCTAGGGCTACTGATACTGAAGTTGATGCTCCAGGTGATTCACCTAATAATGCGATAACAGAGTGGTCTTTAGAGTTAACAACTTCTGTACCAAATTGAATGAATCCTTTACCGTGTTCTTTAGTATCTTTGATAACTTGAACACGTTTGCCTGCAGTGTATAATTGCCAATCTTCGTCACGAGCTTCAGGGTAGAACGTGCGTAGATGGTTCATACAACCTTCTTTAGTCATTAATACTTGGTCGATAGAGTATTTGATTAAAGGTAAGTTTTTAACTGCAGATGCAAGTAATGTTGTGATGTTATAAGGTTTAACTGATTTGAATAAGTCTAAGTTAGAACCGTTTCTTAAGAATTTAGGGCCAATATTTGCAAATGGTCCAAATAATAATGTTCTTTCACCATCGATATAACGTGTATCTAAGTGTGGTACAGTCATTGGAGGTGTGCCTGGTGGTTCTTTACCATATACTTTGACGTCATGTTCATTAATGACATCAGGGTTTGTACAAATTAAGAACTGACCACTGATAGGGAATCCACCAAGATGTTTACTTTCTGGGATACCAGTTTTTTGTAATAGTGGAATAGCGCCACCGCCTGCACCGATAAATACATAATCAGCTAGAACAGTTTCAACGTCTCCAGAATTACGGTTTTTAACTTTAACTTCCCAAATACCGTCTTTACGACGATTGAAATTAATTACTTCGTGGTTGTATTGAACATCAGCATTTGGATGTTTTTCAATACTTTTTGCCATTTTACGAGTCAATTCACCGTAGTTAACATCTGTACCTTCGTCGATTTTACTAGCCGCCATGATTTCGTTACCAGTACGACCTGTCATCATTAATGGCATCCATTTTCTCATTTCTTCGATATCTTCTGTATATTCGATGTTATCGAACATAGGGAAGTTACGCATTGCTTCGTAACGGTTTTTTAAGAATTTAACGTTATTTTTACCTCTTACGAAACTAATGTGAGGAAGTGGATTAATGAAATCTCTAGGGTTACTGATGTTACCACTTTTTACTAAGTGACCCCAGAATTGTTTTGAAATCTCGAATTGTTCGTTGATTTCTTTGGCTTTTTCTATATCAATTGAACCATCAGGTTGTTGTACTGTATAGTTCAATTCACATAACGCCGCATGTCCTGTACCGGCATTGTTTCTTTCGTTAGAACTTTCAATACCTGGACGATCTAAGCGTTCATAGAGTTTGATGTTCCAATTAGGTTCTAATTCTTTAATCATAGAACCAAATGTCGTACTTAAGACACCAGCGCCAATAATAACAACATTTTTTGACTCTTTATTAGCCATTTTTTGCTCACCTTTCTTTAGTTTAAGAATTCGTGCAAAAATAATTAAATTATTGCGCTGATTCCTATTATAAGACGATAGTCCATATAACAAAAATACATATTTATAATACTACCTATTCCATTTTGTAATATTTTGGACACAATATGATCATTGATTAGACACATTTACTAGTGAACAAGTATAAATATAAGGTGAACTATATTGTCAAAATTGGATGTTATGTGAAATTTTTAGGTGAGACTGACGTAAGTCTAAATATAATATATACTCTTCTCAATAGTGAAAAGAGTGCGTAAACAATATTAAGTTATCTACAATTGAATAATTTATTGGAAAAGGTGATGTAGATGTTAAAAACACATAGATTAAAGCTAGTGAAGCCCAATTTGAGTTATACAGATGAACTTTATCAATTGCATACAAATAAGGTAGCTACAAAGTATACACCTAAAGGTATTCATCAGAATAAAGTAGCAACCCGAGATTTTATTAAAGGATGGATGAGGCATTGGGATGAATATCAATTTGGTTACTTCATTTTAATTATGAGAGATAATCAAAAAGTAGTGGGAATAGCAGGATTTGAGTATCGTACAATTCATCAACAACAGTTTCTTAATGCGTATTATAGAATATTTCCATCGTATACTGGTGTTGGTTTAGCTTTTGAGTCGATGGAGGAGATTGCTCGTCATTTAAAAAAGCATGATACTATAACACCAAAAATAATTCGAACAAATCAATATAATACAAATTCTATTAAATTAGCACAAAGACTCGGATATAATTATGATGCTAACTGGGACGATGTAATTAATAAAGGAGATCGTTGTTTTTTTAACGTACAAGCGTTGGATAATAACTAAAACTATAAGCATGATGAATTCGTAGTTTTTATGAGTAATTAAAAATGAAGCAATGATTAACTTCAAATTGGTAGATTTAAGTTATCTATATTAATTTGAAAAAGTTTAGAGTCTGCAGCACATTTAATATATGTGGCAGACTCAATTAAATTAGTGACCTTTGTGCTTTTCATGCGCCTTTTTTCTTTTTAACATTCTTTTGTATTGTCTGTGTCGTTCTTTTTCTAATCGCTGAAGCTTTTTACTTTTTAGCTTATTCAATTCTTGTTCTTCTTTAATCGCTTGTTGGGCAAATGTAGTTAAATTGGTCTCTTTTTGTTCTTTAGCGATTTTACGTTGTAAACGTTTTGGATTAATTTTTTTATGCTTTTGAATAGGTTTCTTCTTGCCCTGTGTTTGATTTAATAAAGGAATAAGTTTAAAAGTTATCAATCGTAACACTGTTTCATCGCTAGGTTCATTACCAAATGTAACTTTTAGATATTTATGAATGCAGCCTTCTTGGTATTCAACGACACCTACAAAAAATTGACCATCATGAAAAATAGATAATTTCATAGATAAGTCCCTCCTCAATTTAAAATTGAAATGATGGACGACCTGAGGAGGAAGGTTACTGACAAATATAAGTGATTTGCATTGGGACTACCAACCCAATTGTGTTTTTACATTTCTTTATATAGTATTACATAAACGACAATATTGATAAATCATAAAATACTATTTTGTTTCTGAAAATATAAAATGTGTTTTTGTATGACCATAATATTGGATTTCGTTGATGAGTGTTTCGACTTCGCTCATCTTTTTAAAATGCGCTTTAAATATAAAACAACTATCTCCAGAAATTCTATAGCAAAAATCAACATTGTTTTGAACTGAAATAAATGCTTTGAAATCTTTATATAGGTTATTTTTTATAGTTACTTCTATTAAAACATTAATATCGAAACCTAATGCATCGTAATTAATATCGATTGTATATCGCTCAATGATTTTCGAATCAATAAGTTTATAGATTCGTTCTCGAACAGAAGGTGTAGATAAATTTACTTCCTTTCCAATTTCAGAAAGCGATAGCTTACTATTTTGCTCAAGTAAGTGTAGAATTTTTTGATTTGTTAGGTCCAATGGGAAAATCTCCTTATTATTAATAAGTAAACTATAAATTTACTTTAATTATAACATTCATCACTGATGTTTGATTAATTAAAATAAATAAGAGGTGATTAGATGGCTATAATTAACTTATCTCATCGTGGTGATACTTCTTTTGACAAACTTCTCGGACATCTCCCTAGTGTTCAAGAAAAATGGAATGCATTAGAAGATATATTAAAAAATGAGGGTCAATTATCTGTTGATTTAAAAGAAGAAATCAGGAAAATATTAGCTCAAAACAGTGGTTGTCTATACTGCAAATCTAAAGGAAAACCCAATAAGAAATTTACCGATGAAAAATCTTTAGTTTGCATAGGTTTTGTTGATGTTTATGTGTCACAAAAGGGACAGGTTCCACAATCTACAATACAGGTTTTAACAAAGACACTGACTGATTTAGAGATTGTAGAATTGTTAGCATTCGTATCATTTACCCACTGTCAACAAGAATTTGGTGCCATGATGAATTTACAACCTAGCAATAATTAAAAATTTAATACTGATCAATAATATATGCCTCTTGTAAAGTATTATTTACTTCACAAGAGGTTTTTATTTTAATTAAAAATTGATAATTAAAGACTTAGATATATTTCATTAGAAAAGAAAGAATTTTCAGAAAAATACTTGTCAGATAACTTGTAACATGTTAGTGTATTACTACATTTTTACTTTAGTGTATTATCGAACTAAAGAATGCAGCGTGAGGGAGGGGTGGCGTAAGTATGAACAATACCATTATTTCAATGAAAGAAAAGGAATTACGTTTTTTAAAGTTTTTTCATCAACAAAAGTATAATGTTGTAGATTTTAACTTAATTGAAGAATTGGATTGGCGACGATTGACTCACGAGGATTTGCAACAAATGGATGAAAGAAGCTTTTGGCAACAAAATAAATCTATCTATGCATTAAGAAATGATTTTACTGATCAATTATTCAGATATTATTCGAACTATCCAACACATTTTAAAAAAGTAGCTTATGCAGGGGATATTATCAGAGATAACAGAGTTATAAAGCAAGTCGGCATCGAGAACTACGAGCCACAATTTGATAAAATCACTCAAAATTTCTTAGATTTCCAATATTTTATTCAAAACGTACTTCATGATGATATTCAATTTGTCATTTTAGGTCACTATCAATTGATTGATGCACTTTTAGAGAAAAATCATCAAACTAGAGAAGTTATGGAGATGATAGAAGAACGCAATTTATCAGGGCTTATTCAAACACTAACTTTCAATCATCCCATCATTCAAATTCTTAAAGAGAACACATTAAACCAACTTAAAATATTATCTCATTATTTACCTGAGCAACATCCTGCAATGGGGGCAATTCAATCTTGGGCACAATGGTTTACTGATCATGGGATTACTGAAATCCACCTTGACGTAACTGCACAAGCGCCTAGATCTTATTACAAAGGTATTTTTATAAAATGTCATCTTAAAAATACTACTCATAGCGTTTTGACAGGTGGTTATTATCACGGTTCACTAGAAGGTTTTGGTTTAGGATTAACACTTTAATTATAAAAGGTGAGGTGGAACGCCATGTTACGAGTTGCATTAGCAAAGGGTCGTTTATTAGAGAGTTTTATCGAATATTTACAACAAGTTAATCAGATAGATATTGCAACTGTACTTTTAAATAGACAACGACAGTTATTGCTTACAGTCGACAACATTGAAATGATTTTAGTTAAAGGAAGCGATGTTCCCACTTATGTAGAACAAGGTATTGCTGATGTAGGAATTGTGGGAAGTGATATTCTGAATGGTCAAAAATATAATATTAATAAATTACTCGATTTGCCATTTGGTAAATGTCATTTTGCGTTGGCGGCAAAGCCAGAAACATCTTGCTATAAAAAAGTAGCAACGAGCTATGTACATACAGCTACTCAATTCTTCAATAAAGAAGGTATGGATGTAGAAGTGATTCACCTTAACGGTTCAGTTGAATTGTCATGTGTAGTGGATATGGTTGATGCTATTGTAGATATTGTACAAACTGGTTCTACGCTTACAGCTAACGGGCTCGTTGAGAAAAAGTATATCAGTGAAATTAACGCTAAGTTAATTACAAATAAAGAATCATATTTTAAGCAATCATCTGAAATAGAGAGACTAATCAAGCAGTTGGGAGTGTCTATTAGCTATGCTTAGCGCACAACAATTTTTAAAAGAATTTAATAATGTTGAATCTCTAGATGAATCTTTGTACGAGATAGTGAGTCAGATTTGTGAAGAAGTTAAATTACAGGGAGATAAAGCTTTAAAAAATTATAATTTACAATTTGATCAAGTGGAAACTGAGAATCTTGAATTAGAGCAAAGCCAACTAAAAAATGCATATGACATGCTAGATAATAAAACACGAGATGCATTAGAGCAAAGCTATCAGAGAATTAAAGTGTATCAAGAAAATATTAAGGTGAAACAGGAACCATCTCAACAAACTGAATGTTATGAACGATACCATCCTATCGAACGAGTAGGTATTTACGTGCCGGGAGGTAAGGCTAGCTATCCGTCTACGGTATTAATGACTGCAACACTTGCTCAAGTAGCAGGTGTTAATGAGATTACTGTTGTTACCCCACCTCAAAATAACGGTATATGTCAAGAGGTGTTAGCCGCTTGTTACATTACAGGCGTTCATCATGTTTATCAAGTCGGTGGAGCACAAAGTATTGCAGCACTAACTTATGGCACGGAAACTATAAAAAAAGTTGACAAAATTGTAGGTCCAGGAAATCAATATGTTGCTTATGCCAAAAAGTTTGTATTCGGTCAAGTAGGCATAGACCAAATCGCAGGACCGACAGAAATAGCCTTGATTATAGACGAAAGTGCTGACTTAGACGCAATCGCTTATGACGTATTTGCACAAGCAGAGCATGATGAAATGGCTTGTACTTATGTGATTAGTGAAAATGAAAAGGTACTTAATCAATTGAACACTATAATACAAGAGAAGCTTCAATATGTTGAACGGCAAGATATCATATCACAAAGTATTACTAATCATCATTATCTAATATTAGCTCAAGATACTGAAGAAGCATGTTTAATTATGAACACGATTGCACCTGAACATGCATCTATTCAAACTCGGGCACCTGAAATGTATATAAATAAAGTTAAATATGTTGGCGCACTTTTTTTAGGACACTTTTCTCCTGAAGTTATTGGGGACTATGTGGCAGGTCCAAGTCATGTACTTCCTACTAATCAAACAGCTAGATTTACAAATGGGCTTTCTGTGAATGACTTTATGACACGACATTCAGTCATTCATTTATCACAAAAAACATTTAACGAAGTGGCAGAATCAGCTGAGCATATTGCACATATAGAATCTTTATTTAATCATGAAAAATCGATTCACGTACGCCGATAAGGATAGGTTATTACGATATCTGTTAATAAAAATGAATGCGTATGTTCGTTACTCTATTGCTACAGAAGAACAGCTTCTTCTACTGGAAAAAATAGTGAAGAAATGGAGCGTATGTTATGAACTATCAAATCAAAAGAAACACTGAAGAAACTCAGCTTAATATTTCGCTGGCTAATAACGGAACACAATCTCATATTAATACTGGTGTAGGATTTTTGGATCATATGTTAACGCTATTTACTTTTCATAGTGGATTAACTTTATCTATTGAGGCCACTGGTGATACGTATGTTGATGATCATCATATAACTGAAGATATAGGAATAGTTATTGGACAATTACTTCTTGAATTAGTTAAGACTCAACAAAGTTTTACAAGATATGGTTGCTCATATGTACCCATGGATGAAGCGCTTGCTCGAACAGTAGTGGACATTAGTGGTCGTCCATATTTCTCATTTAATAGCAAGTTGAGCGCTCAAAAGGTAGGAACTTTTGACACTGAACTAGTTGAAGAATTTTTTAGAGCACTAGTAATTAATGCGCGATTAACCGTTCACATTGACTTATTAAGAGGTGGAAATACACATCATGAGATTGAAGCAATATTTAAATCTTTTGCAAGAGCATTAAAGATTTCTCTTGCACAAAATGAAGATGGACGTATTCCATCGTCTAAAGGAGTAATTGAATGATTGCGATTATTGATTATGGATTGGGAAACATAAGTAACATCACTCGAGCGATT
Source organism: Staphylococcus sp. HMSC34G04 (assembly GCF_001838765.1). Taxonomy (NCBI): domain Bacteria; kingdom Bacillati; phylum Bacillota; class Bacilli; order Caryophanales; family Staphylococcaceae; genus Staphylococcus; species Staphylococcus sp. HMSC34G04. The sequence goes on from NZ_KV838710.1 coordinate 109,103, forward strand.
CAACATTTAGGATATGATGTGATTTTGACATGTGATGATAAAGATGTACAAAAAGCTGAAGCTATCGTACTTCCAGGTGTTGGACATTTTCGAGATGCGATGCATTCTATAGAAGAAAAAAGCATCAAAGATATGCTTAAAAATATACATGATAAACCGATAATTGGAATATGTTTAGGTATGCAATTACTCTTTCAACATAGCGCAGAAGGTGACATTAGTGGATTGGAACTTGTCCCAGGAAATATAGTGCCAATCCAATCATCTCATCCTATTCCTCATTTGGGATGGAATGAATTAAAGAGTACACATCCTTTACTGCAAAGTGATGTGTATTTTGTTCATTCATATCAAGCAGAAATGTCAGAATATGTAGTGGCTTATGCTGACTATGGTACGAAGATTCCGGGAGTCATTCAATACCGAAATTATATCGGTATCCAGTTTCATCCAGAAAAAAGTGGAACGTATGGATTAGAGATTCTAAATCAAGCGCTTAAAGGAGGGTTTATTAATGATTGATTTATGGCCTGCTATTGATTTGATTAATTCAACAAGTGTTCGATTAACAGAAGGCAAATATGATTCAAAAGAAAAAATGGAAAAATCTGTAGAAGACAGTATCCGATTTTATAGTCAATTTAAATGTGTGAAACGTATACATATTGTAGATTTAATTGGGGCTAAAGCAAAAGAAGTAAAAGAATTCGACTACATTCGTTCCTTACGAAAGTTGACCACTAAGCCTATAGAAGTGGGTGGCGGCATTCGTTCAAAACAAACAATTGAAAATTATATTCATTCAGGAATAGACTATTGTATCGTAGGTACAAAAGGTATCCAAGACATAGAGTGGTTAACACATATGACACATCAATTTCCCAATAAACTCTACTTATCCGTAGATGCTTTTGGAGAGAAAATAAAGATTAATGGATGGAAAGAGGATGCCAAACTCAATTTATTTGATTATGTTGCCCAAATTGAGCATTTACCTTTGGGTGGTGTAATTTATACCGATATTTCGAAAGATGGTAAACTTTCTGGGCCTAATTTTGATTTGACAGGTCGTCTCGCACTTTATACATCGTTGCCTGTGATTGCTTCAGGAGGTATTAGACATCAAGAGGACTTGTTTCGATTAGAATCGTTAAATGTTCATGCTGCTATTGTAGGAAAAGCATCACATCGGGATGAATTCTGGGAGGGATTATCTTGATTAAAAAAAGAGTAATTCCATGTTTAGATGTTAAAGATGGACGCGTCGTAAAGGGTATCCAGTTCCAGTCATTAAGAGATATCGGTAATCCAGTTGATTTGGCTCTTTTTTATAATGAAGCCGGTGCAGATGAACTAGTCTTTCTTGATATTTCGAAGACGGAAGCAGGACATGATCTTATGATAGAAGTGATAGAAGCAACGGCAAAACAATTATTTATCCCTTTAACAGTAGGAGGAGGTATTCAAAATTTAGATGATATTACACAACTATTAAATCACGGAGCAGATAAAGTATCACTCAATTCAAGCGCTTTAAAACATCCAGAATTAATTCGACAAGCAAGTGAGAAATTTGGTCGTCAATGTATTTGTATTGCTATTGATAGCTTTTATGATAAAGACAGAAAGGATTATTTCTGTACTACGCACGGTGGTAAAAAATTAACTGATGTCAGAGTATATGATTGGGTACAAGAAGTAGAGCATTTAGGTGCCGGGGAATTACTTATAACTAGCATGCATCATGATGGAATGAAACAAGGTTTTGATATTGAACATTTAGCAAAAATTAAACAATTAGTTAATATTCCGATTATCGCCTCTGGGGGTGGAGGAAATGCACAACATTTTGTTGAACTGTTTCAACACACAGATGTTTCTGCAGGTTTAGCGGCAAGTATTTTACATGATCAAGAAACTACAGTAGCAGAAATTAAAGATAAAATGCGTGAAGGAGGTATCCTTGTGAGATGAATAAACCTATAGACTTTTCTAAAGGATTAGTACCAGTAATTTTGCAACATGCACAAACGGATAGCGTATTAATGTTGGGATATATGAATGAAGAAGCTTATCAAAAAACTCTGAAAGAAAAGAAAGTAACTTTCTTCTCTAGATCTAAACAACGTTTGTGGACTAAAGGTGAAACTTCTGGTCATTTCCAACACGTTGAGAGTATTCATATAGATTGTGATCAAGATACAATATTAATCAAAGTGATGCCACAAGGTCCTACATGTCACACTGGAAGTCTGAGTTGTTTTAATACTGAAATTGCATCACGCTTTAAAATTCAAGCTTTAGCACAAACGATTCATCAAAGTGCTAAAGCCAATCAATCTAACTCTTACACTCAATATTTGTTAAAGGAAGGCATCGAGAAAATATCCAAGAAATTTGGTGAAGAGGCATTTGAAGTTGTGATAGGTGCGATAAAACATAATCGTGAAGAAGTTATTAATGAAACAGCAGATGTCATGTATCACCTTTTTGTGTTACTACATAGTTTAGATATTCCATTTTCAGAAGTAGAACAGGTACTAGCACATCGCCATCAAAAAAGAAATAATTTTAAAGGCGAGCGCAAAGAGGTTCGAGAATGGTAAGGTAGTATAATTTAGAATTTTAATTAATTTAATATGGGGGATTTATTCCATGAATCTTATAAATCAATGATTAAAAATAGGATGAAAGTGAATGACGATTCATCCTATTTATGGTTCAAATGGGATAATTGATACGTTTAAATTAAAATATTTTTTTAAAAAATATTTGTAGTTATTGGTAGTAACGTCATATTTATGTTTAGTACTATCATTGCTTAAAGTTAAAGAATGATAAGTCATTGTTGCACGTCCAAACGATTGTGGTTGTGTAATAAGCAAATGTCGTACAAAAATAGAATGAGGATGATGCTCATTGTAGCTTATTTTATCTTCAAAGTCTTTAATGCTTTGAGATTTTAAATGTGCTTCATAGAGTGTCATCCATTTATTTTGTCTAAGCTTCTGTAAGGCATATTGATTGTCATTAATCCAAACAGCACGGTAAACTCCATTTTTATCATATGTTGGAATGAATTGTGTTTTAGAACCTATCTCGATAATACTTGTAGGTAAATCACCAAATCCAACATCAGTAATATAAAGTGTTCCTTCGATATTAACGTAAAGTGACATATGCGAACCTTCAGGACTACGTCCACCATTTGGTGTGTAAACTGTTGCCGCAGCACGAGTGACGTGGAAGCCTTTATGTTCTAAATACGTAGCAAACAAATGATTTAATTCATAGCAAAATCCGCCACGCCGTTGAATAACAATTTTATTGTATAAATCGTTGATATCAACTGAGATAGGGATTTTGTTTTGAACATTAATATTTTCAAACGGCACAGTTATCATAAAGCGTCTTACATAGTAATTCAATGCTTCAAGAGAAGGGTTTGAATAATATGAATTCTTAATTTTTAGATAAGATTCAAACTTTTGTATATCCATTACTAATCATCCTTTATTTTTATATAAATCGATATTTTTTATTTTATAGTATATATAGATTACCATCATTTCTTTAGATTTAATATTAGTATGATAAATAATTAAATTGCATGTAATTGTTGACAAATTGTGAACATCGATGTAATATATTAATCAAATCAAACCAAAGTAGATAAGTGAATTATTCTTTTATGGCCTATTAAAATTATTTTTATAATTTTTATTTTTTTTGAACAAAAATGGAAGCGCTTACCTTTGGTGGGAAGGAGATAGTTATGGAAGCAATCAAACCCATTTTTAGTAAAATTTTCGGATTTATACCACGTATGATTATTAATATTTTCATCTAACAAATTACCGACAAAAATTTCATTTTAAAATAAACAAATAGATAGAGGTGCTAATTGTGAAGACAAGACAAAATAAATACAGTATTCGTAAATTTAGCGTAGGTGCATCATCCATTCTGATTGCAGCATTATTATTTATGGGTGGAGGATCGGCTCAGGCAGCTGAGCAACAACAGGATAAAGGAACTGTTGAAAATAGCACAACACAATCTATTGGGGATAAAAATGAAAAGTTAAGTGAACAACAATCAACGCAAAATAAGAATGTTAATGAGAAAAGTAATGTTAATTCTATTACTGAAAATGAAAACTTACATAACGAAACACCAAAAAATGAGGATTTGATTCAGCAACAAAAAGATTCTCAAAATGACAATAAATCTGAATCTGTAGTTGAACAAAATAAAAAGAATGAAGCATTTGTTCAAAATCATTCTGAAGAGAAACCACAACAAGAACAAGTTGAACTGGAAAAGCATGCTAGTGAAAACAATCAAACTTTACACTCAAATGCAGCACAGTCCAATGAAGATGTGAAAACTAAACCTTCACAACTCGATAATACAACTGCCCAACAAGAAGACTCTCAAAAAGAGAATTTGAGTAAACAAGATACACAATCATCTAAAAATACTGATCTACTACGAACAACAGGTCAAAATCAATCAAAAGATAGTCAATCAACAGAAGAGGTAAACAAAGAAGTAAATAACGACACTCAACAAGTGACTGCTAAGAAAGATGACGACAAAGTTGAAACATTTAATTTAAATAGTAAAGAGGAACCTCTTAAAGTTGACAAGCAAGCGAATCCAACTACAGATAAAGATAAATCTTCTAAAAATGATAAAGGGTCTCAAGATGGCCTCGCTAATTTAGAAAGTAATGCTGTTGCTACAACTAATAAACAGTCTAAGCAACAAGTGAGTGAAAAAAACGAGGATCAAACAAATAAATCAGCAAAACAAAAACAATATAAAAACAATGATCCAATTATTTTAGTACATGGTTTCAATGGATTTACAGACGATATCAACCCATCAGTGCTAACGCATTATTGGGGTGGCGATAAAATGAATATTCGCCAAGACTTAGAAGAAAATGGATATGAGGCTTATGAAGCAAGTATAAGTGCATTTGGTAGTAACTATGACCGTGCTGTTGAGTTATACTACTACATCAAAGGTGGACGTGTTGACTATGGTGCAGCACACGCAGCTAAATATGGTCATGAACGTTACGGTAAAACTTATGAAGGTGTGTATAAAGATTGGAAACCAGGTCAAAAAATACATTTAGTTGGTCATAGTATGGGTGGTCAAACAATTCGTCAATTAGAAGAGTTATTGAGACATGGTAATCCAGAAGAAGTTGAATATCAAAAACAACATGGTGGGGAAATTTCTCCATTATTCCAAGGTGGCCACGACAATATGGTGTCATCTATTACAACACTCGGTACACCACATAATGGTACACATGCGTCAGACTTATTAGGTAACGAAGCGATTGTACGCCAACTTGTATATGACGTAGGTAAAATGTATGGTAATAAAGATTCACGTGTAGACTTTGGATTAGAACATTGGGGATTAAAACAAAAACCAAATGAATCTTATATTCAATATGTTAAACGTGTTCAAAATTCAAAACTGTGGAAATCAGAAGATAGTGGTTTACACGATTTAACACGCGATGGCGCAACAGATTTAAACCGAAAAACATCATTAAATCCTAATATTGTATATAAAACTTATACGGGCGAATCAACACATAAAACATTGGCAGGAAAACAAAAAGCTGATCTTAACATGTTCTTACCATTTACAATTACTGGTAACTTAATTGGAAAAGCTAAAGAGAAAGAATGGAGAGAAAATGATGGACTTGTTTCAGTCATTTCTTCACAACATCCATTTAATCAAAAATATGTTGAAGCTACAGATAAAAATCAAAAAGGTGTATGGCAAGTAACTCCAACAAAACATGACTGGGATCATGTGGACTTTGTAGGACAAGACAGTACAGATACTAAACGTACTAGAGATGAGTTACAACAGTTCTGGCACGGTCTTGCTGATGATTTAGTACAAAGTGAACAATTAACATCAACAAATAAATAAAATGATATAGGGTATAAACCTAACGTAATTTTATATAGATAGGAGTGAGATAAATGACAGGTGATTTCTTTCAATTATTAGGCTCTTTATACAGAGTATTAAAAAATTTATTTTCATAACGTAAAACTATAGTAAGATAAAAATCCCTTATTCAAGTGTTTACATATATCGTAGCTTGGATAAGGGATATTTATGAGGTTCAATTGAATCATCATAGCCAATATATAAAAGAGCCTGAGACAAATAAATGCCTCAGGCTCTTTTATATATAGCGGAGGGAGAAGGATTTGAACCAACGCGAGCAAAAAGCTCCTACTAATCACGAATGATTAGCCTCTTAAACCAGACTTGAGTATCCCTCCAAAATTTCAACAATTAGTATCATATAATATATAGAAGGTTTTGTAAAGTATCAATTAGTTTTTCATTATAAACATGTAAATCGTCTTCATTAAGCTACTTAAAATATATATATACAATTCGGACTGTGATTATCATTCAATCGACATTAATCACATACTATTACATTGTCCATACTACAATTAATTTTTAGGTAACTGTTTTAATTTCAGATCATCAAATTACCTTCAAATATTAAAATGAATTTAAAGATAATTACTGTCGAGTTATTTAAAAAATCATTTAATTATGATCAAACAGGGAAAAGAAAACGTATTATAAGAGGGTTCGTCAAAAAATCGACATTATTTCATGAATATTCAATTTTATTTATCAAAATTAAATCAATTCAATCAGACGTATTTAAACGTATGCTTTATATCAAGTCATCATAAATTGTCTTAATATTATTACATGAAAACAATATGAAAACTTATGAGATTAATATTTGAGGAAGATGAAAATTTGAAAACATACTCTTCACATTGAGACGAATTTTTTATAAGATATCCCTCATATTGATTTTTTGATATTAAGAAAAGGGAGGAAACGCTCATGAAAGATAATAAAATGTTGTTCATTATATTTATGATAGGAACATTTACAGTAGGAATGGCTGAATATGTAGTGACAGGCTTACTTACACAAATCGCTGATGATATGAAGGTTTCTATTTCGAGTGCTGGCTTATTAATTAGTGTTTATGCTATTAGTGTTGCATTGATAGGTCCTTTAATGCGAATCATTACATTGAAAGTTCACGCCCATCGTCTGTTACCAATATTAGTTGCGATTTTTATAATAAGTAATATAGTGGGGATGCTTGCACCGAATTTTAATGTATTGTTATTATCAAGACTCATGTCTGCGGCAATGCATGCGCCATTCTTCGGTGTGTGTATGAGTGTTGCTGCGACAGTCGCACCTCCTGCTAAAAAAACACAGGCCATTGCACTTGTTCAGGCAGGTTTAACTATTGCTGTAATGTTAGGTGTACCATTCGGATCATTTTTAGGTGGCTTTGCAAATTGGAGAGTTGTTTTTGGATTCATGATTGTGTTGGCAATCATTACTATGTTAGGAATGATTAAATTTGTTCCCAACGTTTCTTTAAGTGCAGAAGCAAATATTAGCAAAGAATTAACAGTGTTTAAGAATCCACACATTTTAATTGTGATTGCCATTATTGTGTTTGGTTACTCTGGTGTGTTTACTACTTATACATTTATGGAGCCAATGATACGAGATTTTTCTCCATTTAAAATTGTAGGTTTAACTGTTTGTTTATTTATGTTTGGTTTAGGCGGTGTAATAGGGAATTTAATTACTGGTAATGTACCGGAAAATAAATTAACAAAAAATTTATACCTTACATTTCTTTTACTATTTTTAACAATCGTACTATTTGTTACTGTTATTCAAAATTCAATATTAGCATTAATCATTTGCTTCTTATTCGGTTTTGGTACATTTGGTACAACACCGTTACTTAATAGCAAAATTATCTTAAGTGCAAAAGAAGCACCACTTCTTGCAAGCACGTTAGCAGCTTCTATTTTCAATGTTGCTAATTTTCTTGGTGCAATTATTGGATCTATATTATTATCAGTAGGATTACCTTACATTCAAATTACTATGATATCTGGTGGGATTATAGTGTTGGGTATGCTTCTTAATCTTGTTAATCAACTTTATGAAAAGAAACATGTCACTTTTAATGAATATTCATGATTATTAAAAAATCCTCATAGAAGTGTGGCGACACCTCTATAAGGATTTTTCTTTATACAATCAAACTTTTCAGCAATGATACTTTAATAGAAAGAGGGATTACTTAACAACATTGAAATCGATCACTTGTGGGATTTGAGATAAATCATTGTGAGATAAGTAATCTATTAACAATTGAGCACCTTCGATTTGAATATCTTTTATCACAGGTTTGTTAACATACATATCATAATTCCCACCACCAACAGCTCTATAATTATTTACGCATATTGTATATATTTGATCACTTTGTAGTGGTGCATCATTAATTTGCAAATCACTAACACGTTCACCGTAAGGATGACCAACATGAATTGTATATTGGATACCTGCAAATATGTCATAGTTGAAATGCTGAGGTTTAGGTTCTAGAAACTCTTTATTAACTGTGATTTTATGGTTAACAATGTCAAAATAACTTGCGCTTCGTTCAATTGCAAGTTTAATATCTTTTCCACTAAGTTCTATCACTTTAAAAGTATTAGGAAAAGGATAATTATTGATGATATCACGCATGGTTACTTTCTCATCAAAGCCATTTGCGGAATCAAATAGTGCTGTACATGCAATATCTGCACCACTTTTTTCTAGTAAAATATAATTAAGAAGGTTAACAAATGCATGCGGTGATTTTCTTGCCTCAAATGAATTGTTTATTCTCATAGCGTAGGGGAGTTCTGCGATTTGAGTATCAAGCCAATCTTCTAATTGATTACGTAAAACGATATCTTCGTCATTCGGCTTAAAGGAGGTATTGTTATGAACATTCATTAATTTACATTCTTTAATTAATACTTTTTTATCATGCGTATATTCAATAACTATTTTTCCAACTTTTGTACCTTTTGAACCTGGTTGAATGATGGCTGTTTGGTTCTTGATTGTCGCAATATCACGATGTTGATGGCCGGTTATCAACACATCGATACTATCGCTAAACTGACTTAGAATATCATACCCTTCGTTTTCCCCAGTAAGCGCCTCTGTCGGGATGCCACTATCTAAATCACGTTCAAAGCCACCATGATAACTTACTACTACAATATCACTCTTTTCCCTAAGTGTAGGTAACTCAGATTTTAATGTGTGGAAAGCACTGTTAAAAGTGAGTGTCTTAATGTAATCAGGTTGTTCCCAGTGAGGGATATATTGAGTGGTTAATCCAATAGTTCCTATAGTTAAACCATTTACTTTAAAATAATGAATACCTTGGCCAGTGAATGGCTGTGTATTTTCAATTATATTTGCACACAAAACTGGGTAATGAAGTTGATTGATGGCCTGTTTTAGATAAGGTAAATCATAATTAAATTCATGATTGCCAACAGTTCCAAAATCAAACCCTAAACGATTATATATTGATGTTAATGGGAGACTACTCTTTAATTTAGATACTAAGTAGTTACATAATGGAGAACCTTGTAAGAAGTCTCCATTATCAATCTTTACACTGTCGTCATAGTGCACGCAGTCTTGCTCGATAAGATGATTGGCTTTTAACAACCCCATGGGTAAATCTTTTCCTCTTGATGAAAAATCTGTTGGGAATATAAAACCGTGGACATCACTAAGGATATAGAAAGCAATTTGAGACATTGAATTAACCTCCTCAAGTACGGGGAAGAGACATAGTTCTGTGATATATAAATTAAAAACAATGTCTCACTTTTCAACACTAAGTTATTATCGGTGTTAAAAATTTTCATTCATTTTTTGAGTTAATAAAATTTTTTTCCCTTGTTTAACACGAATATTAGCATCTTTAATTTCATCTGTCACTCTAGCTGTGAGTGTGATTGAGGCTTCACCCGCTCCAGTTGTTTTAATTGATTGGCTAGGACTATAGCCGGGAGTATTGAATTGGTTACGGTTAGAAGAAAAGCTACCGATTTGTTTACCTCCATCTTTATAAAGTCCAACTCTTACATCGTTAATTGTGCTATTAGGCTCATATCCCGTGAGTTTGATTGTAAATTGAAATGGATGATGCGGTTGGATATTTTGAGGTAAAGTTAATTCAACTTTGCCATTTTGTTTTTGATGAGAAGAGCTATTGTCATCTACTCCATCGTCTACCCCCTGTTGATCACTTCCATAACTCCCTTTTTTAAATGTTGAACGATCATACCATTTGTAACCTTCTATTGGGTTAGTCCACGGTTCTTTTTGAGGTTCAATTGAATTCTCAGGTTGCTCAAAGTTAAGTAACGGTGTTTTATGATCAAGTTTAATACCCATGTCTTTCATAGAAGATTGAGATTCTTTTTTGCCTAGCCATGTTGTTAAATTATTTAATAACTTTCCATTATCTTGTTCTTTAAAACCATCGTACGTTTTTTTAGGTTTCCCATTATCTTCACGAAGATATTTAGGTGAACGATCTTCTACGAGAGAGCTATCACCAATAAATGCAGCTTTTCCTTTACCAATTTTTGAAATGGCTACATAAGGTCCTTCGTTGATGCCACCACCATTGTAAATACCTTGATCAACTGCGTGAGACCATTTTTGACTATGTGTTAAATGTTCGGGCATATAAATAATGCCTTTAGCTTTATTAGGATTAGTTATTGCTAATGTTGAACCTGAGTGCATCGAAACTGATTGTACACCTTTAGTAATACCAAAACTATCTTTGCTTGAAACGATATTTTGAGTATTGATATCTCCAAGTGCATTATATCTAAAACGAACACCGAAGTTTTGTGAGAGCCAATCAGAACTCTTAACGTTATGCATAACGTTAGAATTTTTTTCTTCATTATTCATATCTTTAGTCATATTTTGGTATGCGCCACGTCGATAACCATTCATTGATTCTGAAGAATCAATACGGTTTAAATTACGATCGGCATTATAGTGGTCTGAGATGAAAATGACGCTACCACCATTTTTAACAAAATTAATGATTGCTTTCTGCTCATTTTCTTTAAATGGATTGTTAGCTTCGGGAATAACTAATACATGCGCCTGCTGTAAAGATTGATCAGAAATGTTTGATTTTCCTTCTAGTTCTTTAACTTGGTAACCTTGCTTTCTCATTGAATCTGCATAATCTGAGAAAGCGCCATCAATCACCCAATCGGCAGCGCCCGCAGTTTGAGCGTGAGAATTATCAAAAAGTACTGTTTGTTGTGTCTGATTTGTAGCAGTAGATTCTGTTGATGCAAATGTTGATGGAATCACAGTCACAGAAAGAACAGATGTAACTAGTATAGAACTTAAAGTTTTAAATATTTTCATCTCTATGATTACTCCTTATATAAAAGATGGAATTTTTAAAAAGTATAGTATAAAAGTATAGCGTATTGTGCTTGCTTAACAGATTTTTTACAATTTCTTACGATTTATTATAAAAAATTTATAATTTTAATTAAAATTAAATACCCATCACTTATAAGATATGCTAATCTATAAATATAGTTTCAAAAATATACATATTACACCAATATTGATATGAAGGGGACAGTAAGTAGAATGAAAAATCTTAAGTTTTTAGTGGTGCTTGTTTTATCGGTGGTTATTTTTGCAGCAGCCTGTGGGAATTCAAGTTCTTTGAATAATAATAAAAGTTCTGATAGCGGATCAGATTCAAAATCAGGTAGTTATACACCTAAAGAATTAACAGTACAATTTGTACCATCTCAAAATGCTGATACACTTGAAGCTAAGGCAAAACCGTTAGAAAAATTGTTGTCAGATAAATTAGGGATTCCGGTTAAAGTATCAGTTTCAACAAACTACAACACGATAGTTGAAGCGATGAAATCTAAGAAAGTGGATGTTGGTTTCTTGCCACCAACTGCATATACTTTAGCACACGATCAAAAGGCAGCGGATTTATTATTAAAGGCAGAACGTTACGACGTTAATGAAGATGGATCTCCAAGTAAAAAGTTAGTTGATGATTATAAATCAGAAATCCTTGTTAAAAAGGACTCTGGTATTAATAGTCTCAAAGATTTAAAAGGTAAAAAAATAGCATTACAAGATGTAACTTCTACAGCAGGATATACATTCCCTCTAGTAACATTAAAAAAAGAAGCTGGTATTGATGCAACAAAAGATATGAAGATAGTCAATGTTAAAGGACACGACCAAGCAGTTATTTCATTGTTAAATGGAGATGTGGATGCAGCAGCTGTATTTAATGATGCACGTACAGTTGTAAAAAAAGATCAACCAAATGTATTTAAAGATACTAAAATATTAAAACTCACTAAACCTATTCCTAATGATACGATTTCAGTACGTCCTGATATGGATAAAAAATTCCAAGATAAATTGAAAAAAGCTTTTAAAGAAATTTCTAAAACTAAAAAAGGTCATAAAATCATTAGCGAGGTATACTCTCATGAAGGTTATGTTGATACTAAAGATTCAGACTTTGATATCGTTAGACAATATGAAAAAGCTGTTCATGATATGAAATAAAATAAATTGAATGAATTATAAAAAGAAAAGCTAAGGGATTAAACGTGAAGGTTTGTAGACCTCTTGCGGTTTGAGTCTCATAGCTTTTCTTTATAAAAGAAGGGTGTTTGTTGATGAGTCAAATCGAATTTAAGGATGTTAGTAAAGTGTATCCAAATGGCCATGTGGGATTAAAAGATATTAACTTAAATATAGAAAAAGGTGATTTTGCAGTTATTGTTGGATTGTCTGGAGCAGGTAAATCAACATTACTACGATCGGTTAATCGGCTACATGATATTTCCAAAGGTGAAATTACTATCGAAGGTCAATCAATAACTAAAGCACGCGGTAAAAAATTATTAGAAATGCGTCGAAGTATAGGGATGATTTTTCAACATTTTAACTTAGTTAAGCGTTCAACAGTGCTTAGAAATGTTTTGAGTGGTAGGGTAGGATACCACCCTACTTGGAAAATGATACTTGGTCTTTTTCCTAAGGAAGATAAAGTCAAGGCAATGAATGCTTTAGAACGTGTCAACATTTTAGATAAATATGACCAACGCTCTGACCAGTTGTCAGGTGGTCAACAACAACGTATATCAATAGCTAGAGCGTTATGTCAGGAACCAACCATTATATTAGCAGATGAACCAGTTGCTTCATTAGATCCATTAACTACAAAACAAGTGATGGATGACTTAAAGAAAATCAATGAAGAACTAGGTATTACTATTTTGATTAATTTACACTTTGTAGATTTAGCAAAGGAATACGGCTCGAGAATAATTGGTTTAAGAGCGGGAGAGCTCGTTTATGATGGTCCCGCGTCTGAGGCAAATGATGAAGTATTTAATCATATATACGGTCGCTCAATTAAGGACGATGAAAAATTAGGGGTGGAATAAAGTGACGACACCAACAACGCATAAATATAATAGCTATTTAAATAAAAGGATGTCTCTTAAAACTAGCTTTTCAATTATTTTAATCACGGGTTTGATTATTTGGAGTTTTATTTATACTGGTTTTAGCATTGGAGATTTAATGATAGGTCTTCCACAAATTGGCGTATTCTTCAAACAAATGATACCACCAGATTGGGGTTATCTAGATCATATTACACAACCAATGCTAGACACGATTCGTATGGCAATTGTCGGTACTTTTCTAGGAAGTATTGTCTCCATTCCAATAGCGCTACTATGTGCGAGTAATATTGTTCAAACTAAATGGATTGCGATACCATCACGTTTTGTTCTTAATATTGTACGCACAATACCTGATTTATTATTAGCTGCCGTATTTGTAGCCATATTTGGTATTGGACAAATTCCGGGTGTATTAGCACTTTTTGTTCTAACAATATGTATCATTGGTAAATTATTATATGAATCATTAGAAACAATTGATCCAGGACCTATGGAAGCTATGACAGCTGTAGGGGCTAATAAAGTGAAATGGATTGCATTTGGCGTTGTTCCTCAAGCACTTTCATCATTTATGTCATATGTGCTATTTGCTTTTGAAATTAACATTCGGGCATCAGCAGTTTTAGGCCTTGTTGGCGCAGGTGGTATTGGGTTGTTCTACGATCAAACGTTAGGATTATTTCAATATAAGAAGACAGCAATGATTATCCTGTTCACTCTAATCATTGTAGTGATTATTGACTATGTGAGTTCGAAAGTGAGGGAAAGATTAGCATGAATACGTTGGATAGTAAATATGAATTAAAATCAAAAAAACATCGTCAACGAATAATTAAAAATTGGATTATAGTCATTGTTGTTGCAGCTATAATTATATGGGCGTTTGCAGGGATTCCAGGCCTTGAACTTAAAAGTAAGTCTATTGAAATATTAAAGTCTATCTTTTACGGATTATTTCATCCAGATTTAAGTTACATATATATACCTGATGGTGAAGATTTACTTAGAGGTTTGCTGGAAACTTTTGCTATTGCAGTAATTGGCACGTTCATTGCATCAATTATATGTATTCCTTTTGCATTTTTAGGCGCTAAAAATATGATGAAATTACGACCAGTTACGGGTATAAGTAAATTCATATTAAGCATTATACGTGTGTTTCCTGAAATTGTAATGGCGTTAATATTTATTAAAGCTGTTGGACCGGGTTCGTTTTCAGGTGTACTTGCACTGGGGATTCATTCAGTCGGTATGTTAGGGAAACTTTTTGTTGAAGATATTGAAAGTTTAGATTTTAGCGCTGTAGAATCTTTAAAAGCGAGTGGAGCAAATAAAATGAAGACGTTAATGTTTGCTGTAATACCACAAATTTTACCATCGTTTATTTCACTTATTTTATATCGATTTGAATTGAATTTACGTTCAGCCTCCATTTTAGGATTAATCGGCGCAGGTGGCATAGGTACACCATTAATTTTTGCTTTACAAACACGATCTTGGGACCGAGTTGGCATGATTCTAATTGGTTTGATTGCGATGGTCGCTTTAGTTGATTTAATATCTGGCGCGGTTCGTAAACGTATCGTTTAGTGCATTTATGGTGGAAGGATATGTTCATTGTCTAAAGCATTAATTGTTTTCATTTATTGGAATAAAAATTTTAATTTAAGACATACGGCATATTCATCATTTTAATTTTCGGTAGGAATGTATTCATGTTATAATTCTAAAATATAATAAAATTATTTAGAAAAATATTTTGTTGATAGCGTTTAATTATTTGTAATAGAAATATAATAACATGTTCATAATTAAAAATTGATTAAACACTTACATCACGAATTAGACAACTTGAGGCTTATATCATGAAACAATTTTTAAACATCACTCAACGTAAATTTATCGAATGGTTGATTATCTTATCCATTTTTATGGTTAGCATTCCTAATAAATGGACATTAATGATATCTATCGCTTTATCTTTATTACTTCTTAAAAGAGGGGCGCTAGGTGTCGTTCAATTAATCATACTCTATATGCTCAGATCTCAGATATATACTCCCTTTGACACACTAGAGATGACGCATTACATAGTAAGTATGAAATATATCTTGACTTATGTCATTGGGGTATTTTTTCTATTTAAATATGTAAAAAATTGGATAAGAAATGAAATGATATTAAGGTTTATCAAATCTACTATGATTCTTATGCTACTTTATATCATAATGAGTTTAGTTGTATCTAACGATCCGATAGAATCTATTCTTAAATTGCTTAACTTCTTTATACCGCTAATTTTGATTGTTATGTATGTTAGTTTAATAAAAAAGATAAAAAATCTTATTAACTGGATTAATCAATTTATCACGCTAATGATTGCCTTTACTTTTTTACTTATAGTTATAGCGCCAAAATCATATTTAATTGATGGGGAATCACTTCGAAGTGTTTTCAAAGATGAACATTCATTCGCAATTATTCTTGCTATGGGACTAGTTTTATATATGGTAACAAAAATCAAACAACAAGATTATGATGTATTCAATTTATTATTGTTAAATATTGGAATAATAGAGCTCTATTTATCAAATTCTCGTCATATTTTTATATCTGTTATTTTATGTCTAATGCTTCTATTACCGTTATCTCACATGAAAAAGAGAATTAAACATCCCATAATTGGTGCTATGATACTAATGACAATTGCTATAATCAATCAACCATACATTTATCACCTTTTTATTAAACTAATCTTAAAAGGGAAGAATAGCCAGGAAGTCTTTATGCCGAGTGATATGAATATTAAAGCTATTGATTATGCGCTAACTGAGCATCCTTTTTTAGGAAGCGGTTTTGGTATACCAATAATAAAAGCGAGTTCAGAAATACAATACTTTAATGTAGAAACGAGTAATATCATCTTCGGTATGATTATCTTTACTGGAATAATAGGACTTACTTTATGTACGATATACATGCTTCATATGGTACTTTTAGTTACTTTTCCAATGAGTATAACTATTTTATTATTTTTAATCACTATCTTTGTTAATATGAATTATATTATTTTATTTGATTCCATGGGGCTAGGCATATTGTGTTATATATTTTGGGGAATATATTTAAAAGAAGGTATGTATCAATACAACAACGGACAATGGTAAATAATATTTTGTCTAAAGAAATTCATTAATCAATAATTTTAAAACTAACTTTATTTAAAGTTAGTTTTTTATTCGTTACCAACAAGATAAGACAATACAACGTAATTTTATAAAACCACTCATTTATGAAAATGAAGAACAATTACAACAAAAATTAGAAGCAGTTACATTTCCTGGGCAATATGGAGATAAAGTAAAACCTATTCATTGTCGCGTTAGTATTCATTTTGATGGTTCTTATCAATTTAATGGAAATGAATCTATTGAAGTATCAGGACGATTTGGGGAATCATACCAACCCCTCATTACATGGAGTCAAAATATCATCGCTGATGCCAATAAGGTGAATCAAATATGGCCAGAATTTAAAGTTGAAGGTGATGCTAAAATCCAATATACATTGAGATTGACGCCTGTTTATTCAACTGATCAACCAGTAGAAAAGCTAATATATGAACAAGACGATTTAGACGCCCCCATAGAACTACCTGCTCGTCCTTATCAAACATATGTGAGTGTATCAATCAAAGCTAAAGGTAAAGGAACATTATTTATAGGTGCTATTCATAAACGTTGGTCACGCTTGGAATTAGGGCAGTTCATATTAGGCGGAAAACGATATAGTGATGAAAATAAGCAAGAATTTATACATTACTTTCATCCTGGAGATTTAAAACCGCCACTCAATGTGTATTTTAGTGGGTATCGTACTGCTGAGGGCTTTGAAGGGTACTTTATGATGAAACGCATGAATGCTCCATTTATTTTAATAGCTGATCCTAGAATCGAAGGTGGTGCCTTTTACCTAGGGTCAGAGAATTATGAACAGGCAATCCGTAAGGTCATCCAAAATGCTTTGGATTATTTGGGATTTGCGAACAACCAATTAATTCTTTCAGGGTTATCAATGGGGTCATTTGGCGCACTTTATTACGCTACAAAATTAAATCCAGCGGCTGTTATTGTAGGAAAACCTTTGATAAATCTAGGTACTATTGCTAATAATATGAAACTCGTTCGTCCAAACGATTTTGGAACGTCACTAGATATTTTGCGATTGAATCAAAATGACATAACTAACAAAGATGTTGTTCAGTTAGATAATCATTTTTGGAAGCAAATTCAGCATAGTGATTTGTCAATGACAACATTTGCGATTGCTTACATGGAGCATGATGATTATGACAAATATGCATTTCAAGATTTATTGCCTGTTCTTACAAAACAACATGCACGTGTGATAAGTAAAAGAATTCCTGGTAGACATAACGATGATTCTGCTACTGTTACTCATTGGTTTATTAATTTTTATCATTTAATCATGGAAGAGCGATTTGGGAGGGTGACACATGCAAGAAGATAGGAAATTTGAAGTCAAATGGCGACTAGTTAATTCATCAACATTTATGTATGGTACAAAATTACGTTTTAATCAAGATAATATCTATTTTGAGAACCCTTTGATGCCATCCGGTACAATCATTCACAGTTGGTATATGTTAACTGATTTTGCAGAAGACCGTGTAAGCCCTAAGCTATCTATTTAAAAAAAGGGCACCAATATCAATTTCAATTTAATTTTGAAGTTGAACCTAAGGGTGCGGCTTATTTTAAAATGAAATTTTATCGTAAGAATAAAGAAATTCTTAGTCACCAAATTTTAAAAAATAAAAAAGAAAATATTGTCTATCCTAGAGAAGCATATTCATATGATTTAGAACTTATTAATGCTGGCATAAATCATTTATCTTTTCGCAATATAATTGTGCAAGAATTAAGAGAAGACAGTAATCAAGCTTACGAGACAACGAAATATATAGATCCTGAGAAAAAACTTAAAGTAATTAATCAAATAATAACCAATATAAGGACACATCATCTAGACACATCAAACTATCACAGGAGTGATATGAATGGCTAAAGGTGTCAACCAAATTATTAATAATATTAGGTTAAGAAAATTGCGTAAAATATTAAATCAAATTAATGCGTTGAGTGAGGAATTCTCAAATTTTAGTGATGAAGCACTTCAAGCGAAGACAAAAGAATTTAAAGTTTATTTAAATGATAATAAATCTTCACTCAATCACATTCTGCCACAAGCTTATGCCACAGTTAGAGAAGCTTCCAAGCGAGTTTTAGGTATGTATCCAAAAGATGTGCAGATTTTAGGAGCAATCGCTATGCATCAGGGGAATATTGCAGAAATGCAAACAGGAGAAGGTAAGACGCTTACTGCTACCATGCCTCTGTACTTAAATGCACTTACAGGTAAAGGTGCTTATCTAATCACAACAAATGATTACTTAGCAAAACGCGATTTTTTAGAAATGAAACCACTATATGAATGGCTAGGCTTGTCTGTATCATTAGGATTTGTGGACATTCCAGAATACGAATACGCTGAAAATGAAAAATATGAACTGTACCATCATGACATTGTTTACACGACTAATGGGCGACTAGGGTTTGATTATTTAATTGATAATTTAGCTGATGATATTCGTGCCAAATTTTTACCGAAATTAAACTTTGCTATTATTGATGAAGTCGATTCTATTATATTAGATGCTGCCCAAACGCCTTTAGTTATTTCTGGTGCGCCACGTGAACAATCTAATTTATTTCACATCGTTAAAACGTTTGTTGAAACACTTGAGAAAGATAAAGACTTCATAGTTAATTTTAATAAAAAAGAAGTGTGGCTCACTGATGAGGGCTCGGAAAAAGCAAACCATTATTTCAAAGTGAATAATATATACCAACAGCAATATTTTGATTTAGTGAGGATGATTCATTTATCGCTTAGAGCTAAGTATTTATTCAAATATAATTTAGACTATTTTATTTTTGATGGTGAGATTGTGCTTATAGATAGAATCACTGGTCGTATGCTACCTGGAACGAAGCTTCAGTCTGGTTTACATCAAGCTATAGAGGCTCTGGAAAATGTTGAAATTTCTCAAGATATGAGTGTGATGGCAACCATAACATTCCAAAATTTATTTAAACAATTTGATGAATTTTCAGGTATGACTGGAACAGGTAAATTAGGGGAAAAAGAATTCTTTGATTTATATTCAAAAGTTGTTATAGAGATTCCGACGCACAGTCCGATTGAACGTGATGATAGACCCGATAGAGTATTTGCTAATGGTGACAAAAAGAACGATGCAATTTTAAAGACAGTGATTGATATACATGAATCTCAACAACCTGTGTTACTAATTACACGTACTGCAGAAGCGGCAGAATATTTTTCAGCTGAGTTATTTAAACGTGATATACCTAACAATTTATTAATCGCTCAAAATGTAGCTAAAGAGGCACAAATGATTGCTGAGGCGGGACAATTATCTGCAGTTACTGTTGCTACAAGTATGGCAGGGCGTGGAACTGATATAAAGTTATCAAAAGAGGTTCATGATATCGGTGGCTTAGCAGTGATAATTAATGAACATATGGATAACAGTCGTGTTGACCGTCAATTAAGAGGGCGCTCAGGTCGCCAAGGAGATCCTGGATATTCACAGATTTTTGTATCACTTGATGATGATTTAGTAAAACGTTGGAGTAACTCTAACTTGGCAGAAAATAAAAATCTCCAAACGATGGATGCATCTAAACTAGAAAGTAGTGCACTCTTTAAAAAACGTGTAAAGTCAATTGTTAATAAAGCGCAACGTGTATCTGAAGAGACTGCTATGAAAAATAGAGAAATGGCAAATGAATTCGAAAAAAGTATTAGTGTTCAACGAGATAAAATTTATGCTGAACGTAATCACATACTTGAAGCAAGCGATTTTGATGATTTTAATTTTGAACAGCTTGCACGAGATGTGTTTACAAAAGACGTTAAAAATCTTGGCTTAAGTAGTGAACGTGCACTTGTGAATTATATATATGAAAACTTAAGTTTTATCTTTGATGAAGATGTATCAAATATTAATATGCAAAATGATGAAGAAATCATACAATTCTTAATACAACAATTTACTCAACAATTTAACAATCGTTTAGAAATTGCGACGGATTCATATTTAAAACTTCGTTTCATTCAAAAATCAATCTTGAAAGCGATAGATAGCGAATGGATTGAGCAAGTAGATAACTTACAACAACTTAAAGCCAGTGTAAACAATCGACAAAATGGACAGCGTAATGTCATTTTTGAATATCACAAAGTGGCTCTTGAAACGTATGAATATATGTCTGAAGATATAAAAAGGAAGATGGTTAGAAATTTATGTTTAAGTATTCTAACCTTTGATAAGGACGGAGATATGGTCATTCATTTCCCATAAACAAAGAGGTGTTAGACATGACGATTTATAATATCAATTTTGGAATCGGTTGGGCCAGTAGTGGTGTTGAATATGCACAAGTGTATCGAGCAAAACTATTAAGGCAATTACCTTATCCAACAAAATTTATATTTTTAGATTTTATTCAATCAGAAAATATTCAAACACTAACAAGCAACATAGGGTTTAAAGATGATGAAGTTATTTGGCTATATCAATACTTCACAGACGTAAAAATCGCTCCTACAACGTACACAGTTGATGATTTAATTTCAGAGTTAGGTAATGAGGTTACTCGAAAAGAACAAAACGGTAAAGTATTACGACTCTATTTAAATAATCAGCAAACATTCGTAACCTGCTATTTAAAAAATGCTAACGAACATTACGTTGATCGTGCGGAGTTTGTAGTGAATGGAATGTTAATTAGGAAAGATTTTTATAGCTATGTAAGAACATTCTCGGAGTATTATGCTCCTTTTGACAATAAAGCTAAAATATATATGCGTCAATTTTATAATGAAGATGGATCAATTGCATACCGCGAATATATAGATGAAGATGAACATGTTTTTGTGTTTGATGATGCACGTTTATACAGTAAACAAGCACTCGTCGCATACTTTATACGCCAATTGCGATTGGATTCAGATGATATCATTATTATTGATCGAGCAACTGATGTGGGACAAGCCATATTAGAAAACAAGGGATCCAGTAAAGTTGGCGTAGTCGTTCACGCTGAACATTTCAGTGAAGGGGCGACTGATGGGACTCACATTTTATGGAATAATTATTATGAGTATCAATTCGAAAATGCACAGTATATTGATTTCTTTATCACAGCGACAGATTTGCAAAGGCATACACTAAGTGAACAATTTAAACAATATAAGAATGATTGCCCACGTATACGTACAATTCCAGTAGGTAGTATAGAATCGTTACAATATCCTGAAAAAGAAAGAAAACCATATTCCATCATAACCGCATCACGTCTTGCTACCGAAAAACATGTTGATTGGATAGTGGAAGCTGTGATTAAAGCTAAACATCAGTTACCTCAATTGAGTTTTGATATCTACGGACAAGGAGAAGAACAAGAAAAAATTAAAAATATTATTATCAAACATCGTGCTGAGGATTACATACAAATTAAAGGACATAGAAATCTTCGTACAATATATCAGCAATATGAATTATTCATAGCTGCCTCACAAAGTGAAGGATTCGGCCTGACATTAATGGAAGCGGTTGGCTCAGGTTTAGGTATGATTGGATTTGATGTGAATTATGGCAGTCCGACATTTATTCGACATCATCAAAATGGCTATTTGATATCGATAGATTTTGAACAAGCGTCTACTGATGATATCACAACGCAAATCGCTCATATGATTATTCGATATTTTAAAGATGGTCCCATAAGGGCACATGAGGTATCGTATAACATTGCAGAATCATTTAAAACATCGCATATTGTTGATCTATGGAGACAACTCATTGAAGAGGTGCTATATGATTAATTTATTCGAAAATTATAATCAAGAAACACAGGAATTACATCACTCTCTTAAGCATGCTGGTTACAATCACTTTACGATTGTAATTAATGATGATGGTTTTTTACCTGATGATGTGACATCGCCGTATCGTTTTTTCGCAGCATATCAAATTTATGAAGATGATACCCCTGCTTTTTTTAATGATATTGATACGCCGCCTTTTTGGGAAATTAAAGGAGATGCGACAATGGCTACTATTACAGATATGGGTGAGCTTAGAGGTAAAATCTTTTATAAGGAACATTATAAGACACGTGTAGTTAGCCATGTAGAGTGGCTTGATTCAAAACAGCGTTTGCGTTCGGTTGATTATTATACAAAAGAAGGATTTAAATTTGCTGAAACAGTTTACGATTTGCTAGGTAATGCAATATTAAAAAAGTATATGACACGTGAAGGTAAAGAAGTGATTTATGAGAATTATGTAACTAACGATGTAGTTGTAGAATATGAAGGGAAATCTTATTTTTTTGAGTCATATACAGAGGGGATTAAATTTTACTTGAGTGAAATGGGTATTGAGATAAAAGAAGTTATATTTAATACTTTATCAACACCATTTTTAGCAATTTATCATTTACCGACATTGAAAAAAGGTATTTTATTTTGGCAAGAGCAATCTCATGGTTATATCCCAGGAAATATGAAAGTCATGTTATCACAAAACCTTCAAAGTCGCTTTGCCGTTATTGTTCCTAATCAAAATGAATATAAATTGATCAAAGAACAACTATCTAGAGAGGAACAACAGAAAGTATATGCATCTGGTTACTTATATGACATGTATAAACGGAATCAATATTCTAAGAATGTATTAACATTAACAAATTCAGATCAAATACCACATGTTGAAACGTTGATACGTTTGCATAAAGATTATCAATTTCACATAGGCGCTAAAACTGAGATGTCTTCAAAATTATTAAGTTTATCGCAATATGAAAATGTTAAATTATATCCAATAATTAAAGATCAAACAGTTCAAACCTTATATCAACAATGTGATATCTATTTAGACATTAATGAGGGGAACGAAATAGGGAATGCTGTAAGAAGCGCATATAATCATCAATTGTTAATTATGGGATATAAAGAGGTTGTTCATAACCAAGATTTCGTTGCAATAGAAAATCAGTTTCTTGTAAATGATATAAGTCAGTTGAGTAACGCTTTGAAAGAGATAGGAAATCATCGTGGTCAATTTGAAACACGTTTAGCACTACAACAACGTCATGCTAATGCTGTGCCGGTATCAACATTTAAATATGCATTAGTACAAGCATTAAGTGGTTAATCATTAGTATTTTTGTATCGAAACTTACAATATTGTAATTGTATTCCATATCACTTAAATGAATTCTCAGAATGTGTTTATATTTAAATTGAGGTGATTGATTGTATGGAAAATTTTGATAAAAGCTATCATGATAAAACGGATGATATGTTAGGGGCTTTAAGTTATCTAAGTGTATTTTTTGCACCTGTATTGTTTCCATTAATCGTATGGATTGTTGGACAACCACCAGCATCTACGTATTCAAGAAATGCATTATTTAACCATATATTGAGTTGGGTGTGTTTGGCATTAGGACTTATATCATTTGCTGCTGGACTATCCTTGATTGATTCGACAAATGGAGTTGCTGTACTAGTGATAGGAGTAATTATTGGAGGTATTCTACTTATCGCTTCGCTTGTATTATTTATTATTAATATTGTGAAGGGTATCAAATTATTGATGCCTTAGTAAGACAGAATGAACAGAGTAATCAAGTTAATAATATGGAACCTGATACATCAATCATATGTACAGGTTCTTTTCTTATTTGATTGTAATTGAATGAACTGAGAGACTTATTTTGAATTCTTTATTATTGAAAAGGGAGTTAACACATTTGTTTTAGGGAGTGAGGATATGGAAACGGTATATTTTGCTGGTGGATGTCTCTGGGGAACTCAAGCTTTTTTTAATACGATTCCAGGAGTTATTCAAACAGAAGCTGGAAGGGCAAATGGAACGTCGAAATGTTTAGATGCTCCTTATGATGGCTATGCCGAATGTGTGAAGATACACTTTGATCCTGCAAAAACTTCAATACATATGCTGCTGGATTATTTGTTTGAAATGATAAATCCTTATAGTTTAAATCAACAAGGTCAAGACAAGGGTCAAAAATATCGAACAGGCGTGTATAGTGAAAGTTCGAAGCATTTAAATGAAGCAAAAGACTACATTAAGCGCAGGGAAGACGCGAAACAAGTAATGGTCGAAGTACAACCTCTAAGTAATTATGTGAAGAGTGCAGAAGAACATCAGAATCATCTTGAGAAATTTCCGGAGGATTATTATTTATGTCATGTTCCTCCAGCATTGCTTAATAAATACAAGAAATAATCATTGTCGTATTCATCTAGACTGATGAATTGAATGCATTTTTTTTCGTTGATAGATAACATAAAAGAAGCGGTAATTCCTTGATAAGATTAATAAGGAAATTACCGCTGTTATTTTATTTAATATATATTTATATGTTGAAGTACTTATTTTTTACAAGAAAAAGTATCTAATAAGCTAAGTGTTGATAAACCTAATAAGTCTAAAGCATGTTGTGCACCTTTTTTACCATGCCCTGCTTCAAAATGTTTGTAAGCTGCAACACCAAGTACTGAAATTGCTGCAAGTGAGCCTAAGCGTGAAATATTTTTATTTAAAAAACTTGCAGCAAATAAACCAGCAGCTGCAGCTTCAACGCCACCTGCTAATTTAACTGAGTTTTCCGGTAAACCAAATGTATTAGTGAACGTATCAATCATACCTTGATCGCCTTTTAATTTAGGTTTACTTGCATCATATAATTCTTTAGCTAGTTTTAAATTTGTAGCATAACGTAAAATCATTAAAGATTCCTCCTATTTATCTGTAAATATGAATTCCTTCTAGACATCTCTTTTCCCTAAAATAAAAATTAAATGCACAATTTAACAGAAATGTTGTAATATACTAACGATTTAATCATAGGTTTGTGAAATATAGATAATAAAAGGTAATGGTAATCTTAAATTGAAGTAATCTGTATGTCAATTTTTCAGCTCTCATGTGTCTATAAAGAAATTAAATGTATACAAGTGTATTTATAATGTTTTAATTTTTCGTCAATTTAAATATCTCTTTAGGTATTTGAAACAACCTGTCATAATAATCGTATTGATTAAAATTTAGAAAGGAGTATGGAAATCGATGGAAGAAAGTAAAAACTATAATCTCATTACGACAATCATGTTTATTTCAGGTATCATTGTAATGGCAAGTTTATATACGGCTCTACCTCTTACAGCAACTTTCGCAGAAGACTTTCATGTTCCTGAATCTATAGCAACTTTAAACGGTGTTTTATTCTCATTAACATATTCAATCAGTTGTCTATTTTATGGAACGATTTCTGAAAAGTATGGCAGAATTAAAACTATTTTAGTAGGTATGAGTGCATTAGTTATCATCTGTCTGATGATAGGTATTGTTCATTCATTTACAGTGTTATTAATATTAAGAGCACTACAAGGCGTATTTGCTGCATCATTTTCTCCTGTAGTCATGACTTATACAACTGAAACTTATCCACGTGTGAAACGTGTAACAGCAATTAGTTTTATCAGTACAAGTTTTATGTTATCAGGTGTGTTAGGGCAAAATATGAGTGAATTAGTGGTAAGTTATTTGAATTGGCAGTGGGTATATTTTATTTTAACAATCCTATATTTAATTCTCGTATTAGTTATTTATAAAAATGTACCTGAGAGTCCACATAAAAATCCTGATATACAACTCTTTAAGTTTTTCAATAACTTTAAAGATTTCAAAGACAATCTTAAAGTTTTCTATTGTTTATTTATTTCACTAACATTATTGATTATGTTTATAAGTATGTATGATATTTTAAATGAATATGTCACATCACACCAAGTTGGGGGAGACATGTCTGTGTCCTCAATGATGAAATTGTTCGGTGTGATAGGCATGCTATTATCTCTATTTGCAGGGCGTTTAAGCAGTCGTATAGGTATGAAGCGCTTGATAACTATCGCATTAACAACATGTATTGTGTCGATCATACTCATGGGTGTGACTACGAATATTATACTTATTACAACATTTAGTGTGTTGTTTGTTGCAGGCATCGCATTTGCGATTCCTACTGTTATTTCAAAAGTAGGTGTAGTTGTTAAAAACAATCAAGGTTTCTTTTTATCTGTTAATACATTTGTATTATTCTTAGGAACAGCGATTGCACCTATTTTAATGTTATTTGTAGGCGAACTGTCTAACTTTTTCTTACAGTTTTTAATGATTGCTATTGTCGGACTGATTGCTTTAGTTGTATCAATATTTATGCCAGGTGACCAACGTTCTTGAAAATAGCTTCAAATGATAAAAGCAATATTGGTTGTTAAAAGTTATAAATATTATTTTTAACTTTTAACTATATTGAAATGATTGATAAATATTAGACAATGCTAAGTCAAGTTATGTAACCTTAAGTTGATAGAACGATTAACGATAGGAGTGGATATAAAATGAATTATTCACCAAAACAAGGTGTTAAAAGTCATGGATTGCCACATGATCCGTTCAAAAGTAGCACCGTACCTAGACCTATAGGTTGGATTTCTACAGTATCTAAAAAAGGTAAAGATAACTTGGCGCCGTACAGTCAATATCAAAATCTTACATGGGATCCCCCAATGGTAATGTTTGCGGCTAATCAGTCAGTGCTTGGCGATCATGAAAGAAAAGATACAGTTAAAAATGCGGAAGAAACTGGTTGGTTTGTATGGAATATGGCAACATATGATTTGCGTGAAGCAGTGAATTTATCATCCAAAGCATTACCTCCAGAAGATGATGAATTTGATTTTGCTGGTGTGACGAAAGAATCGTGTATCGAAGCTCCTGGAAGTAGGGTAAAGGAATCACCTGTTCATTTTGAATGTGAATACGTTCAAACAGTAAGAATTCCCACTGGAGACCCTGTTTCAACTGTGGATATAGTCATCGGTCGTGTAGCACAAGTGCATATTGACGATAAAGTAATTATGGACAACGGAAAATTAGACATTAAGTCAATCAGACCTATAGCACGTCTCGGTTATTATGATTACACGGTTGTCGATGAAATATTTGAAATGAAAGCACCTGCAGCGTCGAAAGAAGAATTGGCTGGACTAGAAGGTCGAAATTTTGACAACACTAATAAAGAATCATGATACATCAAAAAGAATGAAATCATTTTCATATTGAATTCGTCGTTCAGATTCATTAATGAGAACTAGAAATTTAAAAACTTGAAAAAGAGTATTTTAAATTTAACTGACAAAAGCCAATAGCTAAATATGCCTAGGACATTGATGTCCTAGGCTCTTTTAATAATTACAAAATTTTTAAATACTATGTTTTGTTATAGAGATGTTGGTATGTTTTACAGCTTTGAAAAAAGATCATACGTAGCCATTAACAAAGTGACCGATTAAACTTAAGAGTCCTACTAAAAAAAGGCATACACCGGGTATAAACATTTTTTCTTTAGCATCTATCGGTTTTGAATGATAGATAATTTGACTTAAAACGATAAGCACAACACCAATAATCATAGCGATGATTGATATGGTAAACATAAATAGTCCTCCTTCGGTGATGGGCAACTTTACATTTTATGAAGAAAAAATCTACTTACTTATACTATTACCATTTTAACCTTTTTATAGTTGTTTTAAAGTAAAATTTTTTAAAAAGTATGAAATTGATTTAAAAAAAGATATTTTGTTTATGAAAAGTAAATATAATGAGGGATTGAAAATGAAAAACAGTGATTGTGGAAGTATGAGAATATATAAAAAGAGTAGAATAGAATTCAATTTGAATTCATTATTCTACTCTTTAATCGTGTATAGAATTATTTGCAAAGAGTTAGTTGTACGATTACAAGTTTTATTGAGCTGTAACGTCTATCTGAACGTCAATATTACCACGTGTTGCTTTTGAGTATGGACAGAATTGATGTGCTTGCTCCACAAATTTCTCAGCATCTTGTTGGGACATATTTTCAAGTGTGACTTTAATATCTGCGCCAAGTTTAAAACCATTGTCAGTATCATCTTTAAGTAATTCAATAGTGATTTCAACTTCTGGGTTTGCATCACTTATTTTATTTTGAGATAAGATTAATGATAGCGCGCTATTAAAGCATGCACTATATCCAGCAGCAAATAATTGTTCAGGATTAGTATCGTTGCCTCCTTGACCACCCATTTCCTTAGGTGTTGCAAGGTTTTGAACAAATGTATTATCTGGACTAAAAACGCGACCATCACGTCCACCATTTGAAATCATTGTAGTTGAGTAAATAGAATTTGCCATTATAAAAACTCCTTGTTTTTGAATTACACTTAATTTAATATATTATTTAAATAATTATGTGTGTAAAGAAGTGTAATACCAAATTACTAATAATTACAAGAAATTTGTTTTTTAAATTTGTTATTTTAGGTTCATTATCTACAAATCTATGAAATTATGTATTATAATGTGATATGTATATTTTTGATTAAATCATGTAAATCTATTTAAAGAATAATACAGGTAACTTTATTAAAGGAGTATGTGTAAATGAAGAGAACAGATAAAATTGGTGTCTACCTCAAGCTGTCATGTTCTGCGTTGTTACTTAGTGGTTCGCTGGTTGGTTATGGCTTTACAAAAGATGCTTTTGCAGATTCAGAAAGTACATCATCAAATGTTGAAAATACTTCTAATAGTAACTCCATCGCTGACAAAATCCAACAAGCTAAAAATGATATTAAAGATTTGAAAGAACTTTCTGACGCAGATATCAAAAGTTTTGAAGAACGTTTAGATAAAGTCGATAATCAATCAAGCATTGACCGTATTATAAATGATGCAAAAGATAAAAATAATCACTTAGAATCGACAGACTCTAGTGCCACATCATCAAAAACTGAAGATGACGATACATCTGAAAAAGATAATGATGATATAACTAAAGACTTAGATAAAATTCTGTCAGATTTAGATTCAATTGCTAAAAATGTTGATAACCGTCAACAAGATGAAGGAAGTGTTTCTAAACCTAGCGACTCAACAACCGATGAAGAAGATGATTCAAATAATAAAGTACACGATACAAGTGCTAGTACACGTAATGCAACTACTGATGATTCTGAAGAGTCAGTTATTGATAAATTAGATAAAATCCAACAAGATTTTAAGTCTGACTCTAATAATAAGCCTTCTGAACAAAGCAATCAGCAAGCATCACCATCTAATAAAACAGAAAATAACAAAGAAGAATCTAGTACAACAACAAACCAATCTGATAGTGATAGTAAAGACGATAAAAGTAATGATGGTCGTCGCTCAACATTAGAACGTCTAGCATCAGATACTGATCAAATTAGGGATTCAAAAAATCAACATGTCACAGATGGAAAACAAGATATACAAGCAATTACACGTTCATTACAAGGTAGTGATAAGATTGAAAAAGCACTTGCTAAGGTACAAACTGACAATCAATCACTAGATTCTAATTATATAAATAATAAATTAATGAATTTAAGAGCACTAGATACAAAAGTAGAGGATAATAACACTTTATCTGATGATAAGAAACAAGCGCTTAAAAAAGAAATTGATAAAACTAAGCAAAGTATTGACCGACAAAGAAATATTATTATAGATCAACTCAATGGTGCTAGTAATAAAAAACAAGCAACCGAAGATATCTTAAATAGTGTTTTTAGCAAAAATGAAGTAGAAGATATAATGAAACGTATTAAAACAAATGGCCGAAGTAATGAAGATATCGCTAATCAAATTGCCAAGCAAATCGATGGTCTTGCATTAACTTCTAGTGATGATATTTTAAAATCAATGTTAGATCAATCTAAAGATAAAGAAAGTTTAATTAAACAACTGTTGACGACACGACTTGGTAATGATGAAGCAGATCGTATTGCCAAAAAATTGTTAAGCCAAAACTTGTCGAATTCTCAAATCGTAGAACAATTAAAACGTCATTTTAATAGTCAAGGAACAGCAACAGCTGATGATATATTGAATGGTGTGATTAATGATGCTAAAGACAAAAGACAAGCGATTGAAACAATATTACAAACCCGTATCAATAAAGACAAAGCTAAAATTATCGCTGATGTTATTGCGCGTGTACAAAAGGACAAATCAGATATCATGGATCTCATTCACTCTGCGATTGAAGGCAAGGCAAATGATTTATTAGATTTAGAAAAACGAGCAAAACAAGCTAAGAAAGACTTAGAATATATTTTAGATCCTATAAAGAATAGACCATCCTTGTTAGATCGTATTAACAAAGGTGTCGGTGATTCTAATTCAATATTTGATAGACCAAGTTTACTTGATAAACTTCACTCAAGAGGATCTATTCTTGATAAATTAGATCATTCGGCACCGGAGAATGGATTATCTTTAGATAATAAAGGTGGCCTTTTAAGTGATCTATTTGACGACGATGGTAATATTTCATTACCAGCGACAGGTGAAGTCATCAAACAACATTGGATGCCAGTGGCTGTTGTACTCATGTCATTAGGTGGGGCGCTCATCTTTATGGCTCGTAGAAAAAAACACCAAAATTAATTTGAAAATGATATATACTAATAGACATCATCAATCTTATGTGTAGTTAAACTATTACACAGTTAATGATTGAGTTGGTGCAACGCTTACTCAAAGTTTATAACAAGAGTCAGTATAAAAGAGTAGGACTAAGAATTTAAAATCAATTCTGTCCTACTCTTTTTTGACATGCAATAACGATCGTTATATATAATGAATAATATACTTTTAGAAATCACTTGAGAAAAATATAAAAATGGACTTTTTAATGTAAACTTACTCAAATATAGTTATTGAATATAAAATAAGCACAAAGATGCATTGTAAATTGGAATACATCTTTGTGCTATTATTTTGTGGGTAATACCTCAAATAATTTTAAATTTTTACTATTTACCTTTAATGTAATCTAAATCTTGAGCATCTTCTGCATCAATAGTTCTGAATGAAATGACACCTAATCCTTTAACATTTGATTCAGAAATAACAATTGAACCGTCGTCATTAACTTTTTCAACGAAAGCAACATGACCATACTGTGTATCAGCACCTAATTGTCCAGCTTCAAACACAACTGCAGTATGATTTTTAGGTGTGTGCGTTACCGTATAGCCTTCACTTTCAGCACGGTTATTCCAATTATGAGCATCACCTAAGTCACCAGAAATGGATGAATCAAATTGATTCATACGGTGGTACACATACCAAGTACATTGACCATGTGGGTAAGGTGATGTACCGGAAGTTTCAGTAAATGGTTTGAAGTCATTACCAGACACATCTGTACCTATTGATTTGTTGTATTTCTTCATGTTAGGCATTTTTTCTTTGTCAAAAGATGTTAAATGATAATGTTTAATAATACTATTTAATTTTTTAGAATAATTAGGATCTGTGGCGTATGAGCGTGACAGATGTGAAGTAGCATCTTTATATGATAGAGCTTCACTCTTCCAAGTTGGTTTATAAATTGACGGATTACCATCGATACCATGTTTGATTAAATCTGCATAATCTTCAAGAGATTGTTTAGTACTTGGGTATTTACGGAAACCTGCTTGGATACTAAACATATGATTACTGCTATCAGCTTCTAAAGTATTAAAGGTTACAGATTGTCCTTTGTAGTCACCTTTGATTCCAAACAAGTTATGATTTGGTGATTGTGCAAGTGAACTTTTTCCAGAGTCAGATTCTAAAATAGCTTGAGCAATCATAACTGATGCATATATATCTTGGTCTTTTCCAATCTGATGCGCATCTTTAGCAATTGATTGAATGAAATCACGTGTGTCTTGACTGTCAACAACATTAAATGAATCAGAAGATAAGTCACCATTGTCTAATTCAGGTAGTTGTTGGAAAAGACTTGTTGAACGTGTATTTGAGCGTTTAATGTCATCCTCGAATGATTGTGCAGGTTTTGATTGATGTTTTAATTCATCATCTGTTGGTAATTGTGGATTCTTGTCAGTATGATCACTTTGAGATGTTTTAGTGTGACTTGTATTCTTGCTTTTATTGTAATCTTTTTCTGTTTTCTTAGCATCCTGACTATATTCATCTAAAATAGAGTCTAATGCTGAATCTGTAATACTAGAATATTTCTTGTTACGTTCTGAGCTATCATCATTCGCTTGAGTTTGTTTTTGCTCAGAAGAAGATTGATTTTTGTTTGTATCTACGTCTTCGCTTTCTTGATCTTCTTTATCCATTTCTCCAAGTAAATCACTGACGTCAGAATCGGCTTGGTGGTTAGTTGTCTTTTCTTTTTCATTGTTTGATGGTACTTGATCTTGTTTAGCAGACGACTGTGAGTGATTTTGATGTTGTGATGGTTGTTTTGTCTGATCTGCTTGATCTACTTGATCTTTTTCGTCATTAGAAGAATGGTTTGTCTTTTGTGGCTGTTCGTAATCTGTTATATCAGAATCAAAATCAAATAAATTTTGGATGAGTGACGTTAAACTAAAACTATCTTCGTATTTATTCGGTTCCCAGTATTTAGAAAAATCTACTGACTGAGACTTAAAATTATCATAAAGTTGATCAACTAAATTATCATCTTTCATTTTATAGTTGCGATGTGTTGAGTCAGCTGATAATGATTTATTAGAGTCTTTGTCCTTGCTGTCAGAAGTGCTTTTTTTATCATCAGAATCGTGTTTAGAATCATCGTTGTTAAATTCATCTTTTTCAGATTGCTTTGATGTTTCTTTTTGTGCGTGATGTTGTTCCATTTTCTCTGAACTTGTATTTTTATTAGATGAATCTTCAGCAAAAGCTGTTTGTGTAGCGAAGGTTGGCGTGATAAGCGCCGTAGATAGTAAATATACTAAAAATTTATTTTTCTTCATCTTAGTGTGTGCTCCCTTAAAAATTATTTTTAGTTATTGTCATAACAAATGAGAATTTGATATAATTTATCTTATGATTTATAAAGTTGACAAGTATCAACAAAAATGAATTACGCCTTAATACAAATATTATACTAATCAACATTAGAAAAATAAATCCATTTAATCAAATTTTAATATAATATGTGTATCATCTTTACGTAAGCAAAAAAATATGCACATTTAAGTAATCATCTGTACGGAAATGTATTACAATAAAAAAGAATAATGATAATTAGGAGTGTGAAAATGAAAAACGCACTAAAACTTTTTATCACGGATTTAAAAAGAGTTGCTAAAACACCAGGTGTATGGGTCATCTTAGCTGGTTTAGCAATTCTTCCTTCATTCTATGCATGGTTTAACCTCTGGGCTATGTGGGATCCGTATGGTCATACAGGACATATCAAAGTTGCCGTAGTGAATGAAGACCAAGGTGAAAAAGTTCGTGGTAAGAATATTAATGTAGGAAATAAAATGGTCAAAACTTTAAAGAAGAATGATAGTTTTGACTGGCAATTTGTGAGTAGAGAAAAAGCTGACCATGAAATTAAGATGGGAAAATATTATGCAGGTATTTATATACCGAAGAAATTTACACATGAAATCACTGGCACTTTAAGAAAACATCCTCAAAAGGCGGATATAGATTTTAAAGTAAATCAGAAGATTAATGCCGTAGCAGCTAAGTTAACCGATACGGGATCGTCGTTTGTGATTGATAAAGCAAATAAACAATTTAACAAAACCGTAGCAACCGCTTTACTTTCTGAAGCTAATAAAGTCGGACTATCAATTGAAGATAATGTACCTACAATCAATAAAATTAAGAGTGCTGTATATCAAGCTAATAATTCATTGCCTAAAATTAATCAATTTGCAGACAAGATTATTGAACTAAATAAACATCAAGACGATTTGGATGCTTATGCTAATCAATTTAGAAGTTTAGGGAAGTATAAAGGGAATGTATTAGATGCTCAAGAAAAACTTAATGCTGTTAATTCGTCTATTCCGGCGCTTAATGAAAGGGCTAAGTTGATTCTTGCACTTGATAGCTACATGCCTAATATTGAAAGAATTTTAAATGTTGCTGCTAATGATGTTCCAGCACAATTCCCTAGAATCAATAGAGGTGTTGATATTGCAAGTGAAGGTATTGATGCAGCGAGCGGTCAGTTAAATGATGCAAAAGGTTATTTGACTCAAGCTAAAGCGAGAGTGGGAGACTATCAAGAATCAGCGGGTCGCGCTCAAGATGTGAACAACCAAGCAAATCAAAATTTAAGAAATCAAGCATCAACTACACCCCAAAGCGCTATAAAATCATCTCATTCGGAAGGGAAGAGTCATTCAAACATTAAAACAGTACCTGTGAGTCAATCAGGTGAGAATCAACCCGTATACAGTGATAACATTTTATCTAACAGTGATGTAAAATCAATGAATACAGCTTTAACAGAAGCTTTATTATCATTATCTAATCAAACAGATCAACAAGCACAAGCTACCCAACAAGACATTAAGTCATTAAAAAATATAGCATATGGTGTCATCGCTTCAGATAAACCATCAGAGTTTAAAGAACCATTAAAAAATATAAAATCACGCTTAGAAAACGCATCTAAGTATAATCAACAATTTATAGATATCTTGTCAGAGTTGGAAAAAAGTGAACATGTTGATTTATCTAATGAAATTAAGCAAGTGAAAGAAGCAAACAATAGCATTAATGATAATTTAAAAAGTACCAATCAATTAATAGATGCATTGTCAAATGGTAGCTCTGGACAATTAGAAGCAGTCAATGTATTACGTGACTTACCTAACTTAAATAAAAGGTTAGATACATTACGAAATTACATTAAAAAAGAACTTAATCGTAATTTACTAGCTGTTTCTAATGAGATTACTGATCAACTTAATAAAGGTCAAAATACATTATCAACAATCCAGTCTAAATTAAATACTATTAACCGAGTGATTAACGCTGGTCAAGATATTTTAAATAGCGGTAAAAAGAGAATTGATACGATTCAAACTGCATTGCCAGCAATCGAAAACGCATATATAAATGCAATGCGAACTGCACAGGCTTACTTCCCAACAGCTAAAAAAGATGTCGCGAAAGCCGCAGACTTTGTACGTAATGACTTGCCTGGATTAGAGAGAGAATTAGCTAATGTAACACAGTCTGTAAACCAAAAAATACCATCTTTATTTAGCCGTTATGATAATGCTGTAGATTTATTAAACGAGAAACAGCCTCAAGCTAAAGAAGCACTTGCTTCGCTTGCCGATTTCTCAGAAAATAAATTGCCAGATGTTGAGAAAGACTTGAAAAAAGCAAATAAAATCTTCAAAAAGTTAGATAAAGATGATGCTGTAGATAAGTTAATAGATACACTGAAAAATGATTTGAAGAAACAGGCGGATATTGTTGCTAACCCTATTAATAAAAAAACGACAGATGTGTTCCCAGTAAAAGATTATGGTTCTGGTATGACGCCATTCTATACTGCATTGTCTATTTGGGTTGGAGGATTATTAATGGTTAGCTTATTATCTGTGGATAACAAACACGAACACTTACAACCTATTATGACGAAGAGACAAGTGTATCTTGGTAAATCTGGTTTCTTTTTCTTATTAGGTATCATACAGGCATTAATAGTATCTATCGGTGATTTAGTTATCCTTAAAGCATCGATAGAATCACCGATATTATTTGTCTCTGTTGCCGTGTTTAGTTCACTCGTATTTAACTCGATCATTTACACATCTGTATCATTGTTAGGTAACCCTGGTAAGGCTGTTGCTATTATCTTACTTGTGTTACAAATTGCTGGTGGAGGAGGTACATTCCCAATTCAAACAACGCCAGAATTCTTCCAAGCGATATCTCCATATTTACCATTCACGTATTCTATCGACGCATTACGTGAAACAGTTGGAGGTATAGTTCCAGAGATACTGATTACGAAAGTGATTATTTTAGGTTTATTCGGAATTGGATTCATGGTTGTAGGTTATTGCTTGAAACCTGTGACTGACCCTATTATCCGTAAAATTGCTGAAAAAGCTGACGAAAGTAAAGTAACTGAATAAAGATCAACGATTTTACTTAATTAATGTCAGAACAGTATGATTTAAAATGATACTTACAGGAAAACATGTTGTATTGTTCTTATCTTAGAAAGATAAGTTAAAAAACGGTTATTCACCTTAACAGAAGGTGGATAACCGTTTTTGTTTATCCTAAGTTTAACAGTGACAGATTTTATTGCTATAGAAACAGGCACAGTTGTAATTATCGATGCTTCTCTTATATGAAAGAAAAATCTATGATTAAGTCAGTTCAAGTAACATGATGTTTTATTCAATTGATTTAAATTAAAAATTGATGCAACACGTTTATTTAAGATGCCTCATCTTTACTAAAACTGACTATTATATCCATATTACCAACAAAGTTAATATATTGATCTTCAGAAGTTAAAATAAAATGATCACCCTTATCGATTTTATATACTTCGTTATTGATTGAAACTTGCCCGTGGCCGTTAATCATTGACACTAAGCAATAAGTGTGTGGTTTTTGAAAATCTAATATGTCTTTGATAGACCATTCTTCAACCGTAAAGAAATGATTAGCAACAAATTGAGTGTATTGATTGCCATTTATCATTTCAGTCTTAGGTGTTGTATTAGGTTCAGTTGTAGTGATATCAATAACATCTTTACTTTGGTTTAAATGTAATTCACGCGTATGACCATTTTTATCTTTTCGGTCATAATCGTATATACGATATGTTGTATCTGAGGATTGTTGGGTTTCCAAAATGAGTATTCCGGAACCAATAGCATGAACTGTACCGGCTGGTACATAAAAGAAGTCACCCGGCTTAACAGGTACATGTTTAAATAAATAGTCGAATTCATGATGATCAATCATATGTTCAAGTTCATTTTTACTTGTAGCATTAACACCATAGATAATTTCAGCACCAGGTTGAGCGTCTAAAATATACCAACATTCAGTTTTACCGTATTCGCCTTCATGTTTAAGTGCATATTCATCATCAGGATGTACTTGTACTGACAAACGATCATGTGCATCTAGAATTTTAGTGAGGAGTGGAAAATCTTTACGTGAGTCATTTCCGAAAAGTGCTTTATCCTCGTCCCAAACTTGTTTTAAAGATTTCCCCTTATGTTTTCCGTTAAGAATTGTGTTGGGACCGTTTTTATGTGCGGAAATTGCCCAGCATTCACCCGTAGAATTATTCGGAATATCGTAACCAAATTGAGTGAGATTGGTGCCACCCCATAAACGTTCTTGAAATACGGGTTGAAGAAAAAGTACCATTTGTCATACGCTCCTTTATATCTCTTTTAAGATATTAAATATTTCATCACGACTTTGAGCATGAATTAACTCATCACGCGTATTATCTTTCATGAGCGTTCGTGATAAACGTTGTAGCAGTTTTAAATGTGTATCGTTATTATCATTGGGAACAGCTATAAGGAAAATGAGCTGAGGATTTGATTCATCTAGACTTTCCCACTCTACACCTGCTTTATGATTTAATACAGCGACGATAGGACGTTTAACTGCATGAGATTTAGCATGTGGTATTGCAACGTTCATTCCGATAGCAGTTGTTGACTCAGCTTCTCGTTTAAGGATTGCGGTTCTTACCTCTTCTATATTCGTAATGTAATGACGATGGCATAACTTTGTAAGTAATCTATCAATCGCTTGATCTCTTGTCATTGGTTCCTTGGTAATTTCAATGAGTGATTTATCGAACACTATATGATGTGAGGATTGTGTAGTGTGATTAGTAGATTGGTCATCAGAAAATACATTGTCAGTTCCAACAGAAGTATCATTTCCACTACTGCTTTTTGTTGTAGCAGGGGTGTGACGTTTAAATAACAAGACTGTCAACATGGTTGCTAGACTTCCGACAATAACAGCTACAAAGAACCATAAAATGTTACTGATTCCACCTAGTACAGCGACAATAGGACCTCCGTGAGCAACTTTATCACCGACACCTCCAATGGCCGCTATCACTGAAGCAATCATTGCACCAATCATATTAGCTGGAATGATTCTTAGAGGATCTTGTGCAGCAAAAGGGATTGCTCCCTCAGTGATACCAAATAATCCCATCGTAAATGATGCCTTACCCATTTCTTGTTCTGCTTTATTAAATTGGTGTTTACGAACAAACGTTGCTAAACCTAAACCAATCGGTGGTGTACATACTGCAACAGCCACCATTCCCATCACAGTGTAGTTGCCTTCAGCAATTAATGCAGAACCGAATAAGAATGCTACTTTGTTAACTGGACCTCCCATATCAAAAGCAATCATCGCGCCAATAATAAGAGCAAGAATAATGATGTTAGCCCCTTGCATTCCTTTTAACCATGATGTTAATGCACCAAAAATATTCGAAATTGGTGCGCCTATTACAAATATAAAAATGAGACCAACTATTAATGAAGATAGAATAGGTATAATAATGATAGGCATAATAGGGGCCATAGCTTTAGGAACTTTAATCTGTTTAATCCATTTTGCAATATAGCCCGCTAAGAAACCTGCGACGATACCACCAAGGAAACCGGCTCCTGCTTCACTTCCATATAAACTACCATCTGCAGCAATGGCACCACCAATCATACCTGGAACAAGACCAGGTTTATCAGCAATACTCACCGCGATATAACCTGCAAGGATGGGAACCATAAATTTAAACGATAAACTACCAATATTTTCAATAGATTTCCAAAATGAATCTTCGGGGATAACTAATCCTTTTGGAGTGGTGTGTCCTCCAAGAGTTAAGGCAATAGCTATGAGTAAACCGCCAACGACGATAAATGGCACCATGAAGGAT
The DNA here is from genome assembly GCF_001838765.1 of Staphylococcus sp. HMSC34G04. Lineage (NCBI taxonomy): Bacteria > Bacillati > Bacillota > Bacilli > Caryophanales > Staphylococcaceae > Staphylococcus > Staphylococcus sp. HMSC34G04. The sequence goes on from NZ_KV838710.1 coordinate 148,611, forward strand.
ACACCATTCATTAAATGCTGATACACCATTTGAATATTACTTTTATGAGATTCTTCCTGGTCTCTAGACATATTTGTAGAAATATTTTGATCATGGTAAATTTGTGCATCTTGGTCAATCACACGCTGTATTAATTCCTTAGGTCTATGAATACCTTCACGTACACTTTCATTGATGAGAGGTTTACCATTAAATCTTGATAAATCTACCTGTCTATCGGCAGCAATGATGATTCCATCAGCTTCTTTGATTTCTTTAGAAGTGAGCACATTTTCTGCTCCGAGGCCTCCTTGAGTTTCAACCTTAATATCAACGCCCATATCTTTTGCCGCTTGTTCTAATTTTTCTTGAGCCATATATGTATGAGCAATTCCATTTGGACATGATGTAACTGCAAGTATTTTCATAGTATGCACGCTCCTTTTCCTAACAATAATTGTAAACGCATACATTTAAGCATAAAAAAGAATAATTGCCGTCAATAGTGGCAATTATTCTTTAAAACGTGCATACAAAGTGTTTTTTAGTTGTAAATCATCTAAAAGACATAATTGATGGATGTCATCTTCTTCTAATTGAGCAATTGTTTGTATAATTTTACGGTTAATATTTAAATCTTTTTTACTCATTGCTAAAAAGAAAACAAGTTTAACTTTATGTTGTTTCCATGTTATAGGTTGAGAAGGTTTAAATATAATCATGTGTGATTTTAGTACTTTTTCAGGGTTGCCGTGCGGGAGTGCTATCCCTTTACCTATATATGTTGAGGATTGTTTTTCGCGATCTATGGCACTTTCTATATAGCCATCTAGAGTTGCATGATGATAATCTAAAATTTCTTTGGATTTCTCAAAAATTGGAAGAATGTGATTTGAATGATTCAGTTTGAAATTGGACTCAACACTCAACTGAATTTTTGATAATATATCATCTTTTGATAATGGGTTTTGCATGGCTTTTATAAAGAATTCGATTTTTTTAGCATCCTCATCTGAAAATAAAGGTGATACTTGTATGACTTTAGGTGTTTGTAAAAGTTGTCTTGTATCAAAGTCTTGAGTAGTAATTAATAAGTCAATCCCTTCAAAATGATAGTCGTTAATATCTTCAAGTTTTAATGTATCTACGATTTGTATTGCATGATTAAGTTGTTTGATTTTCTCAGCGAGTAACGTTGAGATGCCTAAACCATAATAACAAGCAATTACAACATGAATATGTGATGACTTATGACGTTCGATAGAAGACTGAAAATGTATAGTTAAAAAGGCAATCTCGTCTTCACTTAATTGGATATTTGTATCTTGTGATAATTGTCGAATACTATCATATAGTGTATTAAAGACAAAGGGATATAGTCGTTTGATTTGACTTGTTAATGGATTATTTAGATACACATGACGCATTAATCGCAAATATGTACGACTAAAGTGAACGTTCATATTATCTTTTAAAATTGTATCTTGTGAAAAGGGAAAACCAATATGTTGCTCCATTAATTCAACGAGGCGATCGATATAACTTTGGATAAATAGTTGTTGGACCCCTAAATCAAACTTATTGTAATGGTAGCTAATAAAAAAGGAAAAGCATTCGCTTGTTTTATTGTTAAGTTGATATCCAAGCGTTTCGTTGATATCTTTTATACACTTTTTCGCAATAGTTAAAGATTCTGAATCAGTGCTCCAATCTTCTTCCTCTGGTTGAGAATGTTTGATAATTAAAATTAGATGCACAAGTAATTGTTGTATTTTATTTTCAGAAGTTGATAATTGATGATTATCTATATGCTTTGAGATAATTTGCTTTATTTTTCTAGTATGGGCTTGAGGTAACTCTTGTAAAATAAGGTTTTCAACTTTAAAGTCATCGTCTGTAAGTTGGTTGATATGAAGTACAGCATTACTGATACTCGTTGTACTCGCATCGATCATGATACCTTGCTTCTTTTTAATTGATAAATAAATATCAAATTTTATAGCCCACGTTTGTATACGTGTTATATAATCAATCACTTTTGATTTTGTTAAATGGTAAGTTGAAGATAGCTCTTTGATAGTGAATGTATGCTTTTCCATAAATAACCTATAAGCAATTGTGACAAGTAATTTATTCTCTTTTACAATAACTGATTCTAAAGCAGATTGTATCTCATTAGGTGTATAAAGCCATGTATTTAGCAGATAACCTTTAGATTGTACACTTAAAATTAATTCATTTAGAAATGTAGTATGTATAGTTTTAATATCATTACGAATAGTTCTATTAGATACATTTAACTGTTTGGCAATATCATGGCCACTTATATACGTATCTGTATAATTTAATAACAATTTGATGAGTTTGATTTGTCTATCGATCACGATTAATCACTCTTCTCTATATAAACTTTGAGAAAACGCTTCAATGATTTACTTTAATTCTATTATTAAAATTGAACACAATCAATATGGGGAAAACGTGAAAAATATTACCATCATCTTAATTACAATTATAAGAAGTCGTTATTTATAATTAAGTTATATTTTTAGAATAGTGGACATCAATTATTAAAAAGTAAAATTTGAATTAAATTAGATTTGAGTTCGATATATATTAAGTGGTAAAGAGATGAAATTAATATCTCTAATAAAAATTGCTTCACTTTAAACCATGTGGAAATCAGTTCGCTTAAGAGTGAAAGTTAATGGTCCAGTATGATGGTGGAGTATTAGAACAAATGATTTTGTCAGAGAAATAGAGGGCTAAAATGATAAATTCTAAAAAGGTTATAGAATTAATATTTTAAGATGAATAGTACAGTATAGTCACTTGTTCAACTTAATTAGCATCTACAACTACTAATATGTTAACAAGGCTAGGACATGATATGTATCCCAGCCTTGTTTTATGGTATTTAGAAACAATGAGGTTTCATATGCTATTTTGAATTAAACAAATTTTAAAACTTGATCAACGATTTTTGCAACTGTATCTGCAATACCGAATCCCATGTCTACCCAATCTTGTTTTACGTGTAAACCAGCGTTTACAGCGTTATGTAATGATTCAACGATACCTGACATAATAATATAATCCTCCCTTGTTGTTGTTTGTGATACGCTTACATAACTATTTTTAACATACATGTAGATACATGTAAATGGAGTTGAGAAATTTTAACAAATTCTTTAAAAACAAAATAAAATTGAGAACTAGGAATTTGGAATATTGCGACTTCTTGTAATTTAATTAATTGCAATAGATGAACATTGAAAATTAAATGTTAATAAAATTGTGCATTTATTCACAATATCTTCACATCAAATTGCACAAATTATGATAATTTAAATATATAATATTAAGAAATATTGAGGAGTGGTTTTGTTGAGTAACTCAAAAAAAGTAGCCGTTGTCACAGGTGCAGCACAAGGTATTGGCTTGAAAATTGCTGAGCGTCTATTTGAAGATGGATATAGCATCGCGCTTGTAGACTTTAATGAAGCGGTAGCTAAAGAGTCAGCTGAAAAATTATCAAAAGAAGGGCAAAAAGCAGTTGCTTTTAAAGCAGACGTTTCAAATCGTGATCAAGTATTTAGTGTGTTAAATCAAGTCGTTGAACACTTTGGCGATTTAAATGTCCTAGTTAATAATGCTGGTCTTGGTCCAATGACACCAATTGAATCAGTAACACCTGAACAATTTAATCAAGTTGTAGGTGTTAACGTAGGTGGTGTATTCTGGGGCATCCAAGCTGCAATTGAACAATTTGATAAATTAGGACATGGCGGTAAAATTATCAATGCCACATCTCAAGCAGGTGTTGAAGGTAATGCAGGCTTATCTCTATACAGTAGTACTAAGTTTGCTGTTAGAGGATTAACTCAAGTAGCAGCACGTGATTTAGCTGAGAAAAATATTACAGTCAACGCATTCGCACCTGGTATTGTTGAAACACCAATGATGAAAGGTATCGCTGAAAAGCTTGCTGAGGAAAATAACCAACCAATGGAATGGGGTTGGAAACAATTTACAGATCAAATTGCTTTAAAACGCTTGTCTAAACCTGAAGATGTAGCTAATGTAGTAAGCTTCTTAGCAGGTAGCGATTCAGATTATATTACTGGCCAAACAATCATCGTTGACGGTGGTATGAGATTCCACTAAGATAAATATCAATGAGATATAAAAAAGTTGAGTAAAGTTAATTCTAGAGATTTTAAATTTCTAGAATTAACTTTTTTAATTATCAAACATTAACATTCTTCTATTCTGTAAAAATAACTTAAGCTATTTAAGGTACTTTAACCGCTTAGAAAATGGTCAATATTTATAATTAGTAATTAAATTTAAAATTGATGGCGTGATATATTGTGGCATATCTTTTACAACAGGTATGCGCTTAGAAAAATATTCACTCTCAAATCCAGAAACGACATGAAATCTAGCAATTGCAAATATTGGATAATCTTTAGGTAAACAATGATTGATACTTTGATTTGTTTATTGCTTTATCATTTAAACAAACATAGTGATTTTAATTTTTATCATATAAAAGAATGAAGATAAAAAAGATGTATGTGAAAAGTGTGCTCACATACATCTTTTTTATTAATATACAGCTAATTTTTCTAATTGCGCATTTACTTTTGACATATTCGAACGTATCACTGATGCTGATTCATCCATAGTTTTGATGGCTTGCCCAGCATTTTCATTCAACCCATTACACACTACTTCAAATTGTTGAGCCATTTGATCTAAACGCGCTTGAGCTTGAGTATTTAAAATAAACATATCGTCATAATGACTTGGTTCAAAAATCATATTAACAATCGTAGGTTTCGCATTTTCTATAATATCATCTAAGTGATTTTCGAGAATAGGCGACGCAACTTTCAAATCATTTAATAGAGATACCCACTTATCTATTTCACCTACTAATCTTTCAAGTGCAGAAATTACAATTGAAGGACTAAATGGAGAAGCTTTCAATGCAGTAATAATAGCTGGGTTTTTCAACATTGTTTTAATAGAATATATACTTAATTTCGCATTTGTAAGTGCAGTAACTGTTTTATCGATATCATCCTTAACAGGTTTGAAATACTCGTTATATAACTCTTCTACATATTCTGCTAAATCTTTTATGCCCTTATCAATATGATCTTTTAAAATTGACATTTTACGAGTTAAGTAATTGGAAGATTCGATTGAACCGTAAACCATATTTTCACCACTATAACTTATATTAGTATTACCATCCATTATAGTGGCATCTTGTTGAGACATGATATTTTTAATATCTGCTATTTGACGACCATAAATATCATTTTGTTGTTTTACTTGTAAAATATTTCTAGATACCACTTGAAGATGCTTCATCATTTCTTCAGCTACACCATCGTGAAAATCATTATCCAAATTTTGAAATATTTTTTGGATTTTTGCTTCAAGTGTATCGTGAATTGCTTCGATACCCTTTTCTAAATTACGGACTATTTCAGAAATATATTCTTCAAGTGATTTAAGACCTATAGAAGGTATTAAGCCAATTATAGGATCGATAACTTTGTGTACTTGATCAATCGCTTCTTCAAAAGACTGTCGTTTGTGTTTAATGGAATTACATAAGTTTTCCAAGGAATCAAGGCATATTTTATCAATGAAATCACTTTTAAGTTTATGCTTACGATTACTAAAGTTATTGTTTTCATGTTGAGATATATTAAAGCTTTCATTTAGAAATTTAACACATTCAGATAACATTTTACTTGTTTCACCAGTTACTAAATTATGGAGATTTTCTAACTTTTCAATATCTAATTTAATTAATGTGCCAGTACCAGAACGAGAAATAGATTCTCCTGTCCAGACATTTATTGGGATTCGGCCGTCCATGTCTAAAGTAATATTAATCGTTTTAGGTTTTGATTTGCCTTTTTTAGTATCCGTATCCTTAACAGATTTTATCTTTTTAACAGGTATATCTTTGTATGTGTTATTTATTTTATTAAATTCTCTTTTATAACCTAAATGACTATCAGCAAGACCTTCAAGAGTAGGCACACCGGTTTTAAGGTCTACACGTTTCCCGGGATTATTTTTAAATACCGGATCTTGAACCCAAGACAATATATCATAAGTGCTATGATAATTTATAATATTATTATGTTTTTTAGATTTAGTGCCTCTCCAAGACGCTTCAGGTAAGGTTGCAGGATCAGTCGTAACTACTTTTAAATTAGGATTTTTAACACCTGCTAATTTAGCACCAACTGCTCCTTGAGAATTTCCACCACTATTAACTATTTTTACATCTTTAAATCGTTCTCTTTCTTCTCCGTATTTTATATAAAATTCATCAGAATTTAATTTTTTAGCATCATTTATTTTTTTATTGTATTTATTTATAAAACTCTGATTTTGTTTAATTAAAGCAGTACTTTTATTATTATTGTTCATTAATTTTATATTTTGAAGCCAATCATCTGCAAGTTTACCTTTCAAAGGATTGTTAGGATTAATAGTTTCATTATTATCAGTGCCCTGAAATACTATAAATTGTTCACCCGAAGGTATACCGTATCTATCTAATAACTCGTAAACTTTGATATCTGCTGCACCATTAATATTTTGATTATTATTATCTTCATACCCTCCAACTTGTTTAAAATTCTTGTCATTTACTGAAAATGTTTTCAGTTTTTTTGTATCTTGATAAGCCCAAAAGCTATTTAATTCAGCAATATCTCTATCATTGATTTTATTCATGTTTATGCACTCCATATTCTAATGGGTCATTAGCATCATAAAATGCGCGTGTAGAATTAATTTTTGGTTCACTTAATTGTAAAGTTATGTTTGTGTTTTCAGGTTTTTCTTTGTAATGATATAAATCATCACTTAAGAATAATAAATCTTTCTTAGAGTTATTTTTAGTAAAATCAGATTTAGTACTGAATAATGTTGAAACGACTTCAACTTTGGCTTTGAAATTTGTTGCTTCATTTGCTTTTTTCATGCCTTCTTTGAAACTCTTAGAATCTTTTTTTATTAAAGGTTCATAATATTTTCTATAATTATTAATATTAGTAACGTTACCTGCTAAATAATAATACTCATTTTGATATCCAACATTCTGTGTCTTATGTATTGCTTCTTTAGTAAAACCGGTATATTGATATTTTTCTTCATTGTTTTTAAAGAACTTTGTTAAGTTATCATATTTTTCTTTTTGTGCTTTATATTCGAAACCACTTAACACAGTTCCAACCATATTACTCATGGTATCTCCGTTATCATTGCTTCGCATGGAGCCTTCTTCATGTATTGCTTCCTTATCAAAAGGGATGCTTGCATTAAACACAATGTCATGATCATCGCAATGAACGTAGACTTCGACGCCATCACCACTTCCTACAACATTTGTGGCTTTAACATTAAGGCTAAAATTATCTTTAAAAAATTGTTCACCAAGTTTTTCGTATTCTTCACGATGTTTTTTCGCATGTGCGATAGCACTTTTTTCAGCTACTGGTTGGAAACCTTGACCTTTGTATTGACTTGCGGGAACTTCTTCAGGAATTGATTGTGATGAATGTTTTGCTTCTTTATGCACTGTGGAACATCCTCCAATTAATAATGTTGAAACGATAATGGTAGATATCAGTTTTCTCATGATACACCTCAATATAAGATTAGTTACTTTCATTTTAACTTAATTTATAAATTATATAAATAGAATTTATAAAAGTATTAAACAAATATAACATTTTTCACATATTAGTTAAATCGATTTTATAGTATTTTCAAACATATTCGAATAAAAAAATAAAAAGCTTATACAATGTAATTTGATACATGCATAAGCTTTGTCATATGATTAACGATTTTTATTCTGATTATCATTTGTTCCATGATTTTGATTGTTGGAATTATTGTTTGAGTTGCCATTTTGTTGTGAATCAGATTGATCATGATTAGGTTGTGACGACTGTTGTGGTGTTGATTGTGCTGGTTGATGATCTGATTGATTAGTTTTGTTCTGATTCGGTTTCTGTTTGTTATTTTTTGAAGAGTTATTTTTATTTGAACCAGACTGTTGATTATTATTTGGGTATTGATGGTAATTAGGTTGTTGTGCTGGTTGTTCAGTATCTGATTGATTCTCGTTGTTATAGTCATTATTTGTTGGTTGCGTTTGGTCTTGGTGTTGATGAGTATCACGAATCTGATTTGAAGTATCATTTTGTTTGTTTTTGCGATTGTGTTCTATTTTTTCATCATTCTTATTAGAATTCGTATGGTGGTTAATAGCTGCATATAATGAAAAGCCCAATGCACATATAAGAATGATTACCACTATTGTAGCTAAAAATTTTTTCAAAGCGTATATCCTCCATCCTTTTTATCAACTATATTTTATTATAATCCTTTTTTTATTGTAAGTAGAATTATTCTATAAAGTACATTAAAAATTCCATATTTAATTTTCTAGTAATATATTACAAGCTAGAATTATCGTTTAACGTCTAAGCATGATGTCATGACTGAACCATTATGCTTGTTATAATCAATTAATATAAGTATTGTAAGGTAAACAATATAGATAAATGAGATACATTATAGAATAAAAGTTATACTTACATTGTTAAATTAAAAGTTTTACAAATTAAGAAAGGTGGAATAACGATGCGCGTATTATCTAATGAGGAAAGAGTTAAAATCTTATCCGATATAGTGTCAATAAAAACTGTAAATAGCAATGAATTAGAGGTTGCACAGTACTTAGAAAAACTATTTAATCGGTATGGAATTCGTTCACATATTGATACAGTTACAGATGGTCGAGCAAATTTAATTGCAACCGTTGGTTCAAGTCAACCAGTTATAGGAATATCTGGTCATATGGATGTAGTATCTGAGGGAAATCATGATCATTGGACGTATGATCCTTTCACACTCACAGAGGATCAAGGCTATTTATACGGTAGGGGAGCTGCAGATATGAAATCTGGATTAGCAGCTTTAGCCATTGCTCTTATTGAAATTAAAGAAAGTGGTAAGTTAACACAGGGAACTATTAAATTCATGGCAACAGTGGGTGAAGAAATGGAACAATCTGGTTCGCAACAGTTGTTTGAAAAAGGATATGCTGATGATTTAGATGCATTACTTATTGCGGAACCATCATTTCCTAGTTTGGTGTATGCACATAAAGGTTCAATGGACTTTAGAATAAAATCTAAAGGACGTGCTTCACATAGTTCATTACCATTTTTAGGTCAAAATGCTATTAAGCCTTTATTAGAATTTATTCAAAATATAAATCAAGAATATGAAAAAATAACACAATCAGTAAAAGGTGAATCCTTAGATTTTTCAAATATGATAAATAATTTAGGAAGTCAACTACCTAACCATATAACAAAGGAAAAGGCACAAGAGCTTATTCAAGGACTTGTTATGACTAATAGTATTGTTCAAGGGGGAACACAAGTTAATTCAGTACCTGATTTTGCTACAGCTGAATTTAATGTACGCACAATACCAGAATATAATAATAACAAAGTTAAAGCGCTATTTAATGAATATATAGAGCAAGCAAATCAAAATGGTGCTAGTTTGACACAAGAACTTTATCTTGATTTAGAACCTGTAGTAACAACAGGTCAAAATCGCTTGGTAGAGCTAGGGTTTGATATTGCAAAAAGCCATTTTTCTAACGAAAGAGATTTAATCGTTACTCCTACTGTAGCAGTTACTGATGCTTCCAACTTATTAAAAGGAAAAGATGAAAATTTTCCATTTTTAATGTTTGGCCCGGGAAATGGACCTCATCAAATAAATGAGTGCGTAGAAAAAGCCAATTATTTAGAATTTGTGGAATACTATATAGAGTTTATCACTTCATATTTAAATGAAGAGAATGAGTAATAAAGATGTGACGTTACACTCTCCAATATTCAACTTGGAGGGTGTTTTTAATATAACATCGTAAAACTAAACAGTATTTAAAAAATACGCCGTACCATATTGTTCTAGAATTGTTGTTTCTTCAGAAAGTGACGACTTTTTAAATCTATTTCTCAAAATATAGCATTTGAAGTGAAACGTTTTAACTATTTGATATAATAATTAATTTTATTTCATTTTAATTAACTGAAGTGTATTATAACATTAATTCTAAATTAAAATTTTAACATAAATTTTTAAAGTATTGTACAAATTATTTATACAAAAAAATTATAAGTGATAATTATGTGAATTAAATGAAATTTTCATTTACTTTTCAGAAAATTTTAATTACTATTATATAGTAAGTTGTTTTTCATTAATTTATAGGAGGTAATAAAATGAAGAATTTTTCTAAATTCGCACTTACAAGTATTGCCGCATTAACTGTGGCAAGTCCTTTAGTCAATACGGAGGTTGACGCTAAGGATAAAGTATCAGCAACTCAAAACATCGATGCGAAAGTAACCCAAGAATCTCAAGCAACTAACGCATTGAAAGAGTTACCAAAATCTGAAAATATAAAAAATCATTACAAAGATTATAAGGTCACTGATACTGAAAAAGATAACAAAGGATTTACGCATTACACATTGCAACCGAAAGTGGGCAACACGTATGCACCCGACAAAGAAGTAAAAGTTCATACGAATAAAGAGGGTAAGGTAGTTCTTGTCAATGGTGATACTGATGCTAAGAAAGTTCAACCTACGAATAAAGTATCGATAAGTAAAGAAAATGCCACAGATAAAGCTTTCGAAGCAATAAAAATTGACCGTCAAAAAGCTAAAAACTTAAAAAGTGATGTCATCAAAACCAATAAAGTTGAGATTGATGGAGAAAAAAATAAATATGTTTATAACATAGAAATTATTACAACTTCACCAAAAATTTCTCATTGGAATGTGAAAATTGACGCTGAAACGGGTCAAGTGGTTGATAAATTAAATATGATCAAAGAAGCAGCTACTACAGGTACAGGTAAAGGTGTACTAGGTGACATGAAACAAATTAATATTAATAGTGTCAGCGGTGGCTATGCACTACAAGATTTAACTCAACAAGGTACACTTTCAGCTTACAATTACGATGCGAATACTGGTCAAGCTTACTTAATGCAAGATAAAGATAGAAATTTTGTTGATGATGAACAACGTGCAGGTGTAGATGCAAATTATTATGCTAAAGAAACGTATGACTATTATAAAGATACTTTCGGCCGAGAATCATATGATAATCAAGGTAGCCCAATTATTTCACTCGCACATGTAAATAACTTCCAAGGTCAAGATAACAGAAACAATGCGGCTTGGATTGGTGATAAAATGATTTACGGTGACGGAGATGGACGTACATTTACAGCGCTGTCTGGTGCAAATGATGTTGTTGCACATGAAATAACACATGGTGTAACACAGCAAACTGCTAATCTTGTTTACCGTTCTCAATCAGGTGCATTAAATGAAAGTTTTTCAGATGTATTTGGTTACTTCGTTGATGATGAAGATTTCTTAATGGGTGAAGATGTTTATACACCTGGCGTAGGCGGAGATGCCTTAAGAAGTTTATCTAATCCAGAGCGTTTTGGACAACCATCTCATATGAATGATTTTGTTTATACAAATTCTGACAATGGAGGCGTACATACGAATTCAGGTATTCCGAACAAAGCAGCTTACAACACAATTCGTAGTATTGGTAAACAACGTTCTGAACAAATTTACTATAGAGCGTTAACTGTTTATTTAACTTCAAATTCTGATTTCCAAGATGCCAAAGCATCATTACAACAAGCAGCATTTGATTTATATGGCGACGGTATTGCTCAACAAGTAGGTCAAGCATGGGACAGTGTTGGCGTATAAGCGTACCGTTTTAAAATAAAAATATGTTAACAAGTATCTATAAATGAATTTTTAAGAGCCTTAACAAAGAAGAAGTAATGTTAAATATTTACAATTTTTAAAGCCTTAATCGAAATGAGTGTTGACTTAATTTCGACTCAGCCTGAGACAAACTTAACTGTCTCAGGTTTTTTATTTCATCATAAGAGTGAACTAAAATCTTCAGGAATTTTTAAACTAATACAAAGCCGCTTACTTTAACTTGAGGTAAGACTACGGTTTGTCTAGCGTAAGTGTGCCTGCATAGTAATGAGTATAAAAAACCTAATAAGAATAAAAGGGGAAATATAGATAAAATGATAGTTAAATAAACAAATTAATTTTAAATTTGAATGTATGTTTACGTACTTTGTCACAAACGACATAAAAATTCTTATAATTATCAACAATAAAATGATAAAGTATAATTAAATAAAAAGAAATTTTAATTTATAAATTAAAATAAATTAGTTATCTATAGGAGTTGATCATTCAGTGAAAAAGAGTAAACGACAAGATTTAGTAACTATGATTGTTAAGCAAAATCACATTTATAAAAAAGCAGATATAATTGATTACATTGATGATCACTTTGGTGTACGTTATAGCATGACTACTATTGCAAGAGATTTAAGAGAACTCCATATTTATCGCCTGCCTGTGAAGGCAAATCAATATGAATATAAATTACATACGCAGCAGTCTCAATTAGACTCAAGAGTAAAACTTAATGATTACATAGAAACAGAAATTATTAACACTATGATTAAAGAATCGTATATACTAATAAAGACGACACCAGGATTTGCACAAAGCATAAATTATTATATTGATCAGTTACAATTGAAAGAGATTATAGGAACGATAAGTGGTAATGATACGATTATGATTCTTACACATTCCCAGTCTATAGCTGAATATGTCTATTACAAAATATTTAATCATAATTATTCATAAAAATTTATAAAGTTGTTTATTATAAATATAACCTGGTAAGCGCATACATCGTTTATCAGGTGTTTTTTATCTCAATAAATATAAGTGTTGTCAGTTGACTAACTATTCAAATTTATGAATAAAAAACTTTTATCCATAAAGATGTAAAGGTTCATATTACTCAAATATTCATTTTTTCAACGAAAGTATGCAATAGTAATGTATATTCAAACATAATTATGTATTGAATAACCAAATGTTGCGAAACTTTTTACATTTAGTATGTGATAATCATCACGAACTTAGTTATTAATCAGTTTTATACTGATAATGTAGCGAAGAAAAGGAGGAAATGAGTATGACAAATGGACCTATTCAAGTTAACAGTGAAATCGGGAAACTAAAGACGGTATTACTTAAAAGACCAGGGAAGGAATTAGAAAACTTAGTGCCTGATTACTTAGATGGATTATTGTTTGATGATATTCCATTTTTAAAGGTAGCTCAACAAGAGCACGATCGTTTTGCTCAAGTTCTTCAAGATGAAGGAATAGAAGTGCTTTATTTAGAAAAATTAGCAGCACAAAGTATAGAAGATTCAAATGTCAGAGAGCAATTTATAGATGACGTTTTAGCAGAATCTAGAAAAACTATCCTAGGGCATGAAACAGAAATAAAAAAACTCTTTTCAACTTTGTCAAATCAAGCATTAATTAATAAGATTATGGCTGGCGTACGCAAAGAAGAAATACAACTTGAATCGACACACCTTGTAGAGTACATGGATGATAAATATCCGTTTTATCTTGACCCAATGCCTAATCTATATTTCACACGTGATCCTCAAGCTTCAATTGGTAAAGGTATGACAGTAAATCGCATGTTTTGGAGAGCAAGACGCAGAGAATCGATTTTCATTTCATATATTTTAAAACATCATCCTAGATTTAAAGATGAGAATGTTCCTTTATGGTTGGATCGTGACTGCCCATTCAACATCGAAGGCGGAGACGAACTGGTTTTATCTAAAGATGTACTTGCAATAGGGATATCTGAACGTACTTCTGCACAAGCAATTGAACGTTTAGCACGACGTATTTTTAAAGATCCGTTATCTACTTTTAAAAAGGTGGTGGCGATTGAGATTCCAACTAGTCGAACATTTATGCATCTAGATACTGTTTGTACAATGATTGATTACGACAAATTCACTACACATTCAGCAATTCTTAAATCAGAAGGAAACATGAATATCTTTATTATCGAATACGATGATAAAGCTGAAGATATCAAAATCCAACATTCTAGTCATCTTAAACAAACATTAGAAGAAGTGCTCAATGTTGATGAAATTACATTAATACCAACTGGAAATGGTGATATCATCGACGGAGCTCGTGAACAATGGAATGATGGTTCGAATACTTTATGCATCCGTCCCGGTGTGGTTGTAACTTATGATCGTAATTATGTTTCTAATCAATTGTTACGTGAGCATGGTATCAAAGTTATTGAAATTCCTGGAAGTGAACTTGTACGTGGTCGAGGAGGCCCTCGATGTATGAGTCAACCTTTAATAAGAGAAGATCTATAGATATAAGATAGGGTGTTGAATAGATATAGCTTGAGCATCACGAAATACATTCACTTATGCTATTAAATTTGATAGCGACTTATAAAATGAAAGGGGCACATCCCATGAAAAACATCAAGAAACCCTTCGATTTAAAAGGTAAGTCACTGCTAAAAGAGTATGATCTCACAGGTGAAGAATTTGAAGGTCTAATCGATTTTGCTATGACGTTAAAAAGATATAAACAACAAGGCACACCACATCGATATTTAGAAGGTAAGAACATTGCTTTACTCTTCGAAAAGACGTCTACTCGCACGCGTGCCGCATTTACAGTCGCATCTATTGATCTAGGTGCACACCCTGAATTCTTAGGGAAAAATGATATTCAATTAGGTAAAAAAGAATCTGTTGAGGATACTGCTAAAGTTTTAGGAAGAATGTTTGATGGAATTGAATTTAGAGGTTTTTCCCAAAAAACTGTTGAACAATTGGCCGAATTCTCTGGAGTACCGGTATGGAATGGGTTAACTGATGATTGGCATCCTACACAAATGTTAGCTGATTATATGACAATTAAAGAAAATTTTGGATATTTAAAAGGCATCAACCTAACTTATGTAGGAAACGGACGTAATAATGTTGCACATTCGCTTATGGTGGCGGGTGCGATGCTTGGCGTAAATGTACGTATTTGTACACCCTCATCATTAACACCAAGAGATGTATATTTTAATATTGCTAAAGATCAAGCGTCTAATTATGGAGGTTCAGTTAAGATGACTGATAACATTCATACTGCCGTCAAAGATGCAGATGTTATTTATACTGACGTTTGGGTATCAATGGGTGAAGAAAGTGAATTCGAAACACGTATTCATTTATTGAAAGACTATCAAGTAAATAGAAAAATGTTTAATTTAACCGGGAAAGTCAATACGATATTTTTACATTGTTTACCAGCTTTTCATGATACACAAACAGAATATGGTCAGGATATTTTTGAAAAATATGGCTTAACTGAAATGGAAGTGACAGACGAAATATTTAGAAGTGAGCATTCTAGAGTGTTTGAGCAAGCTGAAAATCGAATGCACACGATTAAAGCTGTGATGGCAGCAACTTTAGGCTAGATTTACTACAAGAAAAATAAATAGGGATAAGATCACGTGTATGCTTTATTAAATAAACGAATATTTATTTTTACAAATAGTGTCACATAATAAAAATAACTTTTTTCAAAATCATGTTGAGAGGATGATATAGAACTTCGGTCAATGACTATCAAAGATGTGTCGTTACTCATCTATATCTTTCCGTAATACATCTATATATGTGTATTTTAAAAGGCATATACGTTTTCACTCCCTCCTTCTAAAGGAGAAATGAATATGAATGACACAGGAGATAAAAGATTAGGTCGAACATCATTAATCGGTCTTGTTATAGGTTCGATGATTGGTGGCGGTGCTTTCAATATTCAATCTGATATGGGAGGCCACGCTGGAGGATTAGCAATTATAATTGGATGGTTGATTACTGCTATTGGAATGATTTCATTAGCGCTTGTCTTTCAAAACTTAACTAATGAACGATCTGATTTAGATGGTGGTATTTATAGTTATGCTCAAGCGGGTTTTGGTGATTTTATAGGGTTTGCAAGTGCTTGGGGATATTGGTTCTCAGCTTTTTTAGGTAATGTCGCATATGCAACGTTATTAATGTCTTCTATAGGGAACTTCTTTCCAATATTTAAAGGGGGCAACACATTTCCTAGTATCATAGTGGCATCAATATTATTGTGGAGTGTGCACTTTTTAATATTAAAAGGAGTTGAGACGGCTGCTTTAATCAATAGTATTGTTACTATTACAAAATTAATTCCTATCTTATTAGTGATTATATGTATGATTGTAGCCTTTAATTTTAATACATTCAGGATAGGTTTCTTTGGAATGGATGGATATGGATCATTATCATTTCATTTCGCTAATACGATGTCACAAGTTAAAAGTACGATGTTAGTGACAGTTTGGGTATTTATTGGTATTGAAGGTGCTGTTGTATTCTCCGGAAGAGCTAAAAATAAAAAAGATGTTGGAACTGCCACTGTTATCGGACTTATTTCAGTATTGCTCATTTACTTCTTGCTGACTGTATTAGCACAAGGTATTGTAATTCAAAATCATATTTCTAAACTTGAGGCACCATCAATGGCACAAATTTTAGCTTATATTGTTGGTGATTGGGGAGCAACATTTGTCAATATTGGTCTTATTATTTCAGTATTAGGTGCATGGCTAGGTTGGACATTACTTGCCGGAGAGTTGCCTTTTATTGTAGCTAAAGATGGTTTGTTTCCTAAGTGGTTTGCAAAAGAAAATAAAAATGGGGCACCTATGAACGCCTTATTCATTACTAATGTATTAGTTCAAATATTCCTTATTAGCATGCTGTTTACCAAAAGTGCCTATCATTTTGCATTTTCTCTCGCGGCAAGTGCTATACTTTATCCATACATGTTCAGTGCGTTTTATCAGGTGAAATATACAATAGAACACAAGTTAACTGCAACGCCTAAACAATGGATTATAGGAATTCTAGCATCTATTTATGCAATTTGGCTGGTTTACGCGTCAGGTATAGATTATTTGTTACTTACCATGTTGCTCTATATTCCGGGGATTATCGTCTATGTAGTTGTTCAAAAAAATAATCAAAAGCGACTTACACAATTTGACTATATTTTCTTCAGTCTTATCGTTATTTTAGCATTGATAGGGTTATTACGATGATGTAATTTATATTTTTAAATGTTATAGATATTGATCAATCATGAGTTATAAAGGGAGTTTAATCGATAAAAATCAAACAAAGAAGAGTATATAAAATATTTGATATTTAAACTATTGGTATAATAAGAACAGTGGTCCATAGTAAATATTGTCTGTAGTATATACAGAATTCTAATAAATTTTAAATCGGAGAAATTATAGCGTCCCCTTTGACCATAGTCTAAGGCAATAAGGAGTTATTTTTATGACTGGAAATCAAATGTTTTGTAGAGAAAATGAACTTGATGAAAGTTTTAAACAATTAGCATCTTATATCAATATTCCTGTAGGCGTATTACTGCCATTTAAAAGTCAATGTTTTGTGAGACATTACAACAAAGGACAAATTGTCTACTATTCGTCTGATGAAACCACGCATATTTACCTACTCTTAAAAGGTAATATTATGAGAGAAAACTTTAATTTGAATGGTGATGTATATCGATATTTGAATAGAGAAAAAGTGCTCTTTCCTTTAAATAACTTATTTCAAGATAAAGTTCCTAATGAAATGTGTACAGCCCTAACAGATTGTGAAATGATTGGAATACCAAGAGATTTAATAGAATATTTATGTAAAAATCACGAAGAGATTTTTGTGAAATTATTCTCCTTATTAAGCGAAACACAATGTCAACATATTGAATATAATATGGCTTTAACGAGTAAACTAGCTAAAGAACGCGTGACTAAGATTTTACGTTACCTATGTCAAACAGTAGGTTATGATCATGATGAGTTTTATGAAATTAAGCATTTTATGACAATACAGTTATTGAGTGATATGGCAGGAATATCTAGAGAAACGACGAGTCATATCATAAATGAACTTAGAGAAGAAAAAATACTCTTTAAAAACAGTAAAAATTGGTTGGTTAGTAAAGACTTATAATGTGTGCGTATCACTCATACATAATTGAAGACAAACGATGGTCGAATAGGTTTCTATGAAATCATTCACTATCGTTTTTTTTTATTTCATGATTTATTGCTTTAGAAATACATCATATTTAAAGGTTAGACAATCTATAGTAAATCAACTTGTTTAATATAGAGAATAAAATTTTAGTTCCGCATTGGAAAGTATAGAAATTTATATAATCTATAGTCAAAGTTGCGTTTTTTCTATAAATTGATAAAAAGAATAAGTAAAATAATAGATAATACAGTAGAGGAGTGACACATATGGCTTTAATAACAATGAATTACAATTCACCAACGATAGGAATGCATCAAAATTTAACGATTATTTTACCGGAGGATGTAACATTCTTTGATAGTTCAAGAACAGCGAAACAATTGAAATCAATGTTGTTATTACATGGATTGTCTAGCGATGAAACAACTTACATAAGATATACAAGTATCGAGCGTTATGCAAATGAACATCAACTTGCGATTATAATGCCTAACGTCGATCATAGTGGCTATGCAAATATGGTATATGGACATAGTTACTATGATTACATATTAGAAATTTACGAATACGTACATCAAATTTTACCACTTTCTAGAAAAAGAGAAGATAATTTTATTGCAGGACATTCAATGGGCGGTTATGGAACGATTAAATTTGCGCTAACTCAAAGTGATAAATTTGCTAAAGCTGCACCACTTTCAGCAGTTTTTGAAGCACAGCGACTCATTGATTTGGATTGGATTGATTTCTCTCCACAAGCTATCACCGGAAGAGATAGTCAAATTAAAGGTACAGAACTCGATACGTACTACTTACTTGATCAAGCCATCGATGCTAATGTAGATATTCCTGAATTGTTTATCATGTGTGGTAAAGAAGACTTTTTATATCATGATAACCTTCAATTTATTGAGACATTAAATAAAAAAGGGGTTTCTTATAAGTTTGAAGATGGTCCAGGAGATCATGATTATGCTTATTGGGATAGAGCTATTAAACGTGCGATTGAGTGGTTTGTCCAGTAATGATACAAAGGGTTGAATTTGGATATTTAGGCGGACATCTTATTAAACGAATATAAAAAATTGTTACTCGTCTTAGTATTCTTCTCTTATTGATTTTGTTCGGTGTTACAGTTAATCAAGATGACAGGTAAGGCAACTATAGTTATTTATTAAAATTAACATGTTCACATATCATATATTGTTTATTAAAGTTAATAGAGATATGATGAAAATAAATACAAAAGTTTATAAAAGGGGATAAAGTATTAAAAAATGAAAACAGTATCTAAATATTTAGTGTATACCATGATATTATTTACGTTTTTCATAGTTGTTAGTGGATGTACGATTAATCAATCTTTTGGTAATAAACAAAATGCAAATAAAACGATACGTGTTGTTGCTGTAGGTGATAATTTAATTCACCCAGTTGTATATAAAGATGCACAAATTACGGGGAATAGTTTTGATTTTAAACCCATGTATCAACCAGTAAGAAAAGACATTCAAAACGCAGATATTTCTTTTGTTAATCAAGAATCACCATTAGGTGGGGATGATAGGCCTTATTCAGGATTTAAAAACTTTAATACACCGAGTAGTATTGCTCAGGATTTAGTAGATACAGGCTTTAATTTTATAAACGGTGCAAACAATCATGCCTTAGATCAAGGAGAGCAAGGTGTAAGAAATCATATTCATACTTGGAACAAATTTAAAGATCAAGTTTTGTTCACGGGTGTATATGAATCAGAACAAGCACACCGTCAAATTCCTATTAAAACAATTAAAGGTGTGAAAGTTGCTTTATTAAGTTACACATTTGGTACAAACGATCATCAACCAACTCATGATTATACGGTAGATACGTTTGATGAAAATAAAATTAAGCAAGATGTTAAGAAAGCCAAACAACAAAGTGATGTAGTACTTGTTTCAGCACATTGGGGTAATGAAGGTAAGCATCAGCCTAACGCCACTCAAAAAAAATATGCACAAATTTTCGCTGATGCAGGTGTTGATGTAGTTTTAGGTACACATCCTCATGTGATTCAACCAGTAAAATGGGTTGATGGTAGAGAAGGGAATCGTACACTCGTAGCATATTCTTTAGGAAATTTCTTGAACGGTCAGTCAACAGGGGATGAAAGTAATGATTTATTAGGCCGAATAGATTTTAAAATTAGTAAGAAAGATAAACAGTTTCAAGTTCAAGATGTGAAGTGGAGAAGTATGGTGAATTATTACGAATTAACTCAACACCAAAACCGGTTCCTTAAGTCGAACTTTAAAGTGATGATGCTAGATGATTATAATGATAATGATGCGGCTCATCATGGACGAAATCAAAGATATGATTCAACAATGGCCCCTAATCACTTACGAGATATTACACGTTCAGTCATTGATCAACAATTTTTAGATAATCGAAGTTTATAAATAAGCAAAGTAAGCCTCACATTAAAGAATGTGCAGGCTTATTTGTATATTTGGAATTTTTAACTCGGAAGTTAAAACAAATTCTAAAACTATAGCAATGGCTAAAGATATGATTGAGTTCATTAAAAAAGGCGTCTTAAGAATGATTTATTAGAGTCATCAATGTTTGTGATTATTTATACATTTTACTTTTAATTGATATAAAATATAACGTTAAATGAATGTTGTTTCACGGGAAACGTCATTTTTTAAGTTTCAACTTCTATAAAGATATATTTAACACCCGTATAACTAGAGAATCATACGGGTGTTTGAATTGCTTATATTATAGAATTTTAAAAAGATATTAAGATGATTTGTTTTGTGATGCGAATGCTTTAGCTATATTACTTAATTTAGCTGGTGAATCTTCAACAGCCATTTTCACTTCTACAAAGTGCATGCGATCACTATTAGATTTAATGTTTTCAAAGGTGAGCATGAGTTCTTCTGAAGTATTTACATCATGAACTAAAACATTGTCACCACCAAATACAGAAGGTAATGATTTGTAATCCCACATGCGAATGTCATTGTAAGGTTCTTTCATACCATGAATCATTCTCTCAACTGTATAACCATCGTTATTAATTACAAATATTACAGGGTTTAAATGTTGACGAATCATTGTAGATAATGATTGAACAGTTAATTGTAGTGAGCCATCACCAATTAATAGAATGTTTCGACGATATGGATTTGCAATTTGTGTTCCTAACGTTGCTGGTAGTGTATAGCCGATAGAACCCCATAATGGTTGCCCGATAAAAGTATTATCTTTGTACAAGGCTAAGTCATAAGCACCAAAGAATGATGTACCTTGTTCAGCGATTAAAATATCATCTTGTTGTAAAAAATCTTGCATCATATTGAAATAAGTCTCTTGAGTTAATGGCTGATCACTAAGTTCATAATTATGTGCTTGTGGTCTCTCGAATTGTGGGAAATCATTAGTATTTTTGTAGTGAATATACTTATTTAAACCATTTAATATATTTGGTAATGAAAATGCTTCGATGCATGTATCATTAATTTTAAATTCATTATGATTTAGCATAATCACATCATTAATATCAAATTGATATGAGAACCCAGCTGTTGCAGAATCTGTTAATTTAGCACCAATATTCAAAATGGCATCACTTTGATTGACATAATCTTGAATATCTTGTTCTGCTATTGAACCATCAAAGATACCCATATAATAAGGATTTTCTTCATTAAATGCACCTTTACCTAAAGATAACTGAACAACTGGAATTTGAGTTTGATTAACGAATTGTTCGAGTTCTTTATGCAGATGGAAACTATTTATTTCATGGCCTGTAATAATGACAGGTTGTGTTGCCGATTCAAGTTTGTCTTGAACCATATTGATATAAGTTTGAACGTTTTTTTGTGGTTCTACTTCTGCTTTGAATGGCTTTGAAACTTCAATCTCTGTGAGTGCGACATCAATAGGTAAATGAATGTGAACTGGACGACGTTGTTGAATCGCCGCGTTGATTACTCTTGGAATTTCTGTGGTAGCATTATCAGGTGTAATATAAGCTTGCGCTGTTGTAATAGGCTCAAACATTTTTCTATAATCATCAAAAGTTCCTTCGCCAAGGGAATGGTGAACGTATTTGCCTTCTTGTTCTACAGCTCGAGTAGGTGCCCCAGTGATGGCAATAACTGGCACACGCTCAGCATAAGATCCAGCGATTCCGTTGACAGCACTTAATTCACCCACTCCAAATGTTGTTACCATTGCACCGATGCCATTAATACGTGCATATCCGTCAGCGGCATAACTTGCATTAAGTTCATTTGTATTTCCAATCCATTTAATATGATTATGTGCAATAATATCATCTAAAAAGGCTAGATTAAAATCTCCTGGGACACCAAAAACTTTGTCAGCACCTGCTGAATAAACCGCGTCCATTAAATATTGTCCTACGCGTTGTTTCATATATAATTCCACCTTTGATTTCTTTTATCTTACAAGTATCATAGTAACGTCAATCTGAAATAAAGTCAACTAAGTTGACCTATTAAAAGTTTGAACAGTTTCTGAAATATATGACTATCAGTCAAAAGTTTATTATAATAACGATATTGAATAAAAAAGGATAGTGTTAAATGTCTAAAAATAAAAATGATTACGAACATATGCTGTTTTACTTCGCGTATAAGACTTTTATTACTACAGCGGATGAAATTATTGAGCAATATGGCATGAGTCGCCAACATCATCGATTCCTATTTTTCATTAATAAATTACCGGGTATAACAATTAAAGAACTTTTGATTACGCTTGAAATATCTAAACAAGGATCGCATGCAACGTTACGTAAATTAAAAGAAGAAGGTTTAATTATTGAACAAACATCTAAGCAGGATAGACGAGTAAAAAAACTTTTTACCACTGAAGCGGGTGATGATTTAATAGGTAAGTTAAACCAAGCACAAGATGAATTAATTCAACAGACACTACAAAAAGTAGGCCATGATTGGTACGCGATGATGGAAGAACTAGCTAATTATCGTGAAGGCTTCAAAACAATTGAACATTTGAAAGAAGATTGACAAAGATGTTGGAACATAAAGGTCTTAGACGAAGAAAAAGACAATTTCTATATTTATTCAATAGAAATTGTCTTTTTTATAATTACTCAAACTAAATTTAGTTCATTGAGTTACTATCTATTTGCTTCTATTGCATAGGCAAAAAATTTAACTAATTATCACTTTTAAATGGTGGTATTCTCTTAATTGACCAACATGTGACGAATTTCGTAGCACTGTAGGAAATCCATAGATCTGAAGAGACCTGAAATATTTTAAAAGATCGTAAATACATTCAATACTTTTTAAAGTTTGATGTATTGATGTTTGGATGCCTTACCTCTCTCACTTTAATATGGCGGTAATCTTGCTCAATGAGGATATTAATATTTTAGATATATTACAATAACCAAGTGCGTATCTTAGATATTAGCCAACAGCTACAATAATTACGTCCTTATAAATTGTTTATATCTAAAAAATTCACAGAGATCTTTTCTTTTTTGTTTAAATTACTCTATAAAATTAACTTTGCAACAGAATCTCTTTTTCTTTTGCAACTCAAACCTCTTATGCTTACTTTCATTTCTTTATATGATTCTTAAAAACTCATTTAGCTTTGATTAGAATACCTCTCAAATTGAACAATACATAAAGTATTAGGATGAATCTATTTGATAGTATTTTAGTTTATTTCAAAAGGACAAATTATATTAAGCTAAGTCATTACAAGGTCTTTCAATTTTTAATGTATGAAAGTATAAGAATCAACCTCGGAAGCAGATATTGTACGTGTTGAAACGATATATGGTGCTACCCAGTTCATTTCAGAAATAAATATGCTTCCATCCTTATTAACACGTTCAACATACGCAACGTGACCGTATGGGCCATTGGTCGTTTGCATGATTGAACCTTCTTTTGGTGAATGATCGACTTTAAAACCAGCACTTGATGCTTGTCCTGCCCAGTTTCTTGCGTCACCCCAGAAAGTACTTATTGTATGTCCGTCTTGTGCACGTTTATCAAAGACGTACCAAGTACATTGACCTGCAGTATATAAATTATTCTTATCTGTGAATATGGGTTGATCAACGATTTTTCCATTACCAATAGCTAATGGTTTTCCATCATTTGTCTTAGTTTTATCATTGAATTCAGCAATTTGCAACTCATCATATAATTCATCCATATCAATGGTAGTAATCATTCCATGCTTATCTTTGTGATAAGCATTTTTTTTAGTATCAGATTGATAGTTATCTTTCATATCATCAGACGTTGGTGGTATTACAGGTTGTGGTGTATCAGTTTCATTTAAAATGTCACCTTGGTCATTTCTATGATTTTGAGGATCAGGTGTTTCAGATAATTGATTATTACTTTGATGATTTTGAGATAAGTTAGATACTTGATTGTTATAAGGTGATAACTGAACTGAATTATTTTGGGATGGGTAATGATTTATTTGATTATTTGATGGCTGATATTCTTGTTTCTTCTTATTTAATGATGATTGTGTGTTTCTATTGTCATATGTATAGGAAAACGTACCATCCTTTTTATTTACTTTAAAATCTGCATTGGGATGTTCTTTTCTAGCTTCATCAATATTACTGTAGTTAGCAGCATAAGTATTAGTAGTTAAAGTAAGGCCGCTTAATAATGTTATAGACGATATACTGGTTAATAATATTTTTTTCATGTTAATCAATAATCCTTTACTTTAAATGATTTATTATTAGTATAAACTTCAATAGTAAAAAAATGAATAAAAAGTTAAAAATCAAATAAAAATAATGTGTTGAATAAAACAAATCACTTAAATTTGTTAAAAAGAGTCTGGGACATAAACCCTAGAGAAATAGCC
>NZ_KV838711.1:0-1776 GCF_001838765.1 Staphylococcus sp. HMSC34G04
AAAAGTCACGATAAATTTATCGTGACTTTTTATGTGGGGAAATTTTTGATAGTATTTTGCTATTAAAATTATTTTAATTAAACATATTAATTATGGTTCTGTTGCAAAGTTGATTTTATAGTATTATCTTAACCAAAAGTACAATCAAAGAAATTGAATATATTTACGGATTATATAAAAAGAACCGCAAGTCTCTTCAAATCTACGAATTTTCTCCATGTCACGAAATTAGTCATATGTTGTCCAGTTAAGCGACCACTGATGTGATCAAATGGTGACTAGCTATATTTTTTCTGACTGTGCAACAGAATCGGTTGCCTTTAATATCTCATAAATCTTTAGGCTCTAAGGTTCAAGCAACACCTAAAAAGATATTAAAAAGTTCATAGCAAAATGCCTCGCTTCCTTTTTGAAGAAAGATTAATCAAAAACTTCCCGAACGGCGAGTAAGTCGGTTGGTCAATTCTGTATACTCATTCGCTACACTCATTCCGTTACCATTGACTCAACATGAAGATAAAATTATCTATTAGTTAAGATAATTTGCTAAACTAAAGACTGATTCAAATTGGATCAGTCTTTAGTTTTTTTATGAAAGTCATCCAAATTAACAAGAGATATACTTTCTAAAGCTTTTTCATAAAAATCAAATTCAGGATAAGTCTTCTCAGTATCAATTACTAATTCTTGATATTCATTTTCATTATCAAAACTAATATTATCGTATCCATATGATTCTTGTTTCCATTCTCCTTTTACAGGCATTGCAGGAAAATTTATCAATCTTTGTCTAACTAACCAATCAAAATAATCTAATTCATATTCAGGAACTATTTTTACCATTCCATTCCTCCTAAGTATAAATGTGTATTCTAACTTTTTTATAACATTTAATACCAAAAGATACAAAGATTATGAAAAATATTATAAATGTAATAAACAGTTTTAAAATACCACTCTTTTCAGTAATTTTATCTCAATTTATTTTCTTTACTCATGCAATTTTGCTCTAATCCATTCATACAAGCCAATAAATAAGCCTATCGTAATTATATAAGGTAATAATCCATAGGCGATATACCAAGCTAACGTCAAAAAGCCCTCAGAGCTTATGATTAAACACTTTAACTAATTTTTCATTTTCGTTTTTGATTTTATCTATTTCTGCTGTCATTTCATCTTGAATTTTTTCGTTTCCACATCATTCAATGTATCTCTAAGTATATGAACGAAATCGTTGTGTACTTTTATATTATTATATTGAATAACCGTCATCGTCTCTTTCAATTTGGAGCTGAGGTTCTGCATTTCTGATTCTTGTTTATCTCCTCGATGTAACTTAGTAATAGCTTGTTTTGTTTCTCTAGTTCTTTGATTAATGAATTGCTCGGTGTTATGTTTAACTACGTCCCAATCGACTTCTATTCCATCTGCATATTCTGTATATCTTGATTGTTCTTGTTTTTCATTTTGTCTTCTAAAGTCATTTTCCAACGCCTTTTGTCATATTCTTGACCAAGTGTTTTACCACGCACCGATTTATTGACGTTTTCAGGCTTATATGAGACGTTTTGCCTCTTACTCGAAAATTCTATACCTGATTGTGCTAAATGCTCTGAAAATCTCTCAAAATTGCTTGTATGTGTCTTTTTATTTTCAATCTTGTCTCTCAAAGCATCTTTCCATTCACGTAATTCACTGATATTACGTTCCAATAGCTCATAATTGGGTGCGACCAATCGACTGCCTTGTACTTTTTTAAAATATCCAATTCTA
>NZ_KV838712.1:0-1114 GCF_001838765.1 Staphylococcus sp. HMSC34G04
AAAAGTCACGATAAATTTATCGTGACTTTTTAATTGCTATTCATTTTTACTGCTACTATGCCAGTTCAATAACCTTTTTTTTCTAAAAACTCATTTAAAACATTATCAACAATTGCTTTAATAGATGTATCTTGATCTAATGCCATTTGACTTAAACGTTTTTTTAAATTTGTATCCACACGCATCGTAGTACTTTTAGAAATAGGTTTATAATTTTCAGTATATTTAACTGACGAAGTATCTATATCATCTAAAAATCCTGCCATTATTTTCACTCACTTTCAATCACTTGTATTCTATCTACCAATTCTATATAAACTTTATTAAACATGTGTATTACTTTTTTATCATGCATATCTTTATTTCTTATACCCTCAGCACCAAATTTTTTAATTCTTTCTCTTTGATAAATTTGATTTTCAAATAGAGCTTGTGAAAATGCATTTTTAGACATATTTAATATTTTCTCATCCACTTTTCCACTTCGTTTAATCAAAACTGGGACAGCTCCAATCAATTCAAAAGGCAAATTCGATTCATTTTTTCTATCTCTTAAAAAGTTTACAAAAGACAAGCTACTTTCATAAGCTGATTGTTGTGTTTGAAATACCATAAGAATATAATCGCTTGCATATACAGCATTATTAGTAAAATCAGAGTTAATAGTCGGTGGTACATCAATAAAAATATGGTCAAAATCATACATTTCCCTAATCTTTTCTACTACATTTTTTAAAATATATCTTTTCTTCAAAATATCTGTTTTAGAAATTATATCAGACAAATTAGCTAATGAAGAGTCAGCTGGTAACAATGATAATTTAGACGATAACCGAATCATACTATTTTCTAAATTTCCGGTTCTAAGCATATCTATAAACGATTCATTTTCCTCTGGTGCTTCGACATATGTCCGTTTCATAATTTGCGTAGCGTTCCCCTGTGGATCAAAATCTATAAGTAATACTTTCTTACCATACTGCTCTGATGCTATATAAGAAAGTATTGTTGCTACCGTTGTTTTACCTACTCCGCCTTTAAAATTTCCAACTGTTATTACACTCAAATAAAAACCCCCTATGATGTTACATGTAACATGTTACTGATGTTTATT
>NZ_KV838713.1:0-2506 GCF_001838765.1 Staphylococcus sp. HMSC34G04
CTAAAACGTATGATTAGGGTGTATATTAATTGCGAGGTGGAAATAAATGATTGTTGGCTATGCGAGAGTATCATCAATCGATCAAAATTTAGAAAGACAACTCGAAAATTTAAAAACGTTTGGCGTAGAGAAAATTTTTACAGAAAAACAATCAGGAAAATCAGTTGAAAATAGACCAGTACTTCAAGAAGCACTTAACTTTGTGAGAATGGGTGATCGGTTTATAGTAGAATCCATTGATCGTTTAGGTCGTAATTACGATGAAGTAATTCATACCGTTAATTATTTAAAAGATAAAGAAGTACAATTAATGATTACTAGCTTACCTATGATGAATGAAGTCATTGGTAATCCATTATTAGATAAATTTATGAAAGACTTAATTATTCAAATATTAGCAATGGTTTCAGAACAAGAAAGAAATGAAAGTAAACGTAGACAAGCACAAGGGATTAAAGTGGCGAAAGAAAAAGGTGTATACAAAGGACGACCATTATTGTATTCTGCGAATGCAAAAGATCCACAGAAACGCATTATTTATCATCGAGTTTTAGAAATGTTAGAGGAAGGTAAGAGCATTAGTAATATTGCGAAAGAAGTGAATATTACAAGACAGACGGTTTATAGAATTAAACATGATAAGGAATTATAATTATATTGATAAATTGATTGTCAATGCAAATAAGAAGCTCTCACAGAGTCTAAAAACTCTAATAATTAGTATTATAATGTTCATAATTAAACTTACTTACTTATTAATCATTAGCACTATATTTAGATAGACACTTGAAATGATTATATTGTCCCTTTGTGTAACTTACACATGAGGAGTAATAAATTTATATTAGTATTTCCTCCTTTTTTGTTAGTTAATATAAGTGGTTTGGAATTTAAAAGGGGGAATGCACAGCTAATATTAAAAGCGAATTTATTTTTAAGGGTGATTCTATGTTGATAAAAAATAAAATTTATCTGAGTATTATTATTGGTATTTTTATCGCTTGTTTGATTATAGGGTTGAACGAGAATATTATTGTAAGTTCATTAGGAGAAAGAATCTTTTATATATTGTCATTTTTGTTTAATGTATTAATCCTAATTGGTGTAATTGGAGGTCGAGATACTCATACATAGTACCTTTAATCTTTTCCCTACCATAGTTATCACTACCTATAATTTGCCAGTAAAATATAAGGTTTTTGCTACGATATAGCAAGTAGTTTTTTGTTTTTACATTATATAATAAGAAAGAGGGTCTTTTAACCCCCATTGTCATCAAAGAAGGAAGTATTAACTCCTATAATGATTATAACAAATATGCAAGATGAGAAATACACAATTATGCCGATAAAATCTATTTGTTGGTGAGAGCATAGAATCGTCGACATAATACAATAAGAGTATTATATTAAAATAGGATTTAGATTTGTTGTTAAAGAGGGATAATGTGAGTGACTTACAAAGTTTTATAAAGATTGTTTGGTTTATCATATGTGGGATTTTGATAATAATACTAGGCAGTAATGATAAGCTTATAGGAGTTTTTTTAATAGTATTTTTAGGCATTATAGGATTTAGAATGATTGAATATTTTTGTAATAAAAAAGTTTAGTCTATAAGACTAAACTTTTCGACACTTCTATATTAATAGCAAAATAAAAAAGAAGTCGTCCACTCCCTGGCCAAAGTTTGTGTGCGACAACTATTCAAAAATTAAAACGTGAGCTGTTTTTAATCAATATGTATAACGTGATGTTAAACGATATTAAGTTATACATTAATATATATTTAGATGGGCCACTTTTTAAAACTAATTTAATGTATTTTATAATAAAAAAACGTTATCTAGCTTGGTGTACTAGATAACGTTAGAACTCAAGAGTTAGTAGATTGAGTTTTCAACATCAGCGTGTCGAAATAATTAAATATACAAAGAGATATTTATGATTCTATAATATTTGTTGTTTTTATGCAATGTTTTTCTTACTTTTTGAGACTCACCGTGTAATTTTTATAACAACTTATGTTTGCGTAATAATTCTTCAATGAAAGTGCCTTGTATTTTTTTCATCGCATTTTTCAAAACTGAACGTTTAATGAAGTTATTATTAACTAATTCAGGTAATGATTTACGATCATTTAATTGATAATAAGCATCCATAAGCACACGTGCATCAAATTCAGAAGCATACACTTCAGGTACACCTCTATCTACTTCTAATAATTGATATACAGCTTCCATAGCTGTACGTACAGAATATTCAGTTGTGAATACTGTATCACGTTCTGTTTCAGCAAAGTTACCTATAAAGGCTAAGTTTTTAGAACCATTAGGAACAACCAATGGACGATCTTTGTATGCTCTAGGCATGAAATATGCAGTTACATAAGGCATATAAACTGGGATTGTATTGCATTCTGTTTGTGCTAATTCAACTAACTCATCTTGTGGCACGCCCATATGATATAACCACTCTTGACAGATTTCACTACCTGTACACTCAGT
>NZ_KV838714.1:0-10286 GCF_001838765.1 Staphylococcus sp. HMSC34G04
TTAGAACACATTCCTTCCCGGAATGAGATATAGGTGCAAATCCTATCTTCCGCTCCAATTTTAATATTATGCGGGAGTAGTTCAACTCTCAGAACACATTCCTTCCCGGAATGAGATATAGGTGTAAATCCTATCTTCCGCTCCATTATTTACTTCCATTGGGAAGTTTTTTGTTTATATATTGAGCCGGTGTGGCGGAATTGGCAGACGCGCGGGACTCAAAATCCCGTTCCTTTATTGGAGTGTCGGTTCGATCCCGACCACCGGTATAAATTCAAATTTTTTTAGAGTGAAAACATTGTAAGTTTAATGTTTTCACTTTTTTTATTTTTTAAGAGCTAATTGTTATTTATCATTTGATAGTCTCTAAAATTTTATAAATAAGTAAGTTACTAATAATTGTGTCCAAATTCTTATAAAAAATATTTAAATAAATAAGTATAATATTTAATAAAATGCAAACAGATAGGGTTTTTATTTTAACATTTAGGAATTTAATCACATATTTTTTCAGTTTATATATATAATTTAATTATAACAGCTGTTATTAAAAAACAATTTTTATAATTTTTGGAGGTTATCATATGAAAAAGAGATTTTTATCTATATGTACAATGACAATTGCAGCGTTAGCAACTACTACAATGGTAAATACTTCTTATGCAAAAACCGATACACAAAGCCATAATCATTCCTCACTTGGCACAGAAAACAAAAATGTTTTAGATATTAATAGTTCGAGCCATAATATTAAACCAAGTCAAAATAAAAGTTACCCAAGTGTAATATTGCCTAATAATAATAGACATCAAATTTTTAATACTACACAAGGTCATTATGATGCTGTTAGTTTTATTTATATACCAATAGATGGTGGATATATGAGTGGTTCAGGTGTTGTTGTAGGTGAAAATGAAATATTAACTAATAAACACGTCGTTAATGGAGCTAAGGGTAATCCAAGAAATATTAGTGTCCATCCTTCAGCTAAAAATGAAAATGACTATCCTAATGGCAAATTTGTGGGTCAAGAAATCATACCGTATCCTGGTAATAGTGATTTAGCAATCTTAAGAGTGTCACCGAACGAACATAATCAACATATTGGGCAAGTAGTTAAACCTGCAACTATAAGTAGCAATACAGATACTAGAATTAATGAAAACATCACTGTTACTGGTTACCCTGGTGACAAACCGTTAGCCACAATGTGGGAAAGTGTAGGTAAGGTTGTCTATATTGGTGGCGAGGAATTAAGATATGACCTAAGTACTGTAGGTGGAAACTCTGGATCTCCAGTATTTAATGGTAAAAATCAAGTTATTGGAATACATTATGGTGGCGTAGATAATAAATACAATAGCAGTGTTTATATAAATGATTTCGTTCAGCAATTCCTAAGAAACAATATACCTGATATAAATATTCAATAATTAAATTTAGTTTTTATAATATATATAGTGTATGCATCCATTGGTTAAATGTACAATTTAACCTTGGATGCTTTTTTTATCTAATAAGTAAATGTTAAATATTATCCGTATATAAGTATAATTGCTCACTTTTCTTTAATTATTGACATGAAATTTGATATTAAATGATTGTTTATATTTCGTTTCTATAATACGATTAATTTAATGTTTTAAATGGAGGTTTAACATGAGTCATTCGCAAATCAATGGAAAGCGATTTTTTAACAACATTTTGAATGCAGTAGGTGCAGGTGTAGTTATTGCATTATTACCTAATGCCTTATTAGGTGAATTATTAAAATTCTTTAAAGAAGGTAATCATGTACTAGAAACGATTTTTCAGCTAGTAACAATCATACAATCTTTTATGGCTTTTATTATAGGAGTTCTTGCTGCGCACCAATTTAAATTTAAAGGTACAGGTGCTGCAATAATTGGTATTTCAGCAATGCTAGGTTCTGGAGCAGTACACTATAATGGACAAACAATTGAATTAAAAGGAATTGGAGATATTATAAATGTAATTTTAGTAGTTATATTAGCTTGTTTCATTTATATGTTTTTAGAAGGTAAATTAGGTTCCTTAGAAATGATTATTTTACCCGTTTTAGTTCCTGTAATTAGTGGATTAATAGGGTTATTAACATTACCTTACGTTCAAGTCATTACGCAGTCACTAGGAAAATTAGTAAACAGGTTCACAGAATTAAATCCATTATTAATGTCTATATTAATTTGTGTAACATTTTCTTTATTAATGGTAACTCCAATCTCGTTAGTTGCTATAGCAACAGCAATTAATCTTACTGGTTTAGGAAGTGGTGCTGCAAATATGGGAATAGTTGCAGCTTGTGTAACCTTTTTATTTGGATCTTTAAGAGTTAATTCTCTAGGAGTTAACGTGGTATTACTCATAGGTGCTGCTAAAATGATGATTCCTGTTTACTTAAAGCATTTAATTATAGCTATTCCATTGACAATTAATGGAGTCATATGTGGTATAGTTGCATATATTTTAAAAATTAAAGGGACTGCACTATCTGCTGGTTTTGGTTATACTGGACTGGTTGGTCCCATCAATGCATTAAACCGTATGTCGGGAAATCCATCTATGAATATTATTTTATTAGCTATTGGATATTTCGTTATACCATTTGTATGTGCCTTTATTGTACATAAAATTTGTAAAAAAGTATTAAGTACTTACAGTGATGAGATTTATAAATTTGAAATCTCAAAAGATTAATTTTAATTATTATATTAGGAATTAGTGTATGATATATAACAAACTCTTTGCTTTTTCTTAAGTTATAAGCTGAAATTTGAATAACTTAATGAACATATTTATTAAGTTTAGATAGCATAGAATACCCGAGATACTCAATGTCTCGGGTATTTTTTTATACAATATTTGGAAATCTAATTGCGCACGTATGAGTATTTATGTATAATAATGTATAATTATTAAAAAAGGAGGTTAAAAACAATGAAGTGTTTGTTCAAAATGTTATCAATCATAATATTAATGTTAAGTACTTTCACGTTATTTATCAGTCCGAGTACATATGCAAATGAAGATGAAAATTGGACTAAAATTAAAAATCGAGGAGAACTAAGAGTTGGATTATCAGCTGATTATGCACCTTTAGAATTTGAAAAGACGATACATGGTAAAACTGAATATGCAGGTGTAGATATAGAATTAGCTAAAAAAATTGCGAAAGATAATCATTTAAAGTTAAAAATTGTAAACATGCAATTTGATAGCTTATTAGGTGCACTTAAGACCGGTAAAATCGATATTATCATATCCGGTATGACGACAACTCCCGAACGAAAAAAAGAAGTGGATTTTACAAAACCTTACATGATTACAAACAATGTGATGATGATTAAAAAAGATGAAGCAAAACGTTATCAAAATATCAAAGATTTTGAAGGCAAAAACATAGCTGCACAAAAAGGAACAGATCAAGAAAAAATTGCACAAACTGAGATTGAAGATAGTAAAATTTCTTCGCTCAATAGATTACCTGAGGCTATATTATCTTTAAAAAGTGGAAAAGTAGCGGGTGTAGTTGTTGAAAAACCAGTAGGTGAGGCCTATTTAAAACAAAATTCTGAACTAACATTTTCAAAGACTAAATTTAATGAAGAAAAGAAACAAACATGTATAGCTGTTCCTAAGAACTCTCCTGTACTTTTAGATAAGTTAAATCAAACAATTGATAATGTAAAAGAAAAAAATTTAATTGATCAATACATGACAAAAGCAGCCGAAGATATGCAAGATGATGGAAATTTTATTTCTAAATATGGCAGTTTTTTTATTAAAGGAATTAAAAATACTATTTTGATTTCATTAGTAGGTGTGGTATTGGGGTCTATTTTAGGCTCTTTTATAGCTTTATTAAAATTAAGTAAAATTAGACCATTACAATGGATAGCAGGTATATACATAGAATTTTTAAGAGGTACTCCAATGCTTGTGCAAGTGTTCATTGTATTTTTTGGGACTACTGCAGCTTTGGGGTTAGATATTTCAGCTTTAATTTGTGGTACTATTGCGCTTGTTATAAATTCTTCAGCCTACATTGCTGAGATTTTTAGAGCTGGTATTAATGCTGTAGATAAAGGACAAACTGAAGCTGCTAGAAGTTTAGGAATGAATTATAGACAGACTATGCAATCAGTAGTTATGCCACAGGCAATTAAGAAAATTTTACCTGCTTTAGGTAATGAATTTGTAACCTTGATTAAAGAATCGTCTATAGTTTCCACAATTGGAGTGAGTGAAATCATGTTTAATGCACAAGTTGTACAAGGAATATCTTTTGATCCATTCACACCATTGTTAGTTGCAGCATTACTATATTTCTTACTTACATTTGCACTTACACGTGTTATGAATTTTATTGAAGGGAGAATGAGTGCCAGTGATTAATATTAAAAATTTAAATAAAAAATTTGGAGCAAATGAAGTATTGAGAGATATTAATCTTACTGTTGATAAGGGTGAAGTGGTTGCAATAATTGGACCATCTGGAAGTGGTAAAAGTACTTTACTCCGTTGTATGAATTTGTTAGATGTACCTTCAAAAGGTAAAGTTATATTTGAAGATAATGAATTAACCCAACATAATGTTCAATTAGATAATTTACGACAAAAAATGGGTATGGTATTTCAAAATTTTAATTTATTTCCTCATAAAAAGGTCATTGAAAATGTAATGTTAGCACCACTTTTATTACATAAAGATAGTAAAGATCAATTAAAAGAGAAAGCTTTATATTTACTTGAAAAAGTGGGGCTTAAAGATAAAGCAGATTCATATCCTAATCAACTGTCTGGAGGTCAAAAACAAAGAGTTGCTATTGCAAGAGCTTTGGCAATGGAACCTGATGTTATGTTATTTGATGAACCAACATCTGCACTTGATCCTGAAGTAGTAGGGGATGTTTTAAAAGTAATGAGACAATTAGCGAATGAAGGTATGACAATGGTGATTGTCACGCATGAGATGAACTTTGCTAAAGAAATAAGTGATAAAGTGGTATTTATGGCCGATGGTGTTGTGGTTGAATCTGGTACACCACAAAACATATTTGAAAATCCTCAACACAGTCGAACTCAAAATTTTTTATCACGAGTGTTATAAAATTTATATTTTCTTATGATAAAAGTTAAAGTTTACTATTCTCAGTTAGCGAATTTGTTATAGTGACATCATTTTAAACTTTTAAAAGAGAAATAGTATATCGTAAAAATACTTATAGAAGTTTGGAAACAAATCCTTTTCTTAAGATTGAATTGATAAATAGTGTTAAAGTTATCTAAAACATGCATTTTTAAATCTAAATATCGATAAACTACACAATTTTGAAAGCCTATGATAATGATTTATATCATAGGCTATATTTTTTAATCATTACAATATTATGCCAACTCTGATACATAATCTTATGTTAGAATAGCATATGTAATTTTAAAAAGGTGGCAAAGCTTATGAACAATAAACTAAAAAAAGAAATTATAGACTTTGCTCATTCTATAGGCATTGATAGTATTGGATTTACAACTGCAGATCCTTTTGATGAATTGAAACAAAAATTAGAGGAATATCATGCAAAAGGGTACGCATCGGGTTTTGAGGAATCAAATATATCATTACGTACAGAACCTAAACTAAGTTTACCTAGCGCACGTTCTATCATCGCAATAGCTGTGGGTTATCCTAATAAACTTAAAGGTGCACCAAAAAGTGTTAAAGGTGATCGTCGAGGCATGTTTGCTAGGGCATCATGGGGCCAAGATTATCACAGCATTATGCGTAAGAGACTTGATAAATTAGCTGATTTCATCAAAGAAAAAGTACCTGATGTCGAAATCCAATCTATGGTGGATACTGGTGTATTGTCAGATAGAGCAGTAGCAGAAAGAGCTGGGTTAGGATTCACGGGTAGGAATGGATTTGTGATTTCTCCGGAATTAGGGACTTGGTCTTACCTAGGTGAAATGTTAGTAAGTATACCGTTTGAACCTGATGATCCATTATTAGATAGTTGTGGTGACTGTACAATTTGTGTTGATCGTTGCCCAACAGGTGCACTTGTTGGAAATGGTCAGTTAAATAGTCAAAAATGTATTAGTTTTTTAACTCAAACTAAAGGTTATCTTCAAGATGAATATCGATATAAAATTGGAAATAGATTATATGGGTGTGATACGTGTCAACAAGTTTGTCCTAAAAATCGTGGTATCAATACTCAGCATGATGATATTGTCTTGGAACCGGAAATTTTGAAGCCACGTCTTGTACCTTTACTTCAAATGAGCAACAAGAAATTCAAAAGTACATATGGACATTTAGCAGGTGCTTGGAGAGGTAAAAAACCAATACAAAGAAATGCTATTATAGCTTTGGCACATTTTAAAGAAGAAAGTGCTATACCAGAACTAAAAGAAGTTGCATTAAATGATCCAAGACCTATGATTAGAGGTACTGCATATTGGGCAATTGGACAAATTTTAGAGGATGATGCTATACCTTTTATTGATGCGCATTATGAAAATGAGATTGAAGAAGTGCAGATCGAAATGAAAAAAGGTTTGCAAATGAGGAGAGAACAAAAATGACGAATCATATTGTACTATATCAGCCAGAAATACCAGCAAATACAGGAAATATTGCACGTACTTGTGCAGGGACTTTAACCCATCTTCATCTAATTAAACCGCTCGGCTTTAGTACTGAAGACAAAATGTTAAAACGTGCAGGACTTGATTATTGGGAGCATGTTAATATTACATATCACGATAGTATTGAAGAATTTTTTGCTAATACTGAAGGTCACTACTATTTATTAACAAAATTTGGTAAACAAACCTACAGCGATTTTAATTTTTCTAATACTAATGAGGATTATTATTTTATCTTTGGTAAAGAAACTACTGGTCTTCCTGATTGGGTTAAGGAGAAATATGCAAAAACAGCTCTAAGAATTCCAATGAGTGACAATATACGTTCTCTTAATCTTTCTAATACTGCTGCTTTACTGATTTACGAAGCTTTGAGACAACAAGATTATCCTAACCTTTCATAATTAATGTTAATAAATAAAGTAAATGCAAGATAAACCCAAGAAATGTTATATTAATTGTGAACTAATAAAAAATAATAGTTTGATAATTAATACAAAGGGTATACTTTAAATTAAATCGACTTAATTAAAAGAGCAAACTTAGAGGAGTGTAGTTAACATGGCAATGAATTTTAAAGTATTTGACAATAGTGAAAAAGTAGCAGAATATACTGCAGATATTCTACGTAAGCAGTTTAATAATAATCCAACTACTATTGCAGGATTTCATTTGGGCAAAGAACATGCACCAGTGTTTGATGAACTTAAGAAAAATGTGGAAAATCATGCAGTTGATTTCAGTCAAATAAATATTTTAGATTATGATGATAATCATTCTTATTATGAGGCTTTGGGTGTGCCAACAGGCCAAATTTATTCAATTTCTTACGAAAATGATGCAATTGACTTTATCTCAGATAAGATTAAGACTAAAGAAAATAAGGGAAAACTGACAATGCAAGTCCTTACGATTGACGAAAATGGCAAACTTGACGTTAGCGTTCGTCAAGGTTTGATGGAAGCTAGAGAAATTTTCTTAGTTATTACTGGTGCTAATAAACGCGATATGGTAGAAAAACTTTACCGTGAAAATGGTAAGACTAGTTTTGAACCATCGGATTTAAAAGCACACCGTATGGTCAATGTTATCTTAGATAAAGAAGCGGCTGTAGGCTTACCTGAAGACGTAAAAGAGTACTTCACTGCACGTTTTGCATAAAATAAATTTGTGAGGGATGAATGATGGCGAACAAAAAAGATTCCAAATTAAATTATCATGAAGAAGAAAACGCTATGGTGACTGACTTAGATGATTTAAAAGAATTAGGAAAAGAGATGGAACAGATTTCACAGGAAAATGATGAAGAAAAATTAAGTCAACCTCATGATAACGAAGTTCGTTCAGATTTTAAAAACAGTAAATAGATTTCATAAAAATCCAGTAGCTTATCAGTATGTTAAGTTATTGGATTTTTGCATTGTATTATCTTTCACACGATTTGTTATAAAAATATTCACTCCTTTTGATTGGTTATGATATGATACTTACAGTCATTAACACAAGGAGATTAATTAAATGTTAAGAAAATACTGGATTCACTTTGTTATAGTTACTGTTATAGTGAGTTTATTATCTATAAAAGGTTTTCCACTTGCTTTAGGCGCTTTATACTTGCCACTATTGTTCAAAATTGTGCAACTTCAACTTAATTTATCAAAAGGTCTTATTGATAATGTCAATGCACATACATTTATAAAAAGTAATCAGTCTGGTGTGATGATCAGTGTGGTTTGTTGTCTATTAATAACGGGAGTTTTGACATACACCTTGGATGATTTTTATGATGAATTACCAGGAGTTTTAGGTATTTTAGTAAGTATAAGTCCTGTCACTCTCACTATAGGTGTGATACTATTTGTTTTAACTGCAATTGCTATTGTTCAGGCTACTAAAGCAAAATATCAACAACCTAAGAATTAAATAAGTATGAAGTAAATTAATATTTTAATATATGAGTCTTAAATGAGCATGAAAAAATTCATTTAGGACTCATTTTTATTTTATTAGGGAAATATTCTATTAAATGAAAACGGTTTATTTCAACATTGCTCATACAATTTAAATAGTGCTATACTACAATTAAACAAACAACAATAGGGGGAGCGATATAAATGTCAGTCAGAATTGAACATGATACATTTGGAGAAATTGAAGTACCAGAAGACAAATATTGGGGTGCACAGACTGAAAGAAGTAAACGAAATTTTCCAGTCGGCAAAGAGCATATGCCTATAGAAGTCATATACGGATTTGCTCAACTAAAAAGAGGTGCAGCCTTAGCAAATCATGAATTAGGAAAATTGAGTGATGAAAAAAAGAACGCCATCGTTCATGCTTGTGATCGTATTTTAAATGGAGAACTAGATAATCATTTTCCACTTGTGGTTTGGCAAACAGGTAGTGGTACTCAAAGCAATATGAATGTAAATGAAGTCGTAAGCTATGTAGCTAATGAATACCTTAAGAAACATGGAAGTAAGGAAACTATCCATCCAAATGATGATGTAAATAAATCTCAAAGTTCAAATGATACATTTCCTACAGCCATGCATGTCGCATTGTTCCATGAAATTGAAACTAAGTTAGAGCCAGCACTTAACCATTTACGTCAAACTTTTAAAGAAAAAGAAAACCAATATCAATCAATCATTAAAATTGGACGCACACATTTGCAAGATGCAACGCCTATTAAATTAGGTCAAGAGATAAGTGGTTGGCGCTATATGTTAGAAAAATGTGAGCAATTACTATCAGAATCAAAAAAGCATATTTTAAATTTAGCAATTGGTGGCACTGCAGTAGGAACGGGAATTAATGCTCATCCAGAATTTGGTCATAAAGTAGCTAAATATATTTCCAAAAACACAGGGTATGCTTTCGTATCATCTGAAAACAAATTTCATGCTTTAACTTCTCATGATGAGATTGTACAATTACATGGTACATTAAAGGCGTTAGCGACAGATTTAATGAAAATTGCAAATGATATTAGATGGCTAGCCTCTGGACCGCGTGCAGGTCTTGCTGAGATTTCAATTCCAGAAAATGAACCCGGATCTTCTATTATGCCAGGAAAAGTAAATCCAACACAATGTGAAATGTTAACTATGGTAGCAGTACAAGTCATGGGGAATGATACGACGGTAGGTATCGCAAGTTCACAAGGTAATTTTGAACTAAATGTATTTAAACCGGTAATTATGCATAACACTTTACAATCTATCTACTTATTAGCAGATGGAATGAATACCTTTAATAAAAACTGTGCAATAGGTATTCAACCGATTGAAGAAAACATTAATAATTATTTAAATCAATCATTAATGCTAGTTACGGCTCTGAATCCTCATATTGGATATGAGAAAGCAGCTCAAATAGCTAAAAAGGCACACAAAGAAGGACTTACTTTAAAAGAATCTGCAATAGAAAGTGGATATGTAACTGAATCACAATTTGAAGAGTGGATAAAACCAGAAGATATGGTAGACCCACATTAATTTTCTAGATTATAAAAATTACGGTTAAAAATAAATCTTTACGATTTGAGTTGGACAATAAAAGTGGTGCAAAATTGAAAATGAGGCTGGGACATAATTCCTAGCAAAATAGCC
>NZ_KV838715.1:0-203 GCF_001838765.1 Staphylococcus sp. HMSC34G04
GCATTATATATTTAAAAGAAGGTTCTCAAAAATTAATGATTATTAATCGTGGACCAATTGTAGAAATTGAGGGTCAAAAGTATTTGTTCGATTATTCAGCATGTAAATACCCAGTTGGTGTTGTAGAAGATCAAATATACTATTTCAATGAAGAGAATATTGATAACGTTATATTTGAAGGCTATTCTGATCAAGATGAAACA
>NZ_KV838716.1:0-1071 GCF_001838765.1 Staphylococcus sp. HMSC34G04
TTAAGTTCCGAACCCGACAATTTTTTAGTTCCTTTATATGAAAAGGTTTAGGGAGTTTAATATATAAATTATTTGCTTTTCCAAATGTTGCACGTTTGTTAATCATCAAACCAGAAAC
Source organism: Staphylococcus sp. HMSC34G04 (assembly GCF_001838765.1). Classification (NCBI taxonomy): domain Bacteria; kingdom Bacillati; phylum Bacillota; class Bacilli; order Caryophanales; family Staphylococcaceae; genus Staphylococcus; species Staphylococcus sp. HMSC34G04. The sequence continues at coordinate 119 of NZ_KV838716.1, forward strand.
TACAAGTTCTTTTTTAATACGCTCTACTTTTCGTGTGCTAACACCTAAGAATTCAGCCATTTTCTCATTAGAAAAATGGCAATATATTTCACCACTTTTATCCGAAAAATGATTTTTGTATACACTATATTCATAACGGCTTAGGTAAACAGCGTAAGCGACAATTGTCTCAGCTTTAAGATTCTTATATTTAGGATTAGAAAATAATGAATGTGGTAACCGATAAAATTCATCAACATCATGAACATAGAAATATTCATCATAAGGTTTTTTAGGATATAAGCGATTCGGTTTATTTTTTCCAAGACGTATTTCTTCTAATAAACCAAATGCAATGAGTTGCTTTTTTAGGTTAATGACAGTAGGTTCAGATATATTAATTTTATTCATAAGTTCTTTATTAGTATAAATTGAGAATAAACGTCCGTTAGCATCAATAAATTGTGATTGAATACCATGTTGTTTGGCACTTAACTTAGATAAGTTTTGACGTTCGGTTATTAATGCATAAAGCAATTTAGCTTTTATTGATAGTTTGTTAAATGTGGAATCTTCGAATAAGAATTTATATAGTTTTGTAAATCGTTGTTTAGTCATAGTAAATACCTCTTCACATAAATTTAGGGTTGAGGTAATAAATCACAATACTAATTAAATTAAGATCTCTTTCTTGAATTGACATTACTTATATTATACAATTGATTCTACAAAATGGATTGAAATTTGAGCATCCAGAATAAATAAATGTATATATAGATAGCACTTTTCTTAATGTTTAGTAGTGAATGTTAGTATAGTGTCTATTACCTAAAGCGCTTAATCGCCCCAACGATTAAGTGCTTTTTAAATACATTAATGAACGTTAAGTTCATAGTAACAAATTCAAGAAAAATTAACAAAGAATATTGTAACATTCCTTTAAGTAACATGTTACATGTAACATAAAATATATA
>NZ_KV838717.1:0-4618 GCF_001838765.1 Staphylococcus sp. HMSC34G04
TATTACATGTTTTTTAACTTTGCAACAGAACCCATTTTTAACTGTTAATGTGAGAAACAACCAACGAACTGTTGGCTTTTGTTTAATAACTTCAGCAACAACCTTTTGTGACTGAATGCCATGTTTCATTGCTCTCCTCCAGTTGCACATTGGACAAAGCCTGGATTTACAAAACCACACTCGATACAACTTTCTTTCGCCTGTTTCACGATTTTGTTTATACTCTAATATTTCAGCACAATCTTTTACTCTTTCAGCCTTTTTAAATTCAAGAATATGCAGAAGTTCAAAGTAATCAACATTAGCGATTTTCTTTTCTCTCCATGGTCTCACTTTTCCACTTTTTGTCTTGTCCACTAAAACCCTTGATTTTTCATCTGAATAAATGCTACTATTAGGACACATAATATTAAAAGAAACCCCCATCTATTTAGTTATTTGTTTAGTCACTTATAACTTTAACAGATGGGGTTTTTCTGTGCAACCAATTTTAAGGGTTTTCAATACTTTAAAACACATACATACCAACACTTCAACGCACCTTTCAGCAACTAAAATAAAAATGACGTTATTTCTATATGTATCAAGATAAGAAAGAACAAGTTCAAAACCATCAAAAAAAGACACCTTTTCAGGTGCTTTTTTTATTTTATAAACTCATTCCCTGATCTCGACTTCGTTCTTTTTTTACCTCTCGGTTATGAGTTAGTTCAAATTCGTTCTTTTTAGGTTCTAAATCGTGTTTTTCTTGGAATTGTGCTGTTTTATCCTTTACCTTGTCTACAAACCCCTTAAAAACGTTTTTAAAGGCTTTTAAGCCGTCTGTACGTTCCTTAAGGAATTCCTTAGTACTTTCATAGATTAAACTCACATCACGCTTTAAATCGCTTATTTTAGACTTTAAAGACTTGTTTTCTTCAAGCAACTCATTATAATCATTTACATTTTCATTAAATCGCTCTACAAGACCACTATATTTTTCTTTAACTTGCCCATGTTCTTTACTTAATTTTTTATATTCTCTCGCCATATCAGTACTCATGAGATTTCTAACATGCTGTTTTAACCTATCGTTATCTCTCGCAGCAGTCACTAAGTTTTTATAATCACGCTCCGATATAACAACATTTTTGGTTGGTTTCTTTTCTGTTTTCATTATTTCTTTTCCCAAACCAAACATGGACTTTTCACCCGTTGGCACTTCAACACTTTTCATGTGTCGTTTCGCTGGTACTTCTAAATCTGATTTAACTTTATCGCTATAAGCAGTCCATTCATCTTTTTTAACTGCTAAATTTTTTTCTAGAAAATCAATCTCTTTTTCCAAAGTTTGTTTTTTAAATTTAGCTGTCTCAATATGTTTACGGTCAGAGCCACGTTCACCACGCTTCAACTCAAAACCCTGTTTTTTCATATGCTCGGGGAATTTATCTTGTAGCCATAACAGTTCTTGACGATTAAACACATTTTTTCCTTGCAGTTTTCCATCACGCATAGGCACAACACCTAAATGCATGTGAGGGGTTTGCTCATCATTATGAACTGTTGCATAAGCAATATTTTGCTTGCCATATCGTTCGGAAAATAATTTATAACTTTCCTCAAAAAATCGTTTTTGTTCTCCTGGATCCAGTTGCTCAAAAAAATCTCGGTCAGATGTTACTAGCAACTCATTTACAAGAACAGCATCTTTCCTCGTTTTTCTTGTACCTGTTTTTTGTGATTCAATAATTTCTTTGACACGTTCGTTGTAATCAATATTTTTATCATTTTTCAAATCATAATTTTCACGTGTTCGCTCATGGTCAATATCATCATTCGTTCTACTTTTTCGCTCTCTTTGATTATGAAATTGCATGCCTTTTAGTCCAGCTGATTTCACTTTTTGCATTCTACAAACTGCATAACTCATATGTAAATCGCTCCTTTTTAGGTGGCACAAATGTGAGGCATTTTCGCTCTTTCCGGCAACCACTTCCAAGTAAAGTATAACACATTATACTTTATATTCATAAAGTGTGTGCTCTGCGAGGCTGTCGGCAGTGCCGACCAAAACCATAAAACCTTTAAGACCTTTCTTTTTTTTACGAGAAAAAAGAAACAAAAAAACCTGCCCTCTGCCACCTCAGCAAAGGGGGGTTTTGCTCTCGTGCTCGTTTAAAAATCAGCAAGGGACAGGTAGTATTTTTTGAGAAGATCACTCAAAAAATCTCCACCTTTAAACCCTTGCCAATTTTTATTTTGTCCGTTTTGTCTAGCTTACCGAAAGCCAGACTCAGCAAGAATAAAATTTTTATTGTCTTTCGGTTTTCTAGTGTAACGGACAAAACCACTCAAAATAAAAAAGATACAAGAGAGGTCTCTCGTATCTTTTATTCAGCAATCGCGCCCGATTGCTGAACAGATTAATAATAGATTTTAGCTTTTTATTTGTTGAAAAAAGCTAATCAAATTGTTGTCGGGATCAATTACTGCAAAGTCTCGTTCATCCCACCACTGATCTTTTAATGATGTATTGGGGTGCAAAATGCCCAAAGGCTTAATATGTTGATATAATTCATCAATTCCCTCTACTTCAATGCGGCAACTAGCAGTACCAGCAATAAACGACTCCGCACCTGTACAAACCGGTGAATCATTACTACGAGAGCGCCAGCCTTCATCACTTGCCTCCCATAGATGAATCCGAACCTCATTACACATTAGAACTGCGAATCCATCTTCATGGTGAACCAAAGTGAAACCTAGTTTATCGCAATAAAAACCTATACTCTTTTTAATATCCCCGACTGGCAATGCCGGGATAGACTGTAACATTCTCACGCATAAAATCCCCTTTCATTTTCTAATGTAAATCTATTACCTTATTATTAATTCAATTCGCTCATAATTAATCCTTTTTCTTATTACGCAAAATGGCCCGATTTAAGCACACCCTTTATTCCGTTAATGCGCCATGACAGCCATGATAATTACTAATACTAGGAGAAGTTAATAAATACGTAACCAACATGATTAACAATTATTAGAGGTCATCGTTCAAAATGGTATGCGTTTTGACACATCCACTATATATCCGTGTCGTTCTGTCCACTCCTGAATCCCATTCCAGAAATTCTCTAGCGATTCCAGAAGTTTCTCAGAGTCGGAAAGTTGACCAGACATTACGAACTGGCACAGATGGTCATAACCTGAAGGAAGATCTGATTGCTTAACTGCTTCAGTTAAGACCGAAGCGCTCGTCGTATAACAGATGCGATGATGCAGACCAATCAACATGGCACCTGCCATTGCTACCTGTACAGTCAAGGATGGTAGAAATGTTGTTGGTCCTTGCACACGAATATTACGCCATTTGCCTGCATATTCAAACAGCTCTTCTACGATAAGGGCACAAATCGCATCGTGGAACGTTTGGGCTTCTACCGATTTAGCAGTTTGATACACTTTCTCTAAGTATCCACCTGAATCATAAATCGGCAAAATAGAGAAAAATTGACCATGTGTAAGCGGCCAATCTGATTCCACCTGAGATGCATAATCTAGTAGAATCTCTTCGCTATCAAAATTCACTTCCACCTTCCACTCACCGGTTGTCCATTCATGGCTGAACTCTGCTTCCTCTGTTGACATGACACACATCATCTCAATATCCGAATAGGGCCCATCAGTCTGACGACCAAGAGAGCCATAAACACCAATAGCCTTAACATCATCCCCATATTTATCCAATATTCGTTCCTTAATTTCATGAACAATCTTCATTCTTTCTTCTCTAGTCATTATTATTGGTCCATTCACTATTCTCATTCCCTTTTCAGATAATTTTAGATTTGCTTTTCTAAATAAGAATATTTGGAGAGCACCGTTCTTATTCAGCTATTAATAACTCGTCTTCCTAAGCATCCTTCAATCCTTTTAATAACAATTATAGCATCTAATCTTCAACAAACTGGCCCGTTTGTTGAACTACTCTTTAATAAAATAATTTTTCCGTTCCCAATTCCACATTGCAATAATAGAAAATCCATCTTCATCGGCTTTTTCGTCATCATCTGTATGAATCAAATCGCCTTCTTCTGTGTCATCAAGGTTTAATTTTTTATGTATTTCTTTTAACAAACCACCATAGGAGATTAACCTTTTACGGTGTAAACCTTCCTCCAAATCAGACAAACGTTTCAAATTCTTTTCTTCATCATCGGTCATAAAATCCGTATCCTTTACAGGATATTTTGCAGTTTCGTCAATTGCCGATTGTATATCCGATTTATATTTATTTTTCGGTCGAATCATTTGAACTTTTACATTTGGATCATAGTCTAATTTCATTGCCTTTTTCCAAAATTGAATCCATTGTTTTTGATTCACGTAGTTTTCTGTATTCTTAAAATAAGTTGGTTCCACACATACCAATACATGCATGTGCTGATTATAAGAATTATCTTTATTATTTATTGTCACTTCCGTTGCACGCATAAAACCAACAAGATTTTTATTAATTTTTTTATATTGCATCATTCGGCGAAATCCTTGAGCCATATCTGACAAACTCTTATTTAATTCTTCGCCATCATAAACATTTTTAGGTTCTGTTGCAAAGTTAAAATTATATGCA
>NZ_KV838718.1:0-2770 GCF_001838765.1 Staphylococcus sp. HMSC34G04
CGTTTGTCCCTTTGTGTTGAGTTGACATAATTAAGCATTATAGGTAGTGATTTTGTATAGAATATGTATACTTTGTAAAAATGAACAGAATATTAAAAATATATACCAAAACCAATTAATAAATTTATATTTTTATACACTTGATTTTTATTAAAATTGTGATATCTTTGTTTTAAATTAATATTTTGGAGGGGTAAAAATGAAGAAAATATCTAAACTTCTTATTGCATTTTCATTAGTAACAACACTATCGTATGCAAGTGCTTCAACTGGTTTTATGAATGATAACTCTCATGAAGCATTTGCTAAATCTAAAAAGAAAAAACATAAAGGAAATGGTAACAAACATAATTGCTTCCCAGTCGGAAACAGTGAATTTTGTACAACTCCATAATTAAAATACAAAAGGTAAAGCAATTGTTTATTGCTTTACCTTTTTTTTAGGTTTCATTTATAATATTAATAATCTTAGAAAGGTAACTTAATGTTATGAAATCATCTTTATTTATATTAAAAGAACATTTTAATAATTTATATTTAATGAAAAGATTAGCACAATTTGAAATGAAAATTTCTAACAAAAATAATTATTTGGGAACAGCATGGGAGTTAATTAATCCTTCAATACAAATTTTTATGTATTGGTTTATTTTTGGTTTAGGGTTCAGAAATAATAGAACTGTTGAGAATATACCTTTTATTTTTTGGTTAATTGTAGGAATAAGTATGTGGTTTTTTGTGAATCAAGGTATTTTAAATGGTACAAAAGCAGTTACTAGCAAATATAAGCAAGTAGCTAAAATGAATTTCCCATTATCTATATTATCTAGTTATATCGTCTTGAGTAAATTTTACACTCATATACTATTACTTATTTTAATTATGCTTATATGTGCTTTAAATGGATACTACCCTACTATATATACATTACAATTATTAATTTTTATCCCTTACACTTTGTTACTGACAATGACAATAACACTATTAACTTCAACATTAGCTGTAATTATTAGAGATGTCCAAATGCTTATGCAAGCTCTTATGAGAATAATATTTTTTATATCTTCAATCTTATATTTACCGACAAATACTTTAGTTTTAAAGGTTATACAATTTAATCCTATCTATTTTATAGCTGAAAGTTATAGAGCGGCAATTCTATATCAAAATTGGTTTTTTATAACACATTGGAAACTATCTTTATATAATCTTGCTTTCCTTTTAATTACTTTTGTGTTGGGCTCTCTTTTACATGTTAAATATCGCGAACAATTTGCAGATTTTTTATAAACAGGATAAAAAAGCACTCAAAGATAAGACTTTGGTATATACTTCAAACAAAATTTAAAGTTAAAACAAATTGGATTTCGGCTTAGGAGAGATTAAATGCTTTTAAGAGAAACTGAAGACTATGAAAAATATTATAAGATAGGCAATGTTGTTATGGGAACAGCATTTATTTGTATTGTTATTTTTTCGCTTATGAAAAGCACTCCTTTATCTGATCTTTCCTTTTTAAAGTACATACACTTTGCTAGTGAGTTTTTATTGATAGCAGGGTTAATTATTAATAGTGTCCCTGATTTTTTAACTTGGAATATAAAGAACATCATTTTTGACCTTATTATCATTTCCTTTTTAATTGTATTTTTCATTTGGGTTTGATAATTATAGTAACTATATTTTTGGCTCCTAATGCATTACCTAATATTTCATCAAAAGCATATAAACTAAGAAAAGTTAAAACGTATTAAAACTTTTTTAGTCTTTTAAGTCGCCTTCTTTATGTTTAAATATTTTTCTCTATACATGTTGAAATTCATAAATGATGTACTATCAAAGTGTTCTAGTAAACTATGAATTTAAAGAAAAGTGACATAATTAACAAAAAGGAGATTTATATGTTATTAAAAAATAAGATTTATTTAGCCATTATTATTGTTGTTTTTATAATTTGTTCAATTATAGGATTGAATAAAAATATTATTGAAAATCCTTTAGGAGAAAAATTTTTTATTCATTAGGTTTTCTATTTTTTGTATTATTAAGTATTGGTACAACAAAAAATAGAAAGCATTAATGTCTTCTTTTTGCCCCATTTCTTACGATAAACATTTTTTGAGTAGCCAAAGAATCATTATTATTTTATATGAGTGATATATTAAGTATATTACACGCATTTATACCGAGAAAACTTATTGTTTGGAATGGGCGATTTGTTAGCTAATTTGTTTAGCGTGTTAGTTCCAAACAATAAGGAAATTGGAATAATGCAATAGAGTAAATATAGAGAAAATTTGGTGATTATATTTGAACTTTAATTATTCTGAAATAAAACGTTGGGTTTATGGCATTGCATACTTTTGGGGAGCAATAGGTTTTGTATTGTTTTTGTTGGATTATGTTCATGTATGCTTATGTATGTATATATTCTTTTCTATAATTTTAGTTATATTTAATTTACTATTTAAAAAATATTTTCAGGTAATAGTAAGTTCCTTGATAGCGGGATCTTTATTATTTTATTTATTGGTTATATTATAATAGCTGTTAAACTGACATACTATGTACACCCCGAACCAAAATTAATGTTTGACGCTATGACTATTGTTGGAAATCTTAGTAAAAATAATGCTCAAAAACTATCTGAATTTATGAGTGTTAAGCCACAAATTAAACTTTTGGATATGTTACAACCAGATTGGAAAACTATCGAACGTACATCTGATAGTAGACTAACCCCAATTAGTGGGAATTATATAAAAACACT
>NZ_KV838719.1:0-22566 GCF_001838765.1 Staphylococcus sp. HMSC34G04
TTCAATAGAAATTGTCTTTATTTACTTATCCTAGAACTTTATGTCCCAGCCTCTATATTAGTAGTTAGTCAGTGATAAAGATGAAATTAGGTGTTATGTTGACTTTTTTAATAAAACATTCTGTTCAATTTCATTAATTAATAGTCAAAATAATATAGTTTTTAATTCGATATTTAACTTAATGCTCATGATAACATCGAAATATTGCTATTTATCATCTAGACTTACAGAAATAATTTCTTGAGTCAGTGGATGAGTAAATTCAATTTGATGACTATTTAGCTCTAATTGTCGTAATGTTGAAGTTCCATAAAGTGGATCCCCAATAACTGGATGGCCAATCTCAGCAAGGTGCACACGAATTTGGTGTGTTCGACCTGTATCTAATTTAATGTCCAGTTGACATACACCCTCTTTAATCATTTTAGAGTCAATAATGTGAGTGATTGCACGTTGACCTGTGTTGGAAATTCTTCGTTTGTTTGAATGAAATTTATCTTTACCAATAGGCATATCTATCGTTTGTGGTTTAATAGGTAACAACGCTTTTACATTTGCTTTATATATACGCGTAATTTCATTATATTCTAACATTCGGTCTAAGATTTTTTTCATAAGCGGATTCTTAGCAACTATCAATAAACCTACTGTTTCTTGATCTAATCGATGTATGGGCTCAACATATTCACTATCAACAGTGTAAATCACATGGTTCATAAGTGTGTTGCTCTCTTTTAAATCATTGGGATGCGTTTTAACACCCTTTGGTTTCATGACAATGGCCAAGTCATCATCCTCGTAATAAATTTGAGCATATCGATAACTTGGTAAATAGTTACTTACTTCATTAGGTGTTGGTATCTCAACATAATCACCGGTTTTAACATTATTTAATAATGTACCGTACTCTTCATTAATTAAGATTTCTTTAGACATATTCAGTTGATGTAAGTCCTTTTTAGGTAATTTTAAATATTGAAAAATCTCTCTCAATGTATAATCGTTAAATTGTTTAGGTATTGTAAATTTCATTTTTTCCTCCTATAAATTCAGTTCTATCATATCATATATTTGTGCGACTCTATAACTTGTTTTATTTTGAAAGTTTTAATAACATCGGCATTGTGAGTTTTTAAAAATAAAGAATGAGTTGTATAATAATGATAAAATGTTAAATTTGAGGGGATATAATGGAGAAACCAACTAGACTTGCATTACTTAAGGAAATAGCCGAATTTCTAAATGAAGAAACTGAAATATATAGCATGATGCAAGGGGCTTTGCGTTTACTTATAAATGGGAGCGACTTTTCAACTGGTTGGATTTTCTATATTGATGAAGAGGGGCACCATGATTTAGTTTCCTCTGTAGATTTACCTGAAGCTTTATCTAAAAACTCTTGTTACTATTTGACAAATGGTTCTTGCTGGTGTGTGCAAGCATATCAAAATAATAAATTAACTAAAGCTTCTAATATAATAAATTGTTCTAGAATCAATTTAGCTAATCATGCTTATGATAAAGAAACGAATCATATTACTCACCATGCTACTGTTCCATTGCAGTCTGGGAGTGAAAGATTCGGTTTGCTTAACGTAGCATCTCCCAACAAAGAACATTATAGTGAAGAAGACTTAGAACTATTAGAATCTGTAGCATTTCAAATTGGTTCAGCTATAAAGAGAATTCAGCTAACTAATAAAGAAAAAGAAAATGCCAAAATTAATGAACGTAATCGACTAGCTAGAGACTTACATGATTCAGTAAATCAAATGTTATTTTCTTTAAAATTAACGGCTCACGCTGCAAAAGGGATAACTACTGACGAGCAAGCGCAAAAGGCTTTTAAGACTATTGAGGAAACAAGTCAAAATGCAGTAAATGAAATGAGAGCACTGATTTGGCAACTAAAACCAGTTGGATTAGAGCAAGGCTTAATCCATGCATTACACTATTATAGTAAAATGTTAGGACTAGATTTGAAAGTGACTATTAATGGACTAATAGATTTATCTAATGATATCGAAGAAAATGTATACAGAATTATTCAGGAAGCAATGAATAATGTTATTAAGCACGCTAAAACCAACAAAGTTTATCTTGATTTATCACAAAATGTTGAATATCTTGAGATAGATATTAGAGATAACGGTCAAGGTTTTGACACGCAATCAATTAATACGTTTTTATTTAATGGTTTAAAAAATATAAAGCAACGTACACAGTATTTGAACGGTAAAGTTACTATAGAATCAAAAATAAATCATGGCACTCGGATTTATATTAAAATTCCATTGAAATTAAAGGAGCATCCTTATGCATAAAGTCATTCTCGTCGATGATCACTATATTGTAAGGCAAGGTTTAGAATTTTTATTATCAACTGTAGATGATTTATCAGTTTTAAAGGGTTTTAAAGATGGTGCAACATTTTTATCTTATTTAAAAAACAATGAAAGACCGGACATCGTGCTTCTAGACTTAGTAATGCCAGAGATGAATGGTATAGAAATTACTGAAATACTCAAACAACAATATCCTGAAATCAAAGTATTAGTACTTACGAGCTATGTAGATGATGAACATGTTATTTCAGCTATTGATAAAGGAGCTGATGGGTATGAAATGAAAGATGTTGAACCTCAAAAGTTAATTGAGACAATTCATAAAGTTTTGCAAGGTGAACGTATCATACATCCTCAAGCTAAAAGCGTGATTAAGGCCGTATCAAAAAAACCACATTATACGAATAAGTTATCTAAACGTGAAAAAGAAGTACTTAAAGAAATGGTTAAAGGTAAAACAAATAAAGAAATTGCAAGAGCATTGTTTGTATCAGAAAAGACAGTAAAAACACATGTGAGTCATATTTTTAGCAAACTAGAAGTCTCCGATAGAACTCAAGCCGCTATTTATGCAATGGAAAATAAATTGATTTAAAAATTATTTTAATTTTTATGAATGTAATTGTGTTAAGTTGAGTTTTTAGCCAATAACACTTACAGCAATTATAATTCTGCTTGTAGATTAATATTACTGTCTAATTATTTTGATAATTATGCCTATTATAAAAATAGACTCAAAAACGTATTTACTCTTTTATTTTTATTGAAAATATATTAAGATGTAATTTGTGTTTCAAGAAATGTGTATTATTGCAATTTCTTGTGTCCGGATAAAATATTTCCAATGAGAAAGGTAGATAAATAGAATGGATAGACAGAGTTTCACAGATTTAATTCAAACAAAATTTAAGATGGTCCGTATAGAAGCAGGCTATACTCAAGATACAATGGCACAAACCATTGGACTTTCCAAGAAAACATTGGTTCAAATTGAAAAAGAAAGAGTTCTACCAAACTGGACTACATGCGTATCAATTTGTGCTTTATTCAGAGATTCAGATGTATTAAATAGTACATTCGGTTGTGACCCGCTTGAAATCGTACAAACAATTTCTAGAAACCATTGTGCTTATCCAAATCACTCAACAACAAGTGATATTTACTGGAATACTATTGATACACGTAATGGTTTCATTTTACAAAGTAATAAAGTGAGTAACATTTATCGTGTTCTTAATAATGAAAAACAACCGATCTTTGGCACTTCAAAAATGAGAGAAGCTGAAACTTACTTCAATAGAAATGCTAAAGAAGAATTAATACACGTATAGACATAAATACATAAGTGATAGAAGAATCATTTTATGATTGAATCACTTTGATCTTAATATCATAAAAAATTCAGGAGCATAAGTGTTAGACGATGAGACAACTTTTTGGTTTCATCGTTTTTTTATAAGTGAGTAAAATGAAATAGTTTTGAAACATTTTCTATTAAAAGGAGTTTAAACGATGCATTCCATATTATTAGTAGTTTTTATGATAATTTTAGGAGCAATAATTGGTGGAGTAACTAATATGATTGCAATTAAAATGTTATTTCATCCATTCAAACCGTATTATATTTTTAGGTTTCGTATTCCATTCACACCAGGTTTGATTCCAAAACGTCGTGAGGAAATCGCTAGAAAAATTGGACAAGTTATTGAGGAACATCTTATTACTGAAGAATTAATTCGACAGAAGCTAAATCAACAACAATCGAGAAATATGATACAGCAACTAATCCAAAAACAAATAAGTAAATTAAAAAATGATGATGTGACAATTAAAAATATAGCTAAATTTTTAGGAATAGATGTTAATGAGTTGGTAGATTATAAATTGACTACTAAAGTTTTAAGTAAACTAAACTTTTGGTATGAGAAAAATAAATACAGAAAGTTAAGTGAAATATTACCTCAGTCTTTCTTAGACCAATGTAAAGGTCAAATAGAATATATTACTGACTTCTTATGTGAAAGGGCTAGAAATTATTTAAGTTCTGAAAAAGGTGAACGTGATATTTATGAAATGTTAGACACATTTTTCAATGAAAAGGGACGCATCATTGGTTTACTACAGATGTTTATGACAAAAGAAAGCATTGCTGATAGAATTCAACAAGAGTTGATTAGACTAACTCAACATCCGCAATCTCAAATAATAATTACTAAAGTATTAAATGATGAGTATGAAACATTTAAAGATAAGAACTTAGATGAAATCATTAAAGCACAACAATTTAAAAATTATAGTCAATTAGTACTTAATGAATTAAAAACTTATCTAAATCTAAAAGATAAAACACAGAGACCTATTAACCAAATTGTTCCGCAGTTTATTCAATTCCTAGAAGATGATACATCAAAACGTATGACTGATTTAATTATTAAAGGTACTTCAAAACATTTAACAAACATTATGAAAAAGATTAATTTACGTCAATTAATTGAAGAACAGATTAATACATTCGACTTAAAGTATATTGAAAATCTAATTATTGAAATTGCCAACAAAGAATTAAAATTAATCATGACATTAGGATTTATATTAGGAGGTATCATTGGATTTTTCCAAGGAGTAATTGCAATCTTTGTCTAATGGTGACAGATATGTTAAAGTATTCTACGAGTGGTTAAAAACACAAATTAACTCAAAGGAGTGCAAAGACTTATGGCAGTAAATTTATATGATTATGCAAATCAATTAGAACAAGCTTTAAGAGATAGTGATGAATATAAAGCTATCAAAGATGCATTTGCTAAAGTAAAAGAAAATGAAGAATCAAAAAAATTATTTGATGAATTCCGTGAAACTCAAATGAGCTTCCAACAAAAACAAATGCAAGGGGAAGAAATTCCTGAAGAAGATTTACAAAAAGCTCAAGAACAAGCTCAAGCTATAGAAAAAGACGAAAATATTTCTGAATTAATGAATGCTGAGCAAAAAATGAGCCAAGTATTCCAAGAAATTAATCAAATCATTGTAAAACCTTTAGATGAAATTTACGCTGACTAATTAGTTAATCAATATCTACTTTGATTGAGCCTGGGACATAATAATTGTTCCAGGCTTTCTTATTTATGTCTTATTATTTTTAAATCAATGCATTCTTCATCGACTGTCAACAAACAGATATGGTAAAATGAAAGAATATAAGGAAAAAAATATTTCTCATCATTCATACTGTAAAATTTTAGTTTATATACTTTATGCATCACATTAATGCATAAATAATCTTGTACATTTTTTTAATTAACTTTGCAGATATTCTAAGGAGAATCAAACTTATGGTTAAATTTATACACTGTGCTGATTTGCATTTGGACAGTCCTTTCAAATCTAAAAGTTATCTCAGTCCAAATATTTTTGAAGATGTCCAAAAGAGTGCATATGAAAGTTTTAAAAACATAGTCGACTTAGCTTTAAAACAGGAAGTCGATTTTATTATTATAGCAGGTGATTTATTTGATAGTGAGAATCGTACATTGCGTGCTGAAGTCTTTTTAAATGAACAATTTGAAAGACTAAGAAAAGAACAAATATTTGTTTATATTTGCCATGGCAACCACGATCCTCTTACTTCTAAAATAACAAGTCAGTGGCCTAATAACGTATCCGTATTTTCAAATCAAGTGGAGACATATCAAGCTATTACTAAATCAGGAGAAACGATTTATATTCATGGATTCAGCTATCAAAATGATGCGAGTTATGAAAATAAAATAGACGCATACCCATCGAGTCAAGGTCAAAAGGGCATTCATATTGGTGTATTACATGGAACTTATAGTAAATCTTCGGTGAAAGACCGTTATACTGAATTTAGATTAGAAGACTTAAATCAACGTTTATACCACTACTGGGCATTAGGACATATACACCAACGTCAACAGTTAAGTGATATGCCAGTCATTAACTATCCAGGTAATATCCAAGGAAGACATTTCAATGAATTAGGAGAAAAAGGTTGTCTATTGGTGGAAGGTGATCACCTTAAACTCACTTCACAATTTTATCCTACTCAATTTATTAAATTTGAAGAAGCTACAATTGAAACTGATCATACATCTAAACAAGGACTTTATGATGTTATTCAATCTTTTAAAGATAAAGTAAGACCTGAAGGTAAATCATTTTATAGATTGAACGTACGCATTAATAGTGAAGACATAATTGCACCACAAGATTTAATTCAACTAAAAGAAATGATTACTGAGTTCGAAGAAAACGAAAACCAATTTGTTTTTATTGAAGATTTAAATCTTCAATATGTTCAAAATGATGAAATGCCAATAGTGAAAGAGTTTTCACCGGAATTACTTGATGATGCGTCACTTTTTGATTCGGCAATGACTGATTTATATCTAAATCCAAGGGCTTCTAAGTTTTTAGATGACTACAATGAATTTGATAAAGTTGAGTTAGTCAATCATGCAGAAAGCCTTTTAAAGGATGAAATGAGAGGTGAACAAAATGATAATTAAATCATTAGAAATATACGGATACGGCCAATTTGTTCAACGTAAAATTGAATTTAATCGTCAATTCACTGAGATATTTGGTGAGAATGAAGCTGGTAAATCTACCATTCAAGCATTTATTCACTCTATTTTGTTCGGATTTCCTACTAAAAAGTCCAAAGAACCACGTTTAGAACCAAGATTAGGTAATCAATATGGCGGGAAATTATCCCTCATTTTCGACGATGGCATTGAAGCAGAAGTTGAGAGAATCAAGGGAAGTGCACATGGAGATGTCAAAATTTATCTTAAAGATGGTACTATACGAGATGAAGTTTGGCTAAATAAAAAACTTAATTACATTTCAAAGAAAACATATCAAGGTATATTCTCTTTTGACGTTTTAGGTCTTCAAGATATTCATAAAAATCTAGATGAAGAACAGCTACAAGATTACTTATTAGAAGCAGGTGCACTTGGGTCAACTGAATTTACAAGTATGAGAGATAGAATTGGACAAAAGAAAGAAGAATTATATAAAAAATCTGGAAAAAATCCAATTATTAATCAACAAATTGAGCAACTTAAACAATTAGAAAATCAAATTCGAAATGAAGAAAGTAAACTTGATACATATCATCGGCTTGTAGACGATAAAGATAAATCATCAAGAAGACTAGAAAATTTGAAGCAAAATTTAAATCAATTATCAAAAATGCATGAGCGAAAACAAAAAGAGGTTGCTCTACATGATCAAACACAAGAATGGAAAAGGTTGGAACAATCACTTAATATAGAGCCTATAAATTTTCCTGAAAAAGGGATAGATAGATACGAAACTGCCAAATCTCACAAACAATCACTTGAACGAGATAAAAGTTTGCGAGAAGAAAGATTAAGCTTATTAAATAAAGAGGCGGAGTCTATCAATCCAGTAGACCAAAAGTATATTGATTCATTTAATAGCCTTTATCAACAAGAGACTGAAATTAAACAAAAAGAATTTGAGTTACGTTCAATTGAGAAAGATATTGCTGATAAGCAACGTGAACTAGAAGCTCTTCAATCTAATATCGGTTGGCAAGAAGTGTTTTACGACACAGATAGTACTGAAGCGATGAAAAGTCATATGAGTGATTTAGTGTTAGGCAAGCAAGAACAAAATGCTTATATCAACCAGTTAGAACGTGGACTTGAAGAAAATAAAATTGAAAGAAACTCTAATTCTAATGAGATTAATCAAGTTGAGAATGAGCTTGTTCCTGACGAAACCTTTGACAAGAAAAAGGAATATACACAACAAGTTTTAGAATTACATGAAAAAGAGAACTTATATGAAAAGTTAAAAGAAACTTTTGAAGAAGAACAAACACAAAAAAATAAAAGACAAAAGTTTTTAAGAATAGGATTTATTGTTTTGACTATTCTAGCAGCAGCACTTTCTATATTTTCTTTTTTCACTGCAAATCTTATTTTTGGAGTAATATTTGCTCTATTAACTGTGATTTTTGTAGTAGGTATCATCTTTTCTAAATCTAAAGCAGTAGATTATAGCACAGCAATAAGTCAAGAAATTAATGATTTAGAAAACCAACTCACACAACTTGAAAAAGAATATAATCTTGACTTCGATTTAGAACATCAACAACGAGTTCGTGAACAATGGCGCCATGCCAAGAAAAATAAAAAAATACTTGAAGAAAAACATCAATATATCAATCAATCATTAACGACTGCAAATGAGCGACTTGATAGTCTAAAAAATAGCATCATTGAAATCAAAAAAGAGTTACATTTATCAGAAAAACTTTCAGATGAATTAGTGGTTGAGAGTGTCTCAACCATTAGTCAAATTAAAGCGCATGATAAATACATTATTGATTTAAATCAACAACGCAAGAATCTACTAAAAGATATCAATCACTTTTATGAACGTGCACAATCTGTAACTGAACCACATCTAAAACAATTTAATCAGATGTCTTTCTTCCATGATTTGAAACAGTGGTTAAAAAATGCAGAGGAACAAAATGAGGCTTGGAATAAAAATCAAAATGAAATGCAATTACTCAATAATGAATTAAAGCAATTGAAGTCACGCTTAAGTGAAACGAATCAAATGATTAAGGAATTATTTGATTATGTTGATGTAGATAATGAAGAAGATTATTATACACATCATCATCATTTTGAAACCTATCAAAATGATTTAAATCGATTTAATGATTTAAATCAATATTTAGAAAATCAAAATTATACTTATGAAATGAGTTCGCAATTAAGTGAGAAAACTACTGCTCAACTAGAAGAAGAAGATCATAGATTGGCTAAACAAGTTGACGATTACAATGATCAATTTTTAGAAATGCAGGCAGAAGTTAGTGATTTAAATGCTCAGATTAATCATATGGAAACAGATAGAACTTTAGCACAATTAAGACATGAATATTATAGCTTAAAAAATAGACTTAACGATATTGCTAAGGATTGGGCAAGCTTAAGTTATATGCAAGCTTTAGTGGAAGAACATATCAAGCAAATAAAGGATAAGCGTCTACCACAAGTGATTAATGAAGCTGTATCTATTTTTAAAAATTTAACAAATGGTACTTACAATATGATTCATTATACTGAAAATCATAAAATACATGTAAAGCATTCTAACGGACAAGTATTTGAGCCAGTTGAGTTGAGTCAATCTACAAAAGAATTATTATATGTGGCTTTACGTATTAGTCTTATTAAAGTATTAAAACCGTACTATCCATTCCCAGTGATTGTAGATGATGCATTTGTTCATTTTGATAAATATCGTAAAGAGCGTATGTTGAAATATTTGAGAGAACTATCAGAACATTATCAAATACTTTATTTTACTTGTACAAAAGATCATGTCATACCGGCCAAAGAAGTATTAACTTTAAATAAATTACAGGAAGGCGGGAAAAAATGAGAAATGTAGAAAAATTAAATCCCGGCGACTCAGTGGATCATTTTTTCTTGATTCATCGTGCAACTCAAGGTGTTACAGCTCAGGGTAAAGATTACATGACACTATTTCTGCAAGATAAAAGTGGTGATATTGAAGCTAAATTATGGACTGCTACGAAAGATGATATGCAAACTTTAAAGCCAGAAACAATAGTTCATGTCAAAGGTGATATCATCAATTATCGTGGACGCAAACAGATGAAAATACATCAAATACGTCTTGCACAAGCTGAAGACAAAGTGTCAACTAAAGACTTTGTTGACGGTGCGCCAATGTCGCCCTCAGAAATACAAGAGGAATTATCGCATTTTATGTTAGATATTGAAAATGCAAACTTACAACGCATTACTAGACATTTAATTAAAAAGTATCAAGATCGTTTTTTCACTTATCCAGCAGCAAGTTCGCATCATCATAATTTTGCGAGTGGATTAAGTTATCATGTTTTAACAATGTTGCGTATAGCAAAATCTATATGTGATATTTATCCTCTGTTGAATAGAAGTCTATTATACAGTGCTATCATTTTGCATGATTTAGGTAAAGTAAGAGAATTGAGTGGTCCAGTTGCGACGACCTATACTGTTGAAGGAAATTTACTTGGTCATATCTCTATAGCAAGTGATGAAGTTGCTGAAACAGCCAAAGAGTTAGGTATTGATGGAGAAGAGGTAATGTTACTTAGACATATGATTTTAGCGCATCATGGTAAAATGGAGTTCGGATCGCCTAAATTGCCTCATTTAAAGGAAGCTGAAATACTTTATTTTATAGATAATATTGATGCTAAAATGAACATGTTTGATAAAGCTTTCAAAAAAACAGAAAAAGGTCAATTTACAGAAAGAATTTTTGGTTTAGAAAATAGACAATTTTATAATCCAACAACACTTGATTAAATTCAGGTTCAATAGTACAAAGTTGCTTTTAATGAATAGATAATTTTAAAGAAGTATCTATTCTTAGAGTCTTTGTACTTTTTTAATGTTTGTTAATCAACGTGTTATAATAAATTAGTCGCCTAACTTTACTTCTCAGGCGTCATATGACGAAGGGAAGGAGGTGCATATATGATTTTAGATATCTTTGTACACATCATCACCACTGTTATTAGTGGTTGTATAGTTGCGTTGTTTACGCATTGGCTACGTCAACGTAATGACAAACATCGATAGGCGACATTTTTAAATTTAGCCACACTAAAACCCCCTTACTACTGGCATAGTAAGGGGGTTAGTGCATATATGATAGATATCTTTGTTAACTTTATTATAACATGAGTGATGAATATTTCAACTTAGGACAATCAAGTTAGAAAGGAATTACGAACCTTAATTAGTTAATCCAGAACCACCTTGTGATTGTTGTTGCTGTTGTTGTTGTTTTAATTTATCTGGATCAAGAATAGAATCCTCAATTGCTTTTTTAATATCTCTATCTTTGTAGTCCACTTTATACTCTTTTAATAATTCTTTGTATGCATCAGTTAATAATTTAGGCTTCTTCTGTACCTTTTCTTCGATTAATTTTTGTTTGATATTTGATTTTTCACTATTAAAATCAGTTTCTTTATCTGCTTTTATAATGTGATAGCCATAGTCTGTTTTTACGACTTTAGAAACTTCTCCTTCTTTTAATTTAAATAGTGCTTTTTCGAAGCTATCTACCATTTGACCTTTAATCACATAACCTAATGAACCATCCTTCTTAGCTGAAGAACTATCCATTGATTCTTTTTTCGCTATTTCTCCAAACTTATTTGGATTCTTTTCTACTTCTTTTTGAATTTTTTCAGCTTTTTCTTTCGCTTTTTTATCTGATAAACCTTCTTTATCGCTAGATTTAGATTTAACTTTAATTAAAATGTGTGATGCTTTTTTAGAGTTTTCTTTGATCTCTTTATCTGATACATTAACTTTATCTAGTAACAATTGTTTCTGATAAGCTGATAATTTCTTCTGCTCTTTATAATCATCAAGTGACATACCTTGTTGTTTTAGCATGCTTTCAAATTGATCCTTACCACCGTATTGTTTCTCTTCTTTTTTAATATCTTTATCAATGTCTTTTGTATCTACTTTATCTTTATATTTATCTGCTAAAATTTTGTTTAATACAATGCTAAAAGATGTGTTAGCAATTTGTTCTTTGCCCATTTTTTTCATTACGTCAGCAACTTTAACATCGCCAGCTTTAGAAGAAATAAGTGTGTTATCCTTCGATTCAGTTGCATTTGAACCGCAGGCACCTAACAAAAGTGCACTTGCAGTTACGGGTACAATAATTTTATTCATTAATTTCATAAGTTGATAGCTCCTTTATGTATTAATCATCGTAAATATAACATATTATTAATCATCAACCAATTAGAAACCCCTTTCCTCAGACTATAGTATGACAAGGAAAGGGGGTATAGCTACATAATTGATAGCGATTTAATTATGCATATTTTATTTATAAATATAAAGAATGTTGTATCTAATCTTTGTAAATGATTTTAAAAATCAGTGTTGTGTATAAGGATTGTCTACCTTGTTTAAAATATGAAGACCCGATTGATGTTCTTCGACATAGTGTCCATCATTTGAAAATAAAAGTATCTTTAAATATAAAATATCCATCATTGAACAGCCTATGTTAAGTGATAATAAAAACATAAAATAATGTCCATATTGAGGTAAATATATACTTAGCATTATAAAGATGCCAGATAAGAAAAAGATGGGTAGAATGAGATTAATACAAAAATAAATTTTGTGAACTGGCGTATTAACATAAGTATTAAAATATGGTACCCATTTCTTACTAGATAATTTATGGATTTTAAAAGATTTATAATAGGGCAAAAAGAATAAAAGATGTACTATTTTATGAATAGGGTACATGAGCAATATAAACACTATGAGTACAAAAAAATGTCTATCTGAAAGTGGTGTATCTAAAAAATAATACATCACTTCATAACTAACTAAAAATGTAAATATTGTCGCAACTAAACTTAAAAATGCAATTCTTTGAATACCGAACCGTGCATGTATATCGATTTGCCGAGTACATAAAAACATAATATATGCCTCTTCTCTATGTTAATATTCGTTACGTATTATCTATGTCTTTTGCTCAATAGTCAATAGATATTGCCAATATTTGTTGGTTTTGCTCAGTGAAAAGTTTGAGCTGTCTATGATTTAGAAGTAAAAAAACTATGGCTTAGTTGCCATAGTTTTAAACTACTTATCTTTTGAAAGGTTATTACTAATATCTTCGCCACGGTTTTGTAAATTTTCGATGTGACTTTGTAATTTTTGGATGTTTGGATTAATGTCTGATTTAAAATTACCAATCAATCCTTTAAACTCTTCACCAATTGAACTTCCAAATTCAATACTTTCATTCTTGATTTGTGAACCGTAATTAAGAATATCATTGAAGGATTGTTTCATATTCTCTATTTCACGTTGTAATTCTGATTGAGCGCCAGTGGGTTGACTAGCATCAATCGTATGATTTTTTACGCTTTGGTCATCACGATGTCTTAAAGCAACTGCAAATCCTGCAACAGCACCTACACCTAAACCAAATAATATTCTTGAGACTTTCATTATGATTCTCCTCACTTTATTTGTCGGATAATTGTAATAGTTATTTCATACCCAGTATAACAAGAAATATGCATGATTAAGACATTTGTGCTTGAATTTGTGTTGCTATTTTTTGTTTAGTTTCATCATCGATTACATCTTCATGTGTTTCCCATTTATAGCCAAATCCGTCTATATCATTTTCATATCTCGGTATTAAATGGAAATGAATGTGAAATACTGATTGATCGGCATATTCACCATTATTTTGAATAATGTTCAAGCCGTCAGGGTGAAATGCTTTTTTGATTGCATTTGCCACTTTAGGTAAAGCAACCCCTATGTGTTTCATTGTCTCTTCATCAGTTTCAAATATATTTGCTGAAGGTTTTTTAGGTACTAGTAGCGTATGTCCTTTTGAAACTTGAGATATATCAAGGAATGCATAGACATAATTATTTTCATATATCTTAAAACTAGGAATCTCACCTGAGATAATTTTACTGAATATCGTTTCTGACATAATAATGACACTCCTCTACAAATGTTTGTTCATATTATATCATTCATTTTTTAAAACTACATCATTGTAAAGATTATTTTTAGGGCTATATAATTTTTTTTGATACAATAAAGTCAATGGAGGTGCCTTATGACAGTAAAAGTTGAACATCTTACAGGCGGATATGGAAAAAAACCTGTAATTAAAGATTTGAATTTTGAATTAGAAAAAGGTGAAATTGTAGGTTTAATAGGTCTAAATGGTGCAGGGAAAAGTACTACAATTAAACATATGCTAGGATTGATTAATCCAATGGAAGGCAAATTATCAATTTCAAATATTAGAATTAATGAAGATATTGAAAATTATAGAAGAAAGTTATCTTATATACCTGAATCACCAGTCATCTATGATGAACTAACTTTAGAGGAGCACATTGAAATGACGGCGATGGCTTATCAATTAAGTAGAGAAGAGGCTATGCGTCGAGCTAAACCATTGCTTAAAGTTTTTAGATTAGAAAATGAACTTAAAGTATTTCCAAGTCATTTTTCTAAAGGGATGAAACAAAAAGTGATGATTATTTGTGCATTTATAGTTGATCCAGAATTATATATTATTGACGAACCTTTCCTCGGTTTAGATCCTTTGGGGATACAGTCTATGTTAGATTTAATGGTAGAAAAAAGAAATGAAAATCGAACAGTGTTAATGAGTACACATATTTTGGCTACAGCCGAAAGGTATTGTGATAGATTTATTATTTTGGATAAAGGTGAAATTGTTGCATTTGGTAATCTTGAAGAGTTACGGGAACAAACAGGATTAAAAGATAAAACTTTAGATGATATTTACATTCATGTCACGCAAGGTAGTAGTGCTTATGAATAACGAGGCGTTAACTTTGTTTAGAAAACGACAACACGCTATACGTAAGGAGAAAAACTATTATAATAAATTTATATTTAATGGTCACTTTACAGTTTTTCTACTTATACTATTAGGAGCATTTATATTTGGATACGGCGAATGGTTAAGTCACATTCCTCCTCAAATAGACTATGCACTATTTGCTAGTATAGCAATAGCTGTTGTTTCATTATTCCCAATTCGTACACTCTTGAAAGAAGCGGACCAAATCTTCTTACTACCTTTTGAAAGACACATGAAAAATTATATTAAAGCAAGTCTGTTTTATAGTTATATTTCAAGAATCAGTTTACCATTCATTTTGCTAATCGTGTTCTTTCCATTGTTTTATAAATTAAGTCACAGTGATTATGGATTTTATATCGCATTTTCTATAAGTACATTGCTATATCCATATTTGGTATTACTCATCAAATGGCAATGGGTTAAATTAAATAAAAATGTGTTCATTATCAACTTATTATTATTTATACCTTTAGCAGTAACGCATTACATGATTTTAAAATTTCATAACTATTTAGCTTTTTTAATAATGATTTTATTATTTGTAATTTATTTAGTCCTAAAGAGTAGAGCGGATCACTATTTGCTTCCTTGGGAAAAAGTGATTGCAATTGAACAACAACACCACACAAATTATTATAAATTCGTTAATATGTTTACAGATGTAAAACACCTAAGAGAATCAGCAGTACGTCGTAGTTATCTTGATTTCTTACTACCCGTTCCTAAAGGCACTAAATTCAATGAGAATCGTATGTACTTATATTTATTTATAAGAAGTTTTGTCAGAGGACGCGATGCTTTTTCTATTATTTTAAGATTAGTTATTATCGCTTTGATATTAATGGTATGGTTATCACAACCAGTTGTTTCATTAATTATCGGTAGTTTGTTTATGTATATTATTTTATTACAGATGTCTCAATTTTATACGCAGCAAGCATACGGTTTATGGCCTCAAGTTTGGCCTGTATCTGATACAAAAGTAATTACAGGATATCAGCAATTTTTAAATCGCTTGATGATCATCATCGCTATTACATTTACGATTGTATATGTAATCAAACACCATGAATTATTCTTTTTTGCTGTATTATTCTTTATAGTAGGTTGGCTAACCATTCGAAATACAATTAAAAAATTAAAATATCAAGAAACATTATTACGTGACTAAATCAAATTTAGTTAGAGTAAACTTTATTTTAATTCAATATAGTCAAAAGAGGGATTGAATGTTTGAAACGATAACGACAGCCGCCATCCTGTATATTGCTACAGCGGTTGATTTATTAGTCATATTATTAATCTTTTTTGCAAGAGCAAACAATTATCAACAGTACAAAGATATTTATATTGGACAATATCTAGGGTCATTAACTTTAATTATTGTCAGTTTGTTTTTGGCTTATGTACTTAACTATGTACCAGATAAATGGATTTTAGGATTGCTTGGTCTTATACCAATTTATTTAGGAATTAAGGTTGCTATATTCGATGATTGTGAAGGGGAAAGAAGAGCTAAAGATGAACTAAATAAAAAAGGATTATCTGAGTTATCAAAATCTGTTGCAGTAGTCACACTAGCAAGTTGTGGTGCAGATAATATTGGATTATTTGTACCATATTTCACTACTATAAATAATTATGAATTAGTTATTACTTTAATCACATTTTTAATCTTAATTTTTATTCTTGTCTTTACCGCTCAAAAATTAGCTAATATACCTGGCCTAGGTGAAATCATTGAAAGGTTTAGTAGGTGGATAATGTCAATAGTCTATATTGGTTTAGGTCTATTCATTATCATTGAAAACGGAACAGTTCAAAAACTCTTTCATTTTGTTTTTTAATATAACGAGATTATATTACAACTATAAATCATTCGGTAACTTCCATAGTAAATATGGAGGTTACTTTTTTAAATAAAAGTTGAGATGAGTTTGAGGATTAAATGGCCTCTAATTAAATCTATAGCTAAGAGGTTATACATCTTGGCTAAATTAAAGATAGAGTAAAATCGGAGTTTTAATCATTGTAAATGAGAATAAGTAAAAGTATTTAACTATATACAAAAAGATGCCTATGACCATGTGTGATGTCACAGGCATCTTGTCGTATAAACAATTGCCACAAATAGAAAAATGAACTTAGAAATTCTATAGAAAATGCAATTTGATAGATAACTATCCACAGTTGAAATGTCTCTTAACAGCAATCCTTATAATTAATAAGTAGACTAAATAACTGTGTTTAAAATTGTTGAATATATAATTTGTTTTAACTAATTAATGATCTTCTATTGGATATAAATATCTTTCAAAGTAACTGGAATGTTGACCACTAGCACCAAAGTATTGGCTCAATGCATCTTTTGAAAAGTTTTCCTTAAATATATTAGAAGCTTTGAAATCTTCATATGCTGTTCGATTTGCAAAACCAAAGTAAATTTTGTAGGTAGACCCCTCAGTTGGTTTTAATAAACGATAGCTTTTAAAACCACCAAAATTACTTAAAGGTACGTCTACGTGTAATAATTTTTTCTCTAACTGTTGACGATGGTCTTCAGATGTAGGAACAAAAATAGCACTATAAAAATGATGTTCGCTAAATTCACCTATGCTATCAATCACTTGATATGCACTAGGATGTTTTAAGATTGATTTTCCCTCAGACTCTTCTAAGATTACTGAAGAATCATTAGTAGAAAATTGAAATAAACTACGTTCTTGATGATTAAGTTTAATTTGATTTAAAAAATGATAAGTCCCATAAGATGTATATAAATACATGGCTCATTCCTCCTTTGTTTTAATTTATTATACGAGCCTACTTTTCTATATACAAATAAAGTTGATTAATTTGTATAAAAAGTAACTTATTTTTAGATGTCAAATTAAGCAAAATCATAAATTATTTAATATTAGTCGTGTAATTTAATATCTATCCAACTTTTAGAAAATAAAAGATCTCTTATTAAAGAATTTTATCCACTTGATACAGTCAAATGTAGTATGTCTTTTTTGTGACATTTAAGCATATTAAAATACTTAATTAAGTACAATATGCTATCATTGGTAAGAATGATTCAATTGTGGGGGGACTCAAGGGTGCGCAGCAAAAACGATACAATTTTAAAAGCTATAAAAGGAGAAAGTACGTCACATACACCTGTTTGGTTTATGAGACAGGCTGGACGTTCTCAACCTGAGTATCGAAAATTAAAAGAAAAATATTCTCTATTTGAAATCACGCATCAACCGGAATTGTGTGCATATGTGACACATTTACCAGTAGATAATTATCAAACCGATGCGGCAGTATTGTATAAAGATATTATGACACCACTCAAACCAATTGGTGTAGATGTCGAAATTAAATCAGGGATAGGACCTGTAATTTCCAATCCTATTCAAACTGTTAAAGATGTAGAAAAGCTATCGCAAATAGATCCTAAAAGAGATGTCCCATATGTATTAGATACAATTAAGTTACTCACAGAAGAAAAACTTAATGTACCTTTAATAGGTTTTACAGGAGCACCATTTACTTTAGCATCTTATATGATTGAGGGGGGGCCTTCAAAAAATTATAATTTTACTAAAGCGATGATGTATAGAGATGAGGAAACATGGTTCGCTATAATGAATCATCTCGTCGACATTTCTATTGACTATGTTGTAGCACAAGTTGAAGCAGGAGCGGAAATCATTCAGATTTTTGATTCATGGGTTGGTGCACTTAATGTGAAGGACTATCGCTATTATATTAAGCCGGCCATGAATAAATTGATTTCTGGCATTAAAGCTTATTATGATGTACCTATCATTCTTTTTGGTGTCGGTGCAAGTCATTTAATTAATGAATGGAATGATTTACCGATAGATGTACTAGGGCTTGATTGGAGAACTTCAATAAAGCAAGCTGACAAAATGGGAGTAAATAAAGCAATTCAAGGTAATTTAGACCCGTCTTTACTGTTAGCTCCATGGGATGTCATAGAATCACGACTCAAAGACATTTTAAATCAAGGTTTAGATCGCGGAAAGCATATTTTCAATTTAGGTCACGGTGTATTTCCAGAAGTTAAACCAGAAACCTTGCGAAAAGTGACTGAATTTGTTCATAATTATACAGCGAAATAGTTTTTAAAGATTTGGTTAGATTCCAAACCTTACTTCATTGATTCAAATTAAAGATTTAAAAGGAAGGTTTTTATTAATGACTAAAACAATAGGCTTATTAGTAATGGCGTATGGCACACCATATAAAGAAAGCGATATAGAGCCTTATTACACTGATATTAGACGTGGAAAAAAACCAACTGAAGAAGAACTGCAAGATTTAAAGGATAGATATGAATTTATTGGTGGCCTTTCTCCTTTGGCAGGAACAACCGATCGTCAAGCGGAAGCATTACTTGACGCACTAAATAAAGAACGAGATGATGTGAATTTTAAACTTTATCTTGGATTAAAACATATATCTCCATATATTGAAGAAGCAGTAGAACAAATGCATAATGATGGAATTAAAGAAGCAGTAACAGTTGTACTTGCACCTCATTATTCTAGTTTTTCTGTTGGCTCTTATGATCAACGTGCTCAAGAAAAAGCAGATGAATATGGTATCCAGTTAACACATATTAAACACTATTATCAACAGCCAAAATTTATTAAATATTGGACAGAAAAAATTAATGAAACATTAGAACAAATACCTAGTCAAGAACATGATGAGACTGTATTAGTAGTTTCTGCACATAGTTTACCAAAAGGTTTAATTGAAAGAAATAATGATCCATATCCTCATGAATTGCATGAAACAGCGGAAATTCTTAAACAGGAATCTAATATTATCCATGTTGCTGAAGGGTGGCAATCAGAGGGTAATACTGGAACACCTTGGTTAGGTCCAGATGTCCAAGATTTAACTCGTGATTTATATAAGGAGCATCAGTATAAGCACTTTATCTATACGCCAGTCGGTTTTGTTTGTGAACATTTAGAGGTGCTTTATGATAATGATTATGAATGTAAAGTGGTTTGTGACGATATTGGGGTAAATTACTATCGTCCAGAAATGCCTAACACACATCCATTATTTATCGGTGCTATTGTTGACGAAATTCAATCACATATATAAATGAGTCTGTCATCCAAACCTATTAAACAAAACAATTCCTCCATTTAATAGGGGGAATTGTTTTTATACTTTTTTAGAACCAGTATATAGCGTATTTTAATAAATTTTTAAGCAATTCTGAAAGGTAGCGTGAGAAAAGTGAGTAAGAAAGTGGCAATTATTGGAGCGGGAATCACTGGTTTATCTAGCGCATATTTCATAAAAAAACAAGACCCTTCTATTGAAGTAACTATTTTCGAAGCCTCAAATAGAGTAGGTG
The DNA here is from genome assembly GCF_001838765.1 of Staphylococcus sp. HMSC34G04. NCBI lineage: Bacteria > Bacillati > Bacillota > Bacilli > Caryophanales > Staphylococcaceae > Staphylococcus > Staphylococcus sp. HMSC34G04. The sequence continues at coordinate 20,260 of NZ_KV838719.1, forward strand.
GAAAGATTCAAACATATAGATCAGATGGTTACACAATTGAGTTAGGCCCTGAGTCTTATTTAGGTCGTAAGACAATTATGACTGATGTGGCAAAAGATATTGGATTAGAAAATGACCTTATTACAAATACTACTGGTCAATCTTATATTTTTGCTAAAAATAAATTATATCCTATTCCTGGTGGCTCAATTATGGGAATTCCTACAGATATTAAACCATTTATTAAAACAAGACTCATTTCACCTATTGGTAAATTAAGAGCGGGACTTGATTTGTTTAAAAAACCGATAGAAATTGAAAATGATATTTCTGTTGGTAGTTTCTTTAGACAACGATTAGGTAATGAAGTATTAGAGAACTTAATTGAACCACTAATGGGTGGTATTTATGGTACTGATATTGATCAATTGAGCTTAATGAGTACATTTCCTAATTTTAAAGAAAAAGAGGAACAATTTGGTAGTTTAATTAAAGGAATGAAAGATGAAAAAGAACAACGTATTAAGAAACGTCAATTATATCCAGGTGCTCCTAAAGGACAATTCAAACAGTTTAGACATGGTTTGAGTTCTTTTATAGAGGCCCTTGTTAAAGATATTGAAAGTAAAGGTGTCCACATACGATATAACACGCCAGTCAAAGATATATTGATTTCGCAAAAGGATTATGAAATTTTATTAGAAGATGACACTAAAGAGAAATTTAATGGCTTACTTGTAACTACGCCACATCAAGTATTTTTGAATTGGTTTAGTCACGATCCTGCATTTGATTATTTTAAGAACATGGATTCTACTACTGTCGCAACAGTTGTTTTGGCCTTTGATGAGAAAAATATTACCAATACGTACGATGGAACTGGCTTTGTTATTGCAAGAACAAGTCAAACGGATATTACTGCATGTACTTGGACATCAAAGAAATGGCCATTTACTACTCCAGAAGGTAAAGTTTTAATTCGAGCATATATTGGAAAACCAGGTGATACTGTAGTAGATGATCACACCGATGAAGAAATAGTATCAATTGTTAGAAAAGACTTAAGTCAAATGATGACCATCTCAGGGGATCCTGATTTTACAATTGTAAATCGGTTACCTAAGAGTATGCCCCAATACCATGTGGGTCATATTAAAATGATTAAAGAAATTCAACAACATATTAAAACAACTTATCCTAGATTACGTGTTACAGGGGCACCGTTTGAAGCTGTCGGTTTACCAGACTGTATACAACAAGGGAAGAATGCAGTTGAGGAAATATTAGAAGAGTTATAATAGTATAATGACACTTAAATTAGAAAAATGTAATAAGTTAAATTTACGCTATAAATATATACCAAGAAAACTTATTCGATTTCTTTTTAAAGTGTTTTTACTTACAATAGAAATAATAAAGGAGTGAGGGGAAAGATGACAGACATTATTATTGTACACTCAAAACATGGTAATTCTAAAAATCATTGGTATGAATGGTTAAGACATAATTTAACTTTGGAAGGGTATGATGTTTCTTTATTCAATCTTGAAGCAAATGATCATGCACAAATTGATGAGTGGGTTAATGAAATGAAACAACAACTACATATCCGTAAAAAAGATACATATTTTGTGACCCACGGGTTTGGCTCAATCGCTGCCTTAAAATTTCTTGAAGAAACGCATCATCACATTGAAGGTTTCTTTAGTATCGCAGGATTTAAAGAAGATGCACAAGACATAGATGAAGATGTAGATTTAAAAGGGGTAACCATCGATTACGATAAAATAAAAGAACAAGTAGATAAATTTTATGGACTCACGTCTAAAGATGATCAATATGTTTCATACAAGGAAACACAAAGACTGATGAATACACTTAATGGACATACACGTGTAGTAGAAGATGGTGGACACTTTTTAGAAGAGGAAGGTTTTGTAACATTTACTTCTTTAATTAACAGAATGCAAGGATATATGACTAGGTAGGATGTTTACACATCTATCCTAGTCTATACTTGCAAACATTAAATATTATTGAAAACATTTCATATCATTTAGTAATTAAAATTATAAAATGATATATGAAGTATTTTTTTACACAAATAAATCGAAAAACGATATTGACTATTATGTCTTAAGTTAATATACTTAATAGGTAATTGTTTAGAGGGCATTAAACCTTAAGTGTTACATGTTTTCTTTAATACCATTTAAAGAAATTGTTAAAATAAATTAAATAAAGTATTGACATCATTAATAATTTAATGATATGATTAATGGGTAGTCAAAAATAATATTAGCGCGGGATGGAGCAGTTCGGTAGCTC
>NZ_KV838719.1:22666-142311 GCF_001838765.1 Staphylococcus sp. HMSC34G04
ATGGATTGAAGCTCCATGTGTCGGCAGTTCGACTCTGTCCTGAACCATTCACCATTTTTGGCGGTTGTGGCGAAGTGGTTAACGCATCGGATTGTGGTTCCGACACTCGAGGGTTCGATTCCCTTCAACCGCCCCATAATCGTATTTCATTAAGCGGGTGTAGTTTAATGGCAAAACCTCAGCCTTCCAAGCTGATGTTGTGGGTTCGATTCCCATCACCCGCTCCATTTTATTTATCCACAGTAGCTCAGTGGTAGAGCTATCGGCTGTTAACCGATCGGTCGTAGGTTCGAATCCTACCTGCGGAGCCATGGCTCCTTGGTCAAGCGGTTAAGACACCGCCCTTTCACGGCGGTAACACGGGTTCGAGTCCCGTAGGAGTCATACAAACAGAAGTGAAATATCGCTTCTGTTTTTTTATTACTATATTCTAGCATGGAGAGTTGTCCGAGTTGGCCGAAGGAGCACGCCTGGAAAGTGTGTAGGCGTCACAAGCGTCTCGAGGGTTCGAATCCCTCACTCTCCGTAAAACAGTAAAAATTAGTAAGCATTAGTTTTACTGATTTACGTTAGAACGTTGTTATATCAACGTTCTTTTTTATTTTTGGCAGAAATCTGTAATAGTCTGTTTAAAACATTTTGTATATGTTTCATATCTTTTCTAGCAATTGAAATGATTTTATTAGCTGATTTTGTCATAGTACTTCTTAAATGAATAGTAATATTGATATAATCTAAATCGTTGTATTGTAATTTTGTACCTCTCCAAAAGGTCCACCTGCAACTATAAGTATAAAAATAGCTAAATATGATAATTCATTTTTACAAGTTGAGAATAATTTTAATTTCCTGTATTCAGTTAAAGACATGAATTTATCTTCTTCTTTTTTTGTAGGTTTCTTTTCATAGATAGGGGCGTTCCAAGTTGGATCACGTTCAATTATTTCCTCATTTAACGCACCTTTAAAAGCTTATGAATAGCAATTATTTAATTTTTGAACACTTGCTTTCGTATGTCTTTTTTTATGTCCACCAATAAAGTGACTTTCTGCATACTCTTTTAACATTTCTCTATATTTGAGTTGTGAAAAATCTTTAATAGCTGTATTGCCAAACTTTTCATCAAAGATATTTAATGCATTATAATAACGGTTTAAAGTTGATTGTGATATTTTGTACTCTTTATTAATTTTTATCTAATCTTGAAAGTATTCTAGAAACGGTGTGTCAGACGAAATGAGTTAATTCTAATTTATTTCATTGTATTTAAGTTGCATTGCCTTATACGCTACTTTTTAGTTTTATAACCTCTTTTACGAGAGCTCTTATTTTACATCTAAAATCATAAGACCATGTTATATTAATTTTTGCACATTCATTCTCATTGTTTTACTCTTGATGTTAAAAAATAGGACGAGAAAGTTACTCGTCCGTAAACTTAATTATCCAAATGCTCAATAGCATATTTTGCTTCTGATTCTGTAAATTTTTCACCGTAGTTAGAAACCAAAAGATCGTAAATTGAGTCATTAGACATATGCATATCTTTGGCATATGATTTTGCTTTCTCAAGTGCATTCTTTTCATAATCAGCCTCTAGATGATCTATAGCATATTGTGCATCTTCTTTATCAAATTTTTCTCCATATTCAGATGTTAAAATATCATAAATTCCTAGTTTAGACATGTGGAAATCATCAGAATATGACTTTGCCTTTTCAAGTGCAGAGTTCTCCAATCGTGTTGCAGATTCATTTTCTTTTGCAGGTTCTTTAGTATTTTCTTTGGTGGAGTCATAATTAGTTTTTGTTTCTTCTACTGCAGCTTTATGATTTAGCTCGTCTTTATCATTTACAGTATTCTCTGTAGTTTCTTTAGTTTCGTTATTTGAAATTGATGTTGCTGGTACAATCATTTGTAGATTACCATAATAGGTAATGCTTGCTAATACGATAACTGAAATTGCAACAGTAATGATTGTTCTTGCAATAGATGGCCACTTGCTAAATTTCCACATGAGAAATAAACCTAGTGGAAAAATGAACAAAAGTGATAAAACTATAAACCACTCTTGTTTGTACCATGATGTCGTTTCTTGTTGCATAAAACGTCCTCCTGTGTATCTATTTGATGAAAAGTAGCAGGTTTAATTTTTAATATATTGAAAAAAGCAAATTTGTATATTTAAGGTTATAGAATCACATTGTTAGAAATAAATGTGTAGTAGGTAAGTTAAAGTAATTACTCAAGTCTTGAAGTGTTTTGCAATCGTGAGCGTTGATTGCTTTTTCAATTTGATTTAAAGAGATAAGTGCGTTAGTTTTATTACTTTTTACATAGTAAGTTTTGATGTCTTCTTTCACATAAGAACTTGATGATAATCTACTGTTAATATATAATTCACTACCTAAAATGGCTCATTCTAATTCAATATATTTAATATCTATACCTTCAATCAACTCCTTATATTGATGCATAATTCTTATTCCTTATCAATTTTTTAGAAATTGTATATATTTTATATATAACATCAACGCCTATATGAAACCTTAAATTATGCATAATTTTATTTATAAAAAAAAAGAGACTTAATCATACTAAAGTGTAAATTAGTAATATAAGCGTCTCTCTTTATTTATCGCTATTTTTCTTTTGTTTTTATTAATCCATAAAAGCTATAATTTCTCTCATTTCATCTTCAGTAACATCAGGTGTAATATAAGAGATAATTTGATTGTTTTTCATTATGAAGTTTTATTCTGTTAATTTAGAAACATTAAACATTATCAGTTACAGTTTAAATTCTCTTTATTCCTATTGGAATGTTAGAATGAGTGAATTTTATAGCTTCATCTATTTCTCTTCAATCTATACTTTTAATATTCGTTGAGATATCTCGGAAAAATTATCTAACAATTTCGGTACTCATATAAGACCCCATATTGTTATATAAAGTAATTTAAAAATATCACAAATTAATCGGTGTTACAATATTATTTAAATGAAATATATTAAATAATGAATTCATGAGGTGGTTCTTTTTGAAAAGAGAACGATTCTTATAAAAATGTATATATAGCTAATAATAGAATGATTGATGAAAATAAATAGAGTACATTATTAGTTGAAATGTGATAATGAAAGTTGCGTAGGTTACTAACTTAAAAGCATGACTATATTAAAGACTTATAGATGACGCATGTAGTCCACATTTTCAATAGGGGATTGACTTTTAAACATATTACTTTAAGTTGAAAATAACATATTAAGCTCAACTACTGATATTTAATAAGCAAGTAGGTATAATTATACGTGTATATAATTTGGAGGAATGCATTGTGAATTTTTGGTTACAAGAACAAGCTCAATCAAATGGAAATCGATTGGCGATTGTTACAAATCAGTTATCTTTAACGTACGAAGAATTATATCATCGTGCAAAAGCAATCGCGCAATATTTAACTTCTTTAAATCAGAAAAGGATTGGTTTATATATAAGCAATGATATTGATTCAGTTGTTTTGATTCATGCTTGTTGGTTAGCTCATATTGAAATAGCTATGATAAATACACGTTTAACGCGACATGAGATGATAAATCAAATGAATTCAGTCGACATAACAACGATTGTACACACGTTGCCTTTAGAATTAGAAGGGTTTAATTTATATCATTTTAATGATTTAACACAATTAGATAAATGTGATGTTTCAAGTTACAAATTTAATTTAGAATCGATTGCATCAATTATGTTTACGTCTGGAACGACGGGACCTCAAAAAGCTGTGCCTCAAACGTTTAATAATCATTTAGCAAGTGCTATAGGCTGTAAACATAGTTTAGGATTCGAACAAGATACTGTGTGGCTTTCGGTCTTACCTATATATCATATTTCTGGGCTCAGTGTTATTTTACGCGCAGTGATAGAAGGATTCACTGTCAGACTTGTTAAAAAGTTTCAAACTGATGATATGTTAACACAAATCAAGACTTATCCAATCACCCACATGTCTCTTGTTCCACAAACGTTAAAGTGGTTAATGGATGCAGGATTGACTCAACCATTTTCTTTAGAAAAAATTCTGCTAGGTGGTGCTAAATTATCACCACAATTAATTGAGCAAGCATTGACTTACCGTTTACCTGTATATAATTCTTTTGGTATGACAGAAACTTGCTCTCAGTTTCTAACAGCTTCACCTCAAATGTTAAAAGAACGTTTCGATACTGTTGGAAAACCAAGTGAAAATGTCGAAGTGAAAATAAAAAATCCCAACGTATATGGCCATGGAGAGTTATTAATTAAAGGTGAAAATGTGATGAATGGTTATTTATACCCCAAAGATTTAAAAGACACATTTGATAATGATGGGTTTTTTCAAACTGGAGATATAGCTGAAATAGATGATGAGGGTTATGTCATGATATATGATCGGCGCAAAGATTTGATTATAAGTGGCGGAGAGAATATTTACCCTTACCAAATTGAAACAATAGCAAAAGACTTTGAAGGTATTGAAGATGCCGTATGTGTAGGAATATCAGATGATACTTGGGGGCAAGTACCAATATTATATTATGTGACAAATCAAGATATTAATCGTAATGAATTAATAGAACATTTTGAAAATCATGTAGCTAGATATAAAATTCCTAAAAAATATTATCAGGTGGAATCTTTACCTTATACATCGACAGGTAAATTACAACGTAAAAAGGTCAAAAGTGAAGACTTGAATGAGGGAAAGAATAATGAAAGTTAAGGCAATCAATCTATATACTTATAAGGAACCTTTTAAATCACCAATTTCAACACCGAAAGTGAAGTTAACGCATCGAGAAAGTTTGTTTACGGAAATAGTAACTTATAGTGGAGAAATTTATTATGGGGAGTGTAATGCATTTTCAACTAATTGGTATGACAAAGAAACAATACTCACAGTCGCAAATAGATTAAGAAAGTGGATACCACAAGTACTTCATCGAGATATGGCATCTTTTGATTCATGGTTACCTTACCTCAATCAAATGAATGATGCACCAGCTGCTCGATCAATGGTTGTCATGGCTGTTTATCAAATGTATAACGATCTGCATGATTTTGAAGTACAATATGGTGCTACAGTTAGTGGCTTAACTAATAGTCAAATTGAAACATTATTAGAAACAAGACCGAAACGTATTAAACTTAAATGGTCAACATCACTTATCAAAGACCTTGAAACTATACGTTTATTAAATCTTGAGTGTGATATTGCAATAGATGCAAATGAATCATTAACAAAGCCAGCATTTTTACAATTAGCCAATGAAAAAACATCAGATATTATATATATTGAAGAACCTTTTAAAATTCTAGAAGATTTAAATGATATTGATATGTCTATTTTTCCTAGAATTGCCATCGATGAAAAGGCACTTTCTATAGAAAAAATACAATCAATAATTCAACAATATCCCATACAAGTCGTCGTGTTAAAACCATTTAGACTTGGAGGAATAGATAGAATGTTAGACGCCATGAAAATTTTGAAAGAAAAAAATATAAGGTTTGTAGTTGGGGGCATGTATGAGTTTGGTCTAAGTAGATATTTTACAGCAATGTTAGCTAAAGAAGGAAATTATCCGGGTGATATAACGCCACACGGTTATTATTTTGCTAATGATATCGTAGAAACATGTGGCATATTAAAAGAGGGAATGATTTATTTCACTCCCCCTAAAGTCAAGCGTTCTTTACTTAACAAAGTTTAATGATGATGTGTGGTCTTAGAATTTTTATCTTTTTTTAATGGAACAGGATCAAAGCCACCTTTATGCAATGGATGACACTTAAGTATGCGCCTTACACCGAGATAAAGTCCCTTTAGAGCACCATGGTATTCGATGGCTTCTCTAGTGTATTGTGAACATGTTGGATAAAATCGACATGTTGGGGGTGTAAGTGGCGAAATAAAACGTTGATAAAATACAACTAGAGATAACAATATTTTTTTCAACATTGATAAAGGCCTCCAAATAAATATTTGATAAATATATTTTAACATAGGATGAGAGGAAGTGAGGAACGTGGAGTTTGAGGATAAAGATGGAAGGGTTGTAACATTGAACTATAAAAATGAAAATGATATGCCAAATGGTAATCACGTTCTTGCAATTCCTGTATACAATAGTCAGTTATTATTTACACACCATCAACAACGTGGGATAGAGTTTCCTGGTGGTAAAGTTGAAATAAACGAACAAAGTAAAGAAGCAGTAATTAGAGAGTTATACGAAGAGACGGGTGCAATCGCAAAATTTATCTACTATTTTGCACAGTATCGTATAAAAACGGAGCATGGTGAGCCGTTTATTAAGGACGTTTACTTCGTTGAAGTAAGTCATTTGGAATATGTAGATACCTATTACGAGACTTTAGGCCCTTGTCTTTATCATCATATTAATGATATTCCTTTAAATAAAAGAAGTTTTTTAATCAATGATAAGGCGATTCTTCATTGTTTGGAAAGGGTGAGAGCACTTGGATTTTATTAAGGAAAAGCGCATGCCAATCGAATATGAAACTCATTTTTTTAATGAAGTAACATATATTGTAGATTATTTAAAAGTTAAGGCTTTGATGATGATTCCGAAAAGCAAAAAAGATATCAAACGTATTGTTATATACTTAAGAGGTGGTAAAGGGCAAGTTGGAAGAGTGAGAGCCGCAAGACTTATGCAATTTGCAAATGAACATACCTTAGTTATAGGTCCATACTATAGAGGAAATAATGGAAGTGAAGGAAGAGATGAATTTTACCGTGGTGATTTAAATGATGTAACGCATTTGATTCGACTTTTAAATCAAAACTATCCTTCTGCATTTATACATATGGTAGGATTTTCGCGTGGAGGTCTACAGGGATTACTTACTTTTAATGATTTGCCTGTAGATAGTTATATGATTTGGGGTGGCGTATCTGATATACATTTAATGTATGAAGAACGAGTTGATTTGAGAGGGATGTTACGACGAATGGTTGGACATCCAAAAAAAGATACGAAAGCTTATAAGAGCAGAGATGCAATGCAATTTATAAAAAAAGATAGTCCTCCTATTCTCATTATTCATGGTGGGAAAGATATTCAAGTTGGAATACACCAAGCTTATGATTTAGAAAAAAAATTAAAATTCAAAGGAACCTATTATCAAACCTATTATCAATTGGATGAAGGTCATGTACCACGACCTGCTGCGATGAGAGACGTAATTCAATATATACATCAATGGATGAACGACGTCGAAAATAAAAATTTAAATATATTGTGACAATGGATTATACATGTTGATGATAACAATGTATATATTAGGAATAATTAGATATTAAATAATGAGATTGTTTGAAACTTTAGAAATGTATTATCATATATAGATATCCTCAAATAAATGTATTAATAATCCACTCGGCATTTAAATAAAAATTTAAGTGCCTGAGGTATTGAAAGCTTTCTCAGGCACAATGCTTTTAAATTTAACATATAAATGTGCATATTAATTATTGATTAAATGCACCTTTGTTGGCAATATGTTCGACTTCCTTGCCGAATTTTTTAAAGTTATTATTAAAGCGTTGAATCAAATCGTATGCCTGTGCTTTGTAGTTATCTTTATTGTTCCAAGCATTGATAGGATTCAGAATAGTTGTAGGTACACTGTCAATCTGAACTGGAATATTTAAGCCAAATGTATCATCTTTAATATATTTAGTATTTTTTAATTTACCTGAAATAGCTTGATTTACCATTTCACGAGTATAGTGTAGACTAATTCTTCTCCCTATACCATATTTACCGCCTGTCCATCCAGTATTTACTAGATATACATCAACATCGTGAATATCGATTAAATTTCCAAGTAGATCAGCATACTTTGTTGGACTTAAAGGTAAGAATGGTGCTCCAAAGCAAGTTGAAAACGATGGTTGAGGTTCAGTAACACCACGTTCTGTTCCAGCTAGTTTAGACGTAAACCCACTTAAGAAATGATACATTGCTTGATCTTTAGTTAGCTTTGAAATAGGAGGGATAACTCCAAATGCATCAGCGGTTAAGAATATAATCGTATTCGGATGTGCTGCCTTTGAAGGTGTAACAATATTCTCTATATAGTCAATAGGGTAGGCGGCACGAGTGTTTTCAGTATAGGTGTTATCATCAAAATCTACTGTACCGTCATCATTTGTAACTGTATTTTCTAAGATTGTTCCATATTTAATAGCGTTATAAATTTGAGGCTCTTTCTGTTTAGATAAATGAATTGCTTTTGCATAACATCCACCCTCAATATTAAAAACGCCATTTTTATTCCAACCGTGTTCATCGTCACCAATTAACTTACGTTTTGGATCGGCAGAAAGCGTCGTCTTACCAGTTCCTGATAATCCAAAGAATAATGCTACATCTCCTTTTTCTCCAACATTAGCTGAACAATGCATACTCATGATATCCTGCATTGGAAGCAAATAATTCATTACAGAGAAAATACCTTTTTTCATTTCACCAGCGTATTCTGTACCACCAATTAAAATCACTTTATGTTTAAAAGATATAATGACAAATGTTTCACTATTTGTCCCATCTAATTCAGGATTAGCTTTAAAGTTAGGTGCTGAAACAATCGTAAAGTTGGGTTTTATATTTTGAGCTTCATCTATAGATTCTGGACGAATAAACATGTTACGAGCAAATAAGTTATGCCAAGCTAATTCATTTATCACCTTAAGTTTAAGACGTGACTCTTTATCGCTCCCTGCATATCCACTAAATATGTAAAGTTCATCTTTCTGATTTAAATAGTCGAGTACTTTATTGTAAAGTTTTAGAAATGTTTCTTCATCCATGGGCTGATTGATATCTCCCCAATTTATATTATCCTTATACGATGGTTCAGTGACAATAAATTTATCTTTAGGTGAACGACCAGTGTACTTACCTGTTTTAACATTTATTGCCCCCAGTTCAGTTAATTCACCCTCATGGTTTTTTAAAATTTTTTTGTATAATTGTGTTGATGATAGTTGAAAATGTGATGTAGCTTTTTCTATTAGCTGATTTATCTTAAGTGTTTCTGTGTATGTATCTATAGACATACCCAATCCCTCCATACAATAATTTATGTAAGCCCTTACATTTAGATAGTATAACACACCGATTGAATTTATCCACTTTAAAATAGAAATAGTGACAATGTATAAAATTGACAACATACTTTGAATTAGATATTATTAAGTTTAACGGATTCTCTTATCCTGAGTGGTGGAGGGACATGGACCCAATGAAACCCAGCAACCTCTTTATTTAAAGAAAGGTGCCAAACCGTTTGCAGACAAATATGGTCTGAACGATAAGAGCGAATGGACGTTTAAGAGCCTTCTCTCTATCTATATAGTGAAGAAGGCTCTTTTATTTAGCTCTCATATTTAAAGAGAATTTTCGTAATTTATTTAAAGGAGAAAATGATGACATACAATAAACGATTATTTACCTCAGAATCAGTTACTGAAGGCCATCCTGATAAAATTGCTGACCAAGTTTCAGATGCCATTCTTGATGAAATATTAAAGGATGATCCCAATGCTCGTGTAGCATGTGAAACAACAGTAACAACAGGAATGGCACTTATTTCTGGAGAAATCTCAACAACTACTTATGTAGATATTCCTAAAGTGGTGAGGGAAACGATTAAAGATATTGGTTATACTAGAGCAAAATATGGTTATGATTCACAAACAATGGCAGTGTTAACTGCGATTGATGAACAGTCACCTGATATAGCACAGGGTGTAGACAAAGCGCTTGAATATCGAAATGAAATTTCTGAAGAAGAAATTGAAGCAACAGGTGCAGGTGACCAAGGATTAATGTTTGGATACGCAACTGATGAAACTGATACGTATATGCCTCTACCTATATTCCTGTCACATCAACTTGCTAAACGATTATCTGATGTACGAAAAGATGAAATTTTAGATTATCTTCGTCCAGATGGAAAAGTACAGGTGACTGTTGAATATGATGAAGATGACCAACCTAGACGTATTGATACTATTGTTGTTTCTACACAACATGCTGAAGATGTAGAGTTAGCACAAATTGAAAAAGACATTAAAACGCATGTTATATACCCAACTGTAGATAAAGCTTTATTAGATGAAGAAACTAAATTTTACATTAACCCGACTGGACGTTTCGTTATTGGAGGACCTCAAGGAGATGCTGGTTTAACTGGACGTAAAATTATAGTTGATACGTATGGTGGTTATGCCCGTCATGGTGGAGGTTGTTTTAGTGGTAAAGATCCTACTAAAGTAGATCGTTCAGCAGCTTATGCAGCAAGATATGTAGCTAAAAATATTGTTGCAGCTGGTTTAGCTAAACAATGTGAAGTACAACTTGCATATGCAATCGGTGTAGCAGAACCCGTTTCTATTTCAATTAATACGTTTGATACTGGAAAGGTTTCAGAAGCACGTTTAGTTGAAGCTGTAAGAAAGCATTTTGATTTAAGACCAGCAGGTATCATTAAAATGTTAGACTTAAAACAACCGATATATAAACAAACAGCAGCGTATGGTCATTTTGGACGTACAGACGTATTATTACCATGGGAAAAATTAGATAAAGTCAACCTTTTAAAAGATGCAGTTGAAATTCAATGACTTGTAAAATAGAAAATAAATAATTATAAAATATATGTCGAAAATAAGCCTTTTTTCTATTATAATTAGAGTTATTGAAACTGATAAAGGAGCGTTGTTTTAATGGATTTTTCTTCACCGACAGTAATCGGCTTAATTGTTGCAATACTTGTGGCTGTTTTATTCTTTGTACTCTTCTTAGTAGCGAACCATAGTAAGAAGAAAGTGAAAAATCAAACAGAAGCACATTATAAAGAAAAAGAGCAACATCTTAAAGAATCTCATGAAGAAGCTTTAGAAAAAGAGAGAGTAGAGAATAAAAAAGTTGTTACAAAACAACAAGAAGATTTTGACGTGACAGTTAGTAACAAAAATCGTGAAATTGATGCGTTGAAACTATTCTCAAAAAATCATAGCGAATATGTTACAGATATGAGATTAATTGGTATTCGTGAGAGACTAGTAAATGAAAAGAGAATACGCCCTGAAGATATGCATATTATGGCAAATATTTTCTTGCCTAGTAATGAGTTAACTAATATTGAACGTGTGAGTCATCTAGTACTTACACGAACTGGCTTATATATTATTGACTCTCAATTATTAAAAGGCCATGTTTATAATGGCATTAGTGGTGCGCAATTTAAAGAATTACCTACGATGTCACAAGTTTTTGACACGCTCGACTTAGATTCATCACAGCCACAGACATTGGTCTTGGATCAAAATGAAGATCAACATTCATTATCTTTTGTTAATTATTCGGATAAGATTAAACATATTGAAAAATTAGCAGGAGACTTACAAAATGAATTGAATACTAAATATACGCCAACATCAATACTGTATTTTAATCCTAAAAAGGATAATGATGTGACTATTTCTCATTATACACAATCATCAAATGTTAAAGTTTTAGTTGGTCCTGAACAATTAGATGAATTCTTTAATAAGTTTGTTTTCCATGGACGCATACAGTACAATGTGGATGATTTACAAGATATCATGGATAAAATTGAGTCATTCAATTAAATTATTAAAGAAATTACTTTATTTTCATATGAGTGCTTATTATAGTCTTCAAAACAATTACTACAAATTAATTGTTTTGAAGACTTTTTTGATTTGATAGTATTACTTTTTTAAAAAGTAAAAAAAGGGTATGTATTACTAGTAAATTTTTTAATTACAATGATTAAAGGAGAGATTATATGGAGACGGTTCAATTTTATAACGGAAGAACAATGCCTAAAATAGGACTCGGAACTTATAGAGTAAAAGATAGCGATGAATGTAGAGAATCTGTAAAACATGCTATCGAACAAGGTTATAGAAGTATAGATACGGCAATGATTTATGGTAACGAAGAAACGGTAGGTCAAGGTATTAAGGAAGGATTAAAATCGACTGGTTTGAGCCGTGAAGATTTATTTATAACTTCTAAATTATGGCTAACTGATTTTGGACGTCAAAATGTGGAAGAAGCCTATCGCCAATCTGTTGAAAAATTAGGACTGGATTATTTAGATTTATATCTAATGCATTGGCCAGGTACAAATGAAGCGGTAATGATTGATAGTTGGAGAGGTATGGAAGACTTATATAAACAAAATCAGGTGAAAAATATTGGTGTGAGCAATTTTACCCCAGAACATTTTGAAGCTTTGCTTGCCCAAGTTTCTATTAAACCGGTCATTAACCAAGTAGAATTTCATCCTTATTTAACACAAAATAAATTGCGAAAGTATTTAGAAGCCCAAAATATTATCATGGAATCATGGTCTCCATTAATGAATTCACAAATTCTCCATGATGATGTCATAAATGAAGTAGCTAATGAAGTAGGGAAAACTCCAGCCCAAGTTGTAATAAGATGGAATATTCAGCACGATGTTGTTGTTATACCTAAATCCGTAACACCACATCGCATAGAAGAAAATTTAGACGTATGGAATTTTGAATTAAGCGACAACCAAATGGAAAGAATCGATCAATTAAATCAAGATAAAAGAATTGGACCTAACCCTCTTGAATTTGACGGTAAGTAAATCAATAGTAAAATGGCTAAGACAATAGCATTTGTCTTAGCCATTATTATATATTGGTACAACATCGTTGAGTTGAGAATATGTTTATTTTTTAACTACAATTATTCTCGTTGTCATGATAGCTTGAGGACCTTAATAAGGATTTAGTTTCGTTGAGCTTCTAAATTAATAAGATAATTAAAGATACAAATAGAAATCATAATCTATGAAATAAGTTACTATAACCGTAAGTAAAAGTTATTTTAATATTAGATATGGTATCCACAGAAGCAAGCAATGAAACCTAAAATAAATTGTAATAAGGAATAAACTACAAAACGTAATGGTTTAAATTGAGGGCTTAACATATTAACAAGTTCAGATGATAATGTTGAAAAAGTAGTTAAACCTCCGAGAACACCTGTAACAAAGAAAGGAAACATATCCTGGCTAGCGAGTGCGTGCCCCATCATAAACCCGATAATTAAGCTACCTGTAATATTTACTATAGATGTTCCAATAGGAATTTTACTATTGAATAAGCTTTGGCATATATTTGTGATTAAGGCTCTAAATACAGCACCGATTCCTCCACCTAACATAACGAGCAAAATAGTAATCAAGAAAATCTACCTCCTATTTTGACACCGAGGTAACAGCTTAGTATTCCTAAAATATAACTCGTTACACCGTATACAGTAAACAGTATAAAATGATGTTGATTAAGTAGTGTTATAAGTTCAAATTGAAATGTTGAAAAAGTAGTTAACGCACCAAGTAAACCAGTGGTAAGCCCTTTTTTTATGTTTGGATGAGTTTTAAAGAGTGAAACGCTTAAAGCGCCGATACTGCCCATTAAAAAAGCACCCAATAAATTTGCAACAAATGTTCCCAACGGAAAGGTTGAACCTTCATTAAGCATTGATAAACAGAATCTTATCAATGCACCTAAAGCACCGCCTACAAAAATATATAGATATTGCATCTATATTTCACCTCAAAATATAAAAGAGTTGATTGTTTATTTAAAAATGTAACCAAAAGTATGTAAAGATGAAAGAATATGGATAATAATAGTGATTAAAATAATCAATGGTAAAATTTTGCTTGCAAATCTAATCCAATCTGAACTTTCCTTAGCATACTTTATAGATTTATCGGCAAAAACTATCGATAAAATAAGTATTATAATATTAACGATACTTGTAACTACAACAATTTTCATAAACGATTGAAATATATTACTCAATAATGAATTATTGGTATTAAAGAAAAAACTTAAAATTATCATTAATAGACTAAGATAAAAATACTTTTTTGACCGAGCCATAAACTGCCTCCTAGATAAACATTATTACAATATACTATCATATTTATTAAACTTAAACATAGTAATTTTCATTCCATTTTAGACAGTATATTTAAAATTAAAGCAAATAATTCGCTTACATTTCAAGGTCATGTTATAAATAAGTTATAAAATTTTTAAATTTAAAACGTGATAACAAAACGCTATCCCTAGTTTTAGTATGATATACATACAAATAATCAATTCTATACATATAATTGATAGTATTGACCTTTCACGTTCAGGAGGAGAAATGACATGACAAAATTAAATGTTAAAGTGTTTGCGGATGGTGCAGATATTGAAGAAATGAAATCAGCATATAAGAATCAACTTGTAGATGGTTTTACAACGAACCCAAGCTTAATGGCTAAAGCGGGTGTAACTGATTATAAAGCTTTTGCAGAGGAAGCGGTTAGTGAAATACCTGACGCATCAATTTCTTTTGAGGTGTTTGCCGACGATTTACCTACTATGGAAAAAGAAGCTGAGATTTTAAAACAATATGGTGATAATGTATTTGTAAAAATTCCTATTGTTACAACAACCGGTGAGTCTACACTACCATTAATTAAAAGTTTATCATCGAAACAGGTAAGGTTGAATGTTACAGCTGTCTATACTATAGAGCAAGTAAAAGCAATTACTGACGTTGTAACTGAAGGTGTGCCAACATATGTGTCAGTATTTGCAGGACGTATTGCAGATACTGGTATTGATCCACTTCCTTTGATGAAAGAAGCCGGTAAGGTAACTCATAGTAAAGAAGGCGTTCAATTATTATGGGCTAGTTGTCGTGAAGTATATAATGTAATTCAAGCTGATGAAATTGGCGCTGATATTATTACTTGCCCAGCTGATGTTGTAAAAAAAGTTAATAATAATTTAGGCCGTGATATAGGAGAACTTTCAGTAGATACAGTCAAAGGTTTTGCCAAAGATATTCAAAGTTCTGGTTTGTCAATTCTATAAATGTAAAAAAACAGCAATTAAGTGGATTTATTTCACTAGATTGCTGTTTTATTTTAGTTATATAAGAAGATTTGAAAGAATAGTTTAATTCATTTACTATTGATAAATATGACTAATTCTGAAGAGAGGTACCTATCAAATGAGTAAAAATGAATTCATCAAAAGAGTAAATAAGCAATTATGGTTTTTAAATGCTAAAGAAAAAAATGCGCTTAACAAATATATTGACTCAGTTGATCAGGATAAAAGTGTTGACACAAATAAGCCAATAAGATTTTCAAATGAATATTTAATGAAATTTATATTTAATCATAAGAAAAAATCGACTTCTCATGTGTTCGTACTTTTAATTTGTATGGTTTTAGCTTATGCATTTTTGCTCGGACTCTTTATTTTAGGGTTAGTGACCAGCTTAGCTATAGTACATGCCTATATCAACCCACGTATTGATTTATCAGGTTTTGTTATGTTAACTGTTTTGATTATTGCGATAGTTATGATGATTGCTAGTTTATATGCTATTAAACATACGACTGCCTTATTCACTAAAAAGCTTTTAGAATATAAATTTAATAAAAAGTAGTTTTCTCTATGATATGACCTACGGTAAGACTTTCTTGCCACTTTTTTGTTACTAGGGTATAGGGGATGTTCACTTCGATAGTCGAACCATTTTCAAAAACTATCTTTGTGGTATGAATTGAAGAATGAATTCCTATAATATTGCGTGCATTGATAAAATATTTAATCGATGCACGTTTTTGCGTAACTGGAAATAATATGGTTTCCTCATTGATATAGATAGGTATGAGTTTTTTTATGTTTAAAATATTTTTAGATAACATACATTGATGATGATAAGATTTTTGATGTAATTCCAATAAATAATGTAATGTTTTTTCAGGTGAACATGGTAAATGAATATTGTAATGTTCATACTGAATATAGGTTTCAACATTTGTTGAAAACGCAGTTTGAAGATATAAAAGTGAATGCGTTGATATACATTTCATAGATGTCAATCCTTTGTAGATAAAATTAAATAACGACGTAGTTTTCGTATTGTGTTAGATTTTATTTTTTTAATCGTTGTAGGTGAAAAATCTAAGATTTGGGAAATTTCATATTGTTTGTATCCTTGTAAATATAAGGCTAACCAATCTCGTTCGCGTGGAAGTAACTGTTGTGAAATATCTTTAATAAATAAATCGATTTCGTTGATTGAAATTGACGGAGAAAGTTCTGAAAGGGTATCAATACTACATATATTAAGCGTAGTATCTTTTTGTCTAAATAAATCTATAAGATAGAATTTTAAGCGTATAAATAGATAAGATTTAAAAGAAGAAGATTGTTGTTCATCAAAATCGAGTGTAAGTTGCCACATTTTAATGAGCATTTGTTGATAAAATTCATCATAATTATAAGTGATTTGATAACTTTTTAACAAATAATGTATGATATTATTGTATTTTTTATATGATTCCTCAAATGACATGTAATTAACTCCTATTTATGTACATAAAGTGATTTCCGGATAAATAGAAGTTAACTTATTGTTTGAAAATAATCATTTGCGTAATTGAAGCAATAGGTGTTAAATAGTAGTCATAGACTTTATTAATATATAAAATAAGTGTTTTATTTGCATGCTAACTTGGCTTTTCAACATAAATACTTTTTGAATAAAGAGGAGGGACTTTTATGGATTACGCACATTTAAATCTAGAGCACTTTTTTGCACGAAATGATGATTTGGATATCATTAGAGATCGATCTGATTTTGTGATGATTAATAATTTCACCAATGAGATGAAATACCGTGAAGGTGAAATTGAAGGAACTATCGATTTAAATCAATACTATTATAAAAATAGATCACAAGCTGTAAGTTTCATAATGATGAATTATAAGAAATGATATTTAGAGTGTCACCATAGTGACTAAATCTGGATTTATAAAACCTATTCAACACTATAATGTTTAAATAAATTAAAATTTAAATCTAATTGCCATAAAAACAAAAGGTGATATTGCTGTTTAATAATAATCAATGAATTTTTCAGTTTTGTCAGTATATAAAAACATTCATTTGGCATTAAAAAAATTTCGATTCTTGTCTTATTTTTTTAATATGTGCATCGTGTAACCTATTTATTTAAATTTCAATTTGATTACCATTTATTTATGAATTTGTAACAAAAGAAGTTTCAAATTGTGAATGTGTTTGAATAATGTTAAACTTGATTATCGTAATAGAATGACTAGTTTAACAACAATGACCTAAGAGGTGTGAATATGACTAAGCACAAGAAAGGCTCAATATTAGCTATCATAGGTTTGCTAATTGTATTTGTTGTTACAGGTTTTATCTTCTTTTCAATGATTTCAGATCAAATATTTTTTAAACATGTCAAACCAGTTGAAAAGGTTGAAAAATTAGATAAAACTTTAGATAAAGCATCTAAAAAGCAAATACACAATTATACGAGCCAACAAGTATCTAACAAAGCTAATACAGCTTGGCGTGATGCGTCTGGTACAGAAATTAAAGAAGCTATGGATAGTAGTAAATTCATAGATGATGATAAACAAAAATATCAATTTTTAGATTTGTCTAAGTATCAAGGCATTGATAAAAATAGAATTAAACGTATGTTGTTTGATAGACCAGTACTACTAAAACATACAGATGATTTTATTAATGCCGCAAAGTCTAAACATGTCAATGAAGTATATCTTATTTCTCATGCTCTATTAGAAACAGGTGCAGCTAAAAGTGAACTCGCTAATGGTGTAGAAATAGATGGTAAAAAATATTACAATTTCTATGGTGTTGGTGCATTAGATAGTGACCCTATTAAAACAGGTGCCGAATATGCTAAAAAACATGGATGGGACACACCACAAAAAGCTATATATGGTGGCGCTGATTTTATTCATAAGCATTTCTTATCTCATGATGATCAAAATACACTTTATAGTATGAGATGGAATCCTAAAAATCCGGGTGAACACCAATATGCTACTGATATAAAATGGGCTGAAAGTAACGCGAATATCATTGCAGATTTCTACAAGAACATGAAAACAGAAGGTAAATACTTCAAATTATATGTTTATAAAGATGACGATAAACACCAAAAATAAATTAAATAGTTAAACTAAACACCACTAATAAAAGTTGTGAAGTTAATCGTGCTAATTAAAATTAATTTAGATTTAAGCAATAGTTAACTTTCAATAGTTTTATAGTGGTGTTTTTAATTTATTGGATTAAATGTTGAATTATTCAGCTTTGTTTTTTCGCGATAGTATTGTAAACAGAACTGCAAAAGCAATTAAAACTTTAACTATAAATTTCATAAGCTTCACCTCAAATAAAATTTTAGCATACTATTTTAAGATTAAAAGTCAATCAAATAGGTAATATAGATATAGTGAAAAAGTGTACAATAAAATGTAACTACTAATAATAAATACATAAGGATGATTGATATGCGTGTAGCAATAATAGGTATGGGAACAGCTGGTGTAAGTGTGTTACGCCAACTCGTTAAACATGAAAACTTTTCTCAATTAAAAGTAGATGTATATGATGATGATAGAAATATGGGTCAAGGTGTTCCATTTCAAAATGATAGTAGCGAACTACTTATTAACATGCCATCAAAATCTATGAGCTTAAATCTTGATGATGACCAAGAGTTTTGGAAGTGGTATCAAAATCAGACAGAATTCAATTTTAGTAATCCTCAATATTTGCCTAGATTTGTATTTGGTCATTATATGAAGTCTTATTTATCTTATTATAATGACCAATTTGATAATTTAACTATTATCAATGATAAAGTACAAGAAATTTTTACACAATCCGATGTTGATGACACAGATTTAAAATATCATGTATGTACATGTGATGATGAAAAAGAATGGCGTGAATATGATTATTTATTTTTAACTTTTGGAACTTTTAGTTACCATGACCCTTATGATTTGAAGGGAACTAAAGGCTATATCCAAACGCCGTATCCTACATATCATACTCTTGATAATGTTAAAGATTCAGATCGAATCGTGATTATTGGAACAGGGTTGGCTAGTTTAGATGCTGTGAGATATGTAGCTGCACATCATCCATCTTTACCCATTACTATGACAAGTCGTTCTGCAGCATTGCCAAGTGTTAGAGGAAAAATGACTAAAATTCAGTTTACGCATTTAACTAAATCACGATTTAATGGAATTATGAAAAAACACTTTGGTAATGTACCATTAGAAAAGGTAGTTTCATTATTTTTAAAAGAATGTGAAGATTATGGAATAGACTTTAAAAAACTTATTTATCGTAGAACTGGAAACCATGTGAAAGACTTGGAGTATGATTTGAAACATGAAGAAGAAATGGGGATATTCCAAAGTATTATTGAACATTTAAAAGAAAATTTAAACTGGATTTGGAATAGTTTGAGCGTTAAAGATCAAGAAACTTTTAATCGTAAGTACACTAAAATCATTCAATTAAATTCTAATCCAATGCCTCCTAGAACGGCTCGTTTACTAATTAAGTTAATACAGAATAATGAACTTGTCATTAAAAAGGGACTAGAAGACATAGTCCATAAAAATGAGCAATTTATGTTAAAGTACAACGACACCACGCAAAATTATGAGTCGTTTGACATTGTTATTAATGCTACAGGTTCTAAAACACATCTTTCTCAATTAGATGAGGATGATCAATTAATTTTAAACTTAGAAAATAGACAAATTGTTCAACGTCATCCTATGGGTGGCATTCAAATTATCCCAGAAACAAATCAAGTCATAAGTCCTAGATATGGAACCTTAAAAAATGTGATTGCAATTGGACAAATGACCAACGGTGTCAATAAACTTAGAAATGGTGTAAAGATGATTGTTAATCAAGTTGTTGATACAGTATCTCAATTATATATAACACAGGAAAATCGAAATAAGTAATATGCATTTAGCGTGTTTGTGAGTTTAATATATCTTCATAAAATCATTGAATAAAATAAGCTATAAAATTGTATTTTAAATTTAAATATAGTAAGATTTAAAATGTAGTGAAGAACTACTGGACTCAATTAATCATAACAATTTCATATATTTCTTTCGGGGCAGGGTGAAATTCCCAACCGGCAGTAAATTAAGCCTGCGACCCACTAGTATTGTTTTTTTGATGTTAGTGGCTGATCTAGTGTGAATCTAGAGCCGACAGTTAGAGTCTGGATGGGAGAAAGAAGATGAATTATCGACTTACACAAATTCGTGTAGTTATGATAAGCGTATTGTATACTTTTGTGCAATTTTAAGTATGCCAATAGGCTTATTTAAAGATATAGATATCTCCTTATGCCTACAGTACAGGTATAAGGTTTTTTTTGAGGTGATCAATTGAGTAGATTTATGGATGATGCTATTCAACTAGCAAAAATGGTAAATGGACAAACAGGTGTTAATCCTCCAGTAGGATCCGTTGTTGTTAAAAATGGTAGGATTGTAGGTTTAGGTGCACATTTAAAAAAGGGAGATAAACATGCTGAAGTACAAGCTATTGAAATGGCAGGTTTAAAAGCCCAAGGTGCTACCATATACGTTTCATTAGAACCATGCACACACCATGGTTCAACGCCACCTTGTGTGGATAAAATTATTGAAGCGGGCATATCAAAGGTCATCTATGCTGTTAAAGATACTACTTTAGTAAGCAAGGGTGACGAGATTCTGAGAGAAGCTGGTATAGAGGTTGAATTTCAATATAATGAAAATGCAGCTACACTATACCGTGACTTTTTTACTGCTAAAAGAAACGAAGTTCCGGAAGTAACTGTAAAGGTCTCATCTAGTTTAGATGGTAAACAAGCAACAGACTTTAATGAAAGTAAGTGGATAACAAACAAAGAAGTTAAAGAAGATGTTTATCAATTAAGACATGAGCATGATGCAGTTATTACTGGGCGTAGAACCATTGAAGCAGACAATCCATTGTATACAACCAGGGTTCCTGATGGAAAACATCCGATTCGTGTTATTCTCTCTAAGACAGGACAACTCGATTTTAATCAACAAATATTTAAAGATACTGCATCGGAGATATGGATTTACACTGAAAATGAAAAATTAAAAACAGATAAAAGTTTTATTAAAATAATAAATATAAGTAAATGTGATACAACGACAATATTACAAGACTTATATCAAAGAGGTATTGGGAAACTGCTAGTCGAGGCAGGCCCAAATATTACTTCGCAATTTCTCCAATCCAAACATCTAAATGAACTCATTTTATATATAGCCCCGAAATTAATTGGTGGTTCTGGCAAACATCAATTTTATAAGACTGACGAAGTGATTGATTTGCCTGAAGCAACTCAATTTGAAATTGTTGATTCCAAGTTAATTAATCAAAATTTAAAATTGAAATTACGAAAGAAGTGAATGTCTATGTTTACAGGTATCATTGAAGAAATAGGTACTGTACAACAAGTTCGCTCTGAGCAATCAGTAAGAACGCTTGAAATTAAAGCACAAAACATTTTAGTTGATATGCATATTGGTGATTCAATAAGTGTTAACGGTGCATGTTTAACTGTGATAGATTTCACTGATTCAAGTTTTTCAGTTCAAGTCATCAAAGGGACTGAAAACAAAACATATCTTGGAAATGTTCAACGTAATACAGAAGTTAATCTCGAAAGAGCCATGAGTGGAAGTGGGAGATTTGGTGGACATTTCGTGTTAGGTCATGTTGATGAGCTTGGAACAATTTCTAAAATCAATGAAACTGCTAACTCAAGAATTATTTCTATTAAAACAACTAAAAATATTTTGAATCAAATGGTCAAGCAAGGTTCTATAACTGTAGACGGAGTTAGTCTTACTGTATTTGATTTACATGATCATACTTTTGATATACATCTTATACCAGAGACACGTCGATCTACTATTCTTTCATCTAAAAAAGTGGGCGACAAAGTGCATTTGGAGTCTGACGTACTATTCAAATATGTTGAAAACATCATGAATCAAAATCAATCGCAGATAACGGAAGAGAAGCTTAGAGCATTTGGTTTTTAGGAGGAATATCACATGCAATTCGATACAATTGAGTTGGCTATAGAGGCTTTAAGAAATGGAGAGAGTATTATTGTAGTTGACGATGAAGATAGAGAAAATGAAGGAGATCTTGTAGCTGTTACGGAATGGATGGATGATAATACCATTAATTTTATGGCTAAAGAGGGTCGTGGTCTGATTTGTGCACCAATTGATAGATCTATAGCTGAAAGATTAAAACTACAATCTATGGAGCAAAATAACACAGATATTTATGGCACACATTTTACTGTAAGTGTTGATCATTATAAAACTACTACAGGAATCAGTGCACATGAACGTACACAAACGGCTAGAGCACTCATAGATGAAAAGACTAATCCTGAAGATTTTCATCGTCCGGGGCACTTATTTCCACTTATAGCAAAAGAAAATGGTGTGTTAACACGTAATGGTCATACTGAAGCTGCCGTAGATTTGGCACGTTTAACAGGAGCACAACCAGCTGGCGTAATCTGCGAAATTATGAATGATGATGGAACAATGGCTAAGGGTGAAGATCTCCAGTCCTTTAAAGAACGTCACCATTTAAAAATGATTACTATAAAAAGTTTGGTTGCCTTTCGTAAGGCTGTTGAACTTAATGTTAATCTCAAGGCAAAGGTCAAGATGCCAACAGATTTTGGTCATTTTGATATGTATGGATTTACAACGGATTATAGCGAAGAAGAAATCGTTGCTATTGTTAAAGGAGATTTAAAAAGCAATCCTAATGTACGTATGCATTCTGCTTGTCTGACTGGGGATATTTTTCATAGTCAAAGATGTGATTGCGGGGCGCAACTTGAAGCGTCAATGAAATATATTGAAGAACATGGTGGAATGATTATTTATTTACCTCAAGAAGGTAGAGGAATAGGGTTAATGAATAAGTTGCGCGCATATGAGTTAATAGAAAAAGGCTATGATACAGTTACTGCAAATCTTGCTCTTGGTTTTGATGAGGATTTGAGGGATTATCATGTTGCAGCTGAAATATTAAAGTATTTTGGTTTAAGTAAAATTAACTTGCTCAGCAATAATCCTAAAAAATTTGAAGGTTTAAAAGATTACGGCATTGAGATCGTAGATAGAATTGAACTTATCGTACCAGAAACGCAACATAACCATAGTTATATGGAAACTAAAAAAAATAAAATGGGACATTTAATATAGGAGGACTCGAAAATGAATTTTGAAGGTAAATTAGTTGGTAAGGATTTAAAAATTGCGATTGTTGTTAGTAGATTTAATGATTTTATTACTACACGTTTACTTGAAGGGGCTAAAGATACACTCATTCGTCATGAAGTAGTAGATACTAATATTGATGTAGCTTATGTGCCTGGTGCATTTGAAATACCACTCGTTGCAAAAAAATTAGCTCAAAAAGGTGAATATGATGCTGTGATTACATTAGGATGTGTGATTAGAGGCGCAACTTCACATTATGACTATGTATGTAATGAAGTAGCTAAAGGTGTTTCTAAAGCAAATGATATTTCAGATACTCCAGTGATTTTTGGAGTTCTAACAACTGAAAGTATTGAGCAAGCAGTAGAAAGAGCTGGTACTAAAGCTGGAAATAAAGGTTCAGAAGCAGCAGTTAGTGCAATCGAAATGGCTAATCTAATTAAGCAAATCAATTAAAAATAAAGGCATGAAGTAGATATCAAAATACTTCATGCCTTTATTTTATTTTTTATGTCTTTTAATGCCAAGGATAAGAGACGTCAATAAAGTTGCAAATATACCGATACCCAAAGTTATCTTTTTTAAGATTTTGGGTTTAGTAAATTCTTTTATAGCTAATGACAAGTTTTGAGGGCGTTCTGCTAGTCTTCTCATAAAGTACGCAAACCAATCATTACCGTATGGTACATAAACTGTAAATAAATAACCTTCATTAGCTATTTTTTGTGCTAATTCCGTGCGGAAACCGTACAACATTTGAAATTCCATTTTATCTTTGCTAATATGATTTTCTTTCATAAATTGTTTGACTTGGTTGATAATTTCATTGTCATGTGTAGCTACAGATGTAAAGTTCTTTGAATTTAGTAGTCGTTTTTTAATAATTCTAATATAATTTGCGTCAATTTCTTCTTTCGATTGATAAGCGATTGATGCATCTTCCTTATAAGCACCTTTCACTAGTCTCAAACGTAATTCAGGATATTTATCAATTAAATCATCGGCTTCATACAGATAGGCTTGAATGACTGTACCCACATTTTTAAATTCACCTTTCAATCTATCAATAATATGTTGAATTTTAGAAAGACTATCGTACTTCTCTGTATCAATATTAATGTGCATCTTTCCATTCTTATCAGCTTTAAGTAAAATTTCTCTCATATTTTCATAAGCAAGATTTAAATCAAACTCACTTCCAAGTTGGCTAATTTTAACTGACATATGTGCCTTAACATTATTGTTATAGATTGCATCAATAATTTCTAAAATCTCTTCTTTAGCTTTAATACTTTCTTCTCTAGTACTAACAAATTCACCCAATGAGTCGACAGTAACTGAAATATTATAATCATTTAAATATTGTATGGTCTCAATTAATTGATGAATCGTATTTCCTGCGACTACACGATTTGCTCCCATTTGAGGTCCCATCTTTTTAGCTATTTTATTAAGATATGTATGATTAGATAACGCAATGAAAAAATCTTTAAATAAGGACATATGCAATACCTCCGTTATACTAAACTATGATATTTTTAAATAGTGTATCATGAAAATTAACTTTAAGAAAGCGTTTACATAAAGAGTTTGAACACTTAAAGAGTAATTATACTTTAGGATATATTGGAAGAGTTAAAGAAAACACTTAAATATCTATCAAATTTCACTTAAAATAGCATTCAATATGTTTGATTTGCTATAATTATATTAATAAAGAACATATAAAAAGGGGCAATTAGAAAATGTGGAAGTGGGAAACAGAAAATGACGCAAAAGGCGTTGTTGTCATTGCTCATAATATATTAGAACATACAGGTAGATATGCATATGTTATCACGATGTTAAGAAGAAATGGTTATCACGTTATCATGGGCGATTTACCAGGACAAGGGCAAACTTCACGAGCTCAAAAGGGACAAATAGATGATTTTAATACGTACCATGAGAATATATTAGAGTGGATAAAAATAGCTAATGAATATAAAATTCCAACATTTGTTTTAGGTGTGGGATTAGGTGGTCTCATCATTTTAAATCTGCTTGAGAAAACAGAATTACCTATTGAGGGTATATTATTATTTTCACCTATGTTAGAACTAAAGAAAGACTATAAAGGGCGAAAAAACAATTTGATTTCTAATGTTGGTAAAATTTCTAAAGATACTAGATTTAAAGTTGGTATAACCCCTCATGATTTAACACGTAATGATGAAATTATTGAAGAAACAGCAAATGATGGGCTAATGCTTAAAAAGGTAACATATAGTTGGTATAACCTTATAAATGAAAAGATGAAAGAAACAATGGATCATATCAGAGATATTAAACCTATTTCAGCATTGATAATGTATGGTACCAAAGACAAAATTTTAGAAACTCAATCTATTAATGAAATGAAAGATAAATTAAAGTCGAAGGAGATGTACTTTAAAGTTTGGGATGGATTATATCATGAAATACATAATGAACCTGAACGCGATTTGGTGATGAGATATGTTCTATCATTTTTAAATAATAGTGTAAATACTATGGGTTTTATAGTAAATGAAGAGGAAATTGAAGACATTTAAGTGAGCGAAAGAAAAATGTTATCAATTTGTATACGATTCTATAATGTGAATAAGTAACTCGGTTTTATACCGGGACTATAGTAATGAGTCCGTAGATCCTAAACATCTACGGGCTCTTATAATTCTTAATGATATATTTAGTTTGGTTTAATAAAAAATATATTTAACAATTTGTATAGAAAGTTTTGCCAAAATTATTGCGTTTTAAATGTAGAATTGATATATTTTGATTATATAATTAATTTAATTTTATTATGTATTAACACTAAGTTTTTGGGTTAGAATTTGAGTTGCACTAGATGTAAGATTTGTTTTAAATCTCATTTTTAAATCTTTTTACGGATAAAGTTGATTTTAAGTAGCTCAATCATTGAAATAAAAGGGTATAATTCTAAAGTTTAATAACTTTACCATTTGTAAAATTAAATTTGGGGGAAATGGTTAAGTTAGTTTATAGAATTCACAATTTTTTATTTGGGAGATGTTAATTTTGGCTAATAGTGAAAAGAACAGGGTTTATGGTATTTTACAATTAGAGACATTATTCAAAGAGATTGATTCAATTTTTAATACAATCAAAGAAGAATATGGAATGTCTAAAGAGGAAATTTTGATTTTACTTACACTTTTAGAAAAAGGCTCAATGACTTTAAAGGAAATGGATAAATATGTTCATATTAAGCCGTATAAACGTACACGTACTTATAATAATTTAGTTAATCTTGAGTGGATTTACAAAGAAAGACCTCAAGATGATGAACGTACAGTTATTATTCATTTTAATGACAAGCAAAATTCAAAAAAAGAAGATTTGTTAGAATTTATTGATGACTCAATTAAAATCAAGTCTGAACCAATGCAATCTAGTTTACAATCTATTTTAGCGGTTTAATTTAACGCGCTTTAAATCTTTAACTGAATAAATTATTTTATTTAAAGCATGAGTATACTTATGAGAATTATTTATTGAACTATGTATTAAAGAATGTGTTCAAAATTATGATAATCAGTAAGCTTAATAGTAATTAAAAGTAAGGTATACTTCATGATGAAATTTATAATTAAAAAAGAACCTGGGACAAAATGTTTGCTTGTCTCAGGTTCTTTTTACGTGCACGTATTCTATGACTGAATTGAAAATATACATGTATAAACTTTTTAATTACGCTTTTCAATAGCACAGATAAAAGGAGCGTTATTCTTTTGATTTATGAATTGATATTGCAATATATGAGCTTTATTTTGATCAAAGTTTTGTAAAAATTCAAGTAGTGCTTCTTTTTCTACTTTACCTTCTTCATGACCGTGATATATAACTAATATAATAATTCCTTCAATACTTAAGATATCAAAGATTTCATTAATAGCCATAATTGTTGTTTCAGGTTTAGTGACAATTTCTTTGTTACCTTTCGGTAAATAACCTAAATTAAAAATAGCAGCATCTATGTGGCCATGATATTGGGCAGGAATGTGCAATTTAGCATTTTCATGACCAGATTGGATTAATTTTACATTCGAATAATCTTTTATTTTTTTGTGCGTATTCAAAATTGCTTGTTCTTGTATATCGAATCCATAGACAAATCCATTTGGAACATGTTGAGCAAAATAAGCAGTATCATTCCCATTACCACATGTTGCATCAATTACAATACTATTATGATTAATATGAGAATCAATTAACGATTTAGCGAAGGGTAAAATACGTTCTAGTTTCATGATTGTATACTCTGCTTGTTCATTTTACCTTGATAGGAGTTTCGTCTAGCAAGCTCATTATCAATTTCATTTAATACTTCCCATTTATTAACACTCCACATTGGTCCAACCATTAAATCTATAGGCCCATCTCCAGTGATTCTGTGCACAATCATTTCTGGGGGTAATACTTCAAGTTGATCGCAAACAAGATTAGTATAATCTTGTTGACTCATAAACTCGAGCATACCTTTTTCATATTGTTTAACCATAGGCGTTCCTTTTAGCAAGTGTAATAAATGAATTTTAATACCTTGAACGTCCATCTGAGCGACTTCTTTAGCAGTCTCCATCATCATGTCATAATTTTCACCTGGTAAGCCGTTGATTATGTGTGTACAAACATTTATATTATGCTTGCGTAATTTTGTTACGCCGTCATAGTATGTTTGCATATCATGAGCACGATTTATTAAATCGGAAGTGGACTGATGCACAGTTTGTAAGCCCAATTCTACCCATAAGTAAGTGCGCTGATTAAGTTCAGCTAAATATTCTACAACATCATCAGGCAAACAATCAGGTCTTGTCGCGATTGATAAACCAACGACGCCATCTTCTTTTAATACAGGTTCATATTTTTCTTTTAATACTTCTACAGGTGCATGCGTATTTGTAAACGCCTGAAAGTATGCAATATATTGACCTTCACTCCATTTTTCATGCATTCGTTCTTTTATTTTTTTGAATTGAACTTCAATTGGTTCAGCTCTATTACCTGCAAAGTCACCGCTTCCTGCTGCAGAACAAAATGTGCAACCTCCATGAGCTACAGTACCATCTCTATTTGGGCAATCAAATCCTCCATCTAAAGCGACTTTAAATATTTTTTGACCAAACTTGTTTTTTAAATGATAGTTCCATGTGTGATAGCGTTTATCTTCAAAGGCATACGGGAAATAGTTACCCATAATACATTTTCCTTTCTATTTAAGTTCTAAGTACAGATTTTAACATATTTTAGTGTTATAGTGTCTATTGTAGATTGAGAAAAATATAAAGAGAGGGACTCATGATATGAATATACCTAAATCAGTTTGGTGGCTAGTTATAGGTATGGCACTTAATATAACTGGCGCCAGTTTTTTGTGGCCTTTAAATACAATTTTCATGAAGGAAGAACTTCATAAGAGTTTAACAATTGCAGGTATCGTTTTGATGATTAATTCATTTGGAATGGTTGTAGGTAATTTGTTAGGTGGTTCTTTGTTTGATAAACTTGGCGGTTACAAAACGATTTTAATAGGTACATTTACTTGTTTATGTAGTACAACATTACTCAATTTGTTTCATGGCTGGCCTTGGTACGCAATTTGGTTAGTACTACTTGGATTTGGTGGCGGAATGATAGTTCCTGCTATTTATGCGATGGCAGGTGCCGTTTGGCCTAATGGAGGGAGACAAACTTTTAATGCTATATACTTAGCACAAAATATAGGAGTTGCTTTAGGTGCGGCATTAGGAGGTTTTGTGGCTGAATTTAGTTTCAATTATATTTTTATGGCAAATCTCATTATGTATGTACTTTTTGCCATCGTGGCGATTACACAGTTTAATTTAGAGATTAATGCTAAATTTAAACCACAAGATTCGATAGATTTAAAAAGCAAAGAAAATAAAAAACGATTTACTGCTATGATGCTAGTATGTGCAATGTTTGCAATTTGTTGGATTGCATATATTCAATGGGAAACAACGATAGCTTCATTCACTCAATCAATTAATATTTCAATGTCCCAATATAGTGTATTATGGACAATCAATGGAATAATGATTTTAGTAGCTCAACCGTTAATAAGACCAATTATCATCTTATTAAAAGGTAATTTAAAGCATCAGATGTTTGTAGGTATTTTTATTTTTATGAGTTCTTTCCTAGTAACGAGTTTTGCAAATCACTTTGCAATATTTGTAGTTGGCATGGTCATTTTAACATTTGGAGAAATGTTTGTTTGGCCTGCAGTACCAACTATAGCAAATCAACTTGCACCAGTTGGAAAGCAAGGTCAATACCAAGGATTTGTTAATTCAGCATCTACAGTGGGAAAAGCATTTGGACCTTTTATTGGCGGTATACTTGTAGATACATTTAATATGAGTATGATGTTTATTGGGATGATTATATTATTAAGTTTTGCACTGTTATTTTTAAGTTTCTATGATAAAGTGTTGCCTAAGAATTTTAAAAATCAACATCAATCAAGAGGACGACGAAATCAGAATGGTGTTTAATAATGTAATGATGTTTAATTAACTACTTGCATTCATTGACCATATACAATAATATTAAACACGTATAGTATTAAGCATTTAGAGGCTTTTCTACAGAGAGCTAGTGTTGGTGAGAACTAGTGTTAAGGACTAAATGACTTATTAACATAAACGACATTTAATTAGACATCTCTTACTATTAAAATGAAGTGCGCTAATTGTTAGCGAATAAGGGTGGTAACGCGGCGCAGGTCGTCCCTTTCAAATCATTAATAGTAGGGATGTCTTTTTTATGAATTAGGAGGAAATGTGTTGAATTATAATCATAAGGAAATTGAAAAGAAGTGGCAGAATTACTGGGAAGAAAATAAGACCTTTAAAACGAATGACAATTTAGGACAAAAGAAATTTTATGCATTAGACATGTTTCCTTATCCATCTGGTGCTGGTTTACACGTAGGTCACCCAGAAGGATATACGGCAACAGATATCATCTCACGATATAAAAGAATGCAAGGTTACAATGTATTACATCCTATGGGATGGGACGCTTTTGGTTTACCGGCAGAACAATATGCTTTAGATACCGGTAATGATCCTCGTGAATTTACACAGAAGAATATTCAAACTTTCAAAAGACAAATTCAAGAATTAGGATTTAGTTATGATTGGGATAGAGAAGTGAATACTACAGATCCTGAATATTATAAATGGACGCAGTGGATATTTATTCAGTTGTATAATAAAGGTTTAGCTTATGTTGATGAAGTTGCTGTTAATTGGTGTCCTGCATTAGGTACTGTTTTGTCGAATGAAGAGGTTGTCGATGGGGTATCAGAACGTGGCGGTCATCCTGTTTACCGTAAGCCTATGAAACAATGGGTGCTCAAAATTACAGAATATGCTGATAGATTACTAGAAGATTTAGATGAGTTAGATTGGCCTGAATCGATTAAAGACATGCAACGAAACTGGATTGGACGTTCAGAAGGTGCCAAAGTAACATTTAAAATTGAAAAATCTGACCAAAACATTGAAGTGTTTACGACACGACCAGACACAATCTATGGTACTTCTTTCTTAGTTTTAAGCCCAGAGCACCCACTTGTGAATGAAATTACGACAAGTGATAAAGAACAAGAAGTCAAAATGTATCAAAATGAAGCATCAAAAAAATCTGATTTAGAACGTACAGACTTAGCTAAAGAAAAAACAGGTGTGTTTACTGGAGCATTTGCAATTAATCCGCTCTCTGGCGATAAATTACCTATTTGGATAGCAGATTATGTTTTATCAACTTACGGTACTGGTGCAGTAATGGCTGTGCCTGGACATGATGAGCGAGATCATGAATTTGCTACGAAGTTTAATTTGCCAATTATCGAAGTTATAGAGGGTGGCGAAGTTCAAAAAAATGCATACACAGGTGAAGGAAAACACATTAATTCTGGAGAATTAGACGGTCTAGAAAATGAAGCGGCAATAAGTAAAGCGATAGAATTGCTTGAATCTAAAGGTGCTGGTGAGAAAAAAGTCAATTATAAATTACGTGATTGGTTATTTAGTAGGCAACGTTATTGGGGAGAACCAATTCCTATTATACATTGGGAAGATGGATCAATGACTACAGTTCCTGAAGATGAATTGCCTTTACTACTTCCAGAAACAGATGAAATTAAGCCATCAGGTACCGGTGAATCTCCACTTGCAAATATAGATGCGTTCGTAAACGTTATCGATGAAAAGACAGGTATGAGGGGGCGCCGAGAAACCAATACAATGCCTCAATGGGCTGGCAGTTGCTGGTACTATTTACGTTACATTGATCCACATAACGAAAAAATGATAGCGGATCCTGAAAAATTAAAACATTGGCTACCTGTTGATTTATATATTGGAGGCGTGGAACATGCAGTACTTCACTTATTATATGCAAGATTCTGGCATAA
Source organism: Staphylococcus sp. HMSC34G04 (assembly GCF_001838765.1). Lineage (NCBI taxonomy): Bacteria > Bacillati > Bacillota > Bacilli > Caryophanales > Staphylococcaceae > Staphylococcus > Staphylococcus sp. HMSC34G04. Next base: position 54,503 of record NZ_KV838719.1, read on the forward strand.
AGTGTTATATGACTTAGGTGTTGTACCGACAAAAGAACCATTCCAAAAACTATACAACCAGGGAATGATTTTAGGCGAAGGCAATGAAAAAATGAGTAAGTCTAAAGGCAATGTGATTAATCCAGATGATATAGTTGCATCACATGGTGCTGATACATTACGACTATATGAAATGTTTATGGGACCGTTAGATGCTGCGATCGCATGGAGTGAAAAAGGTTTAGATGGTTCTAGAAGATTCTTAGATCGCGTTTGGAGACTTATCATTACTGATGAAAATTCAATCAATAAAAAAATTGTAGATTCTAACGATCATTCACTTGATAAAGTATACAATCAAACTGTGAAAAAAGTAACAGAAGATTTTGATACACTTAGTTTTAATACCGCAATCAGTCAATTAATGGTGTTTATTAATGAGTGTTATAAAACAAATGAAGTTTACAAACCTTATATCGAAGGGTTTGTAAAAATGTTAGCCCCTATTGCACCACACATTGGTGAAGAATTATGGGATCGATTAGGGCATGAAAATACCATTACTTATCAACCATGGCCAACATTTGATGAAAGCTTATTAGTTGATGATGAAGTTGAAATCGTAGTTCAAGTCAATGGTAAAGTTAGAGCAAAAATCAATATACCAAAAGATTTATCTAAAGAAGAAATGCAAGACTTAGCCTTGTCTAATGATAATGTTAAAATGAGTATTGAAGGAAAAGAAGTTAAAAAAGTTATTGCTGTACCTCAAAAACTAGTTAATATAGTTGCTAAATAATATTTTTCTAAAGGAGTGCTATTAAATGGAGTCAATAACAGTAGATGAATTAAAGAAAAAAATATTAGATTCAAATCCAGTTAACATTGTAGATGTTCGCACAAACGAAGAAACTGAAATGGGTGTTATTCCTGGAGCAAAAACAATTCCTATGGATGAAATTCCTGATAATTTGAAAGAATTCAATAAAAATGACACATATTATATTGTATGTGCAGCGGGATCACGCAGTGCTAAAGTAGTTTCATATTTAGAAGAACAAGGTGTTCATGCTGTAAACGTCGAAGGTGGAATGAATGCTTGGGGCGATGAAGGTACTGTAATTGATAATATTTAAAGAACTTCGAAGTTGTAGATAACGATATTCTAAGTTAAAAATTAATACAAATGAGTTTATAATTTATTCTAGGAATTTCTGCAGTTAGAATGTAAATCACAAATATGGTCACTGAGTACGATTAAGATTTTGATTTGAAATCTTAATCGTACTTTTTTTGATATAAAAATCATTAAATAATTCAATGTAGATCTCAAAAAACAAATTCCGATATCAATTAAAAATATATTAAGATAAATTTTTATACTACTAGATTTAGAATAATATAGATGATAAAATTAAAAAGACTTTAAATAGTTGTGTTTAATTAAATGAGCGATATTGGGAAGAGTCATTACTTTAAATATTTTTCAAAGTTCATTAGACATACATCATAAAGAATTTACAACTAGGAGGCCAATTTAATGAATCTATTTAGAAAACAGAAATTTAGTATTAGAAAATTTAATATAGGTATTTTTTCAGCATTAATAGCTACAGTCGCATTTTTAGCTCATCCGGGGCAAGCAACAGCATCAGAACTGGAACCTTCTCAAAATAATGACACTACAGCTCAATCTGATGGAGGGTTAGAAAACACATCTCAGTCTAATCCTATAAGTGAGGAAACAACAAATACATTATCTGAGCAAACAGTACCTTCATCTACTGAAACTAAGCAAACACAAAATGATCCTCATCATAATGCTCAACCAATTGCAATAAATGCTGAAGAAGCTGAATCTGCTCAAACAGCACCTTATACCAATATCTATGAAAATAATGATACGAGTGACAACGGGTTACATGTTAATCAGCCGGTTAAACATCATATTGAAGCCCAATCTGAAGATGTAACAAATCATACGAACTCAAATCATTCAAATTCATCGATTCCGGAAAATAAAGCTACAACAGAATCATCAAGTAAACCTAAAAAGAGAGGGAAAAGATCATTAGATACAAATAGCGGAAATGACGCTACAAGTACAACTCAAAATACGGATCCAAATTTAAGTAATACAGGTCCAAATAGCATTAACACTGTAATTACATTTGATGATTTAGGAATAAAGACAAGTACAAATCGCTCTCGACCTGAGGTAAAGGTAGTTGATAGTCTAAATGGCTTTACAATGGTTAATGGTGGTAAGGTTGGCTTATTAAATAGTGTGTTAGAACGTACAAGTGTGTTTGATAGTGCCGATCCGAAAAATTATCAAGCAGTAGATAATGTCGTAGCCTTAGGACGTATTAAAGGAAATGATCCGAATGATCATGATGGTTTCAACGGTATAGAAAAAGAATTTTCAGTAAATCCTAATTCTGAGATAATATTTTCATTTAATACAATGACTGCTAAAAACAGAAAAGGTGGAACTCAATTAGTTTTAAGAAATGCAGAAAATAATCAAGAAATTGCTTCAACTGATATTCAAGGAGGCGGCGTATATCGTTTATTCAAGTTACCTGATAACGTACATAGGCTAAAAGTTCAATTTCTACCTATGAACGAAATACACTCAGATTTTAAAAGAATTCAACAGCTACATGATGGGTATAGATACTATTCTTTTATAGATACAATTGGTGTTAATTCTGGTTCACATCTATATGTGAAATCAAGACAAGTTAACAAAAATGTAAAGAATGGAAAAGAATTTGAAGTTAATACTCGTATAGAGAATAATGGTAACTTCGCTGCTGCTATAGGTCAAAATGAACTTACTTATAAAGTCACACTACCAGACAATTTCGAATACGTTGATAATTCAACTGAAGTTTCATTTGTTAACGGGAATGTGCCGAATTCTACGGTAAATCCGTTTTCAGTTAATTTCGATAGACAAAATCATACTTTAACATTTTCTAGTAATGGTTTAAATTTAGGAAGAAGTGCTCAGGATGTTGCTAGATTCTTGCCCAATAAAATACTAAATATAAGATACAAGCTTAGACCTGTCAACATCTCAACGCCACGTGAAGTGACTTTCAATGAAGCAATTAAATATAAGACATTTTCTGAATATTACATCAACACTAATGACAATACTGTTACTGGTCAACAAACACCTTTCAGTATTAATGTCATCATGAATAAAGACGATTTATCAGAACAGGTCAATAAGGATATCATCCCATCGAACTATACACTTGCTTCTTATAATAAATATAATAAGTTGAAAGAACGTGCTCAGACTGTTCTGGATGAAGAAACAAACAATACACCTTTTAACCAAAGATACTCTCAAACTCAAATTGATGATTTATTACACGAATTACAAACAACACTAATAAGTCGTGTGAGTGCTTCGAGAGAAATTAATGATAAAGCTCAAGAAATGACTGATGGTGTATATGATAGTACAGAATTAACTACTGAAGAAAAAGTTACATTAGTTGATCAAATTGAAAATCATAAAAATGAAATTTCTAATAACATTGATGATGAACTTACAGATGATGGTGTTGAAAGAGTTAAAGAGGCTGGATTACACACTCTAGAAAGTGATACTCCACATCCAGTAACTAAACCAAATGCTCGACAAGTTGTGAATAACAAAGCGGAACAACAAAAGACGCTTATACGTAACAATCATGAAGCAACGACTGAGGAACAAAATGAAGCGATTAGTCAAGTTGAGGCACATTCATCTGATGCTATCGCCAAAATAGGTGAGGCAGAAACAGATACCACTGTGAATGAAGCAAGAGATAATGGTACGAGATTAATAGCTACAGATATTCCAAATCCAACTAAAAAAGCAGAAGCTAGAGAGGCAGTTACCAACAGTGCAAATTCAAAAATTAAGGATATCAACAATAATACACAAGCTACATTAGATGAAAGAAATGATGCTATCACACTTGTTAATAGATCAAAAGATGAAGCGATTCAAAATATTAACACTGCACAAGGTAATGATGATGTCACTGAAGCACAAAACAATGGAACGAATACGATACAACAAGTACCATTAACTCCAGTGAAAAGACAAAATGCAATAGCAACTATCAATGCTAAAGCGGATGAACAAAAACGTTTAATTCAAGCGAACAATAATGCAACGACTGAAGAAAAGGCAGATGCAGAGCGTAAAGTTAATGAAGCATTATTAACTGCAACTCAAAATATTAGCAATGCACCTACTAATAGAGATGTTGATCAAGCACAAACAATGGGAAGTGGTATCATATCCACAATAAGTCCTGCAACGAAGATTAAAGAGGACGCACGTGCAGCAGTTGAAGCTAAAGCTATTGCACAAAATCAACAAATTAATTCAAATAATATGGCAACAACTGAAGAAAAGCAGGATGCATTAAATCAAGTAGAAGCACATAAGCAAGCTACAATAGCAAATATCAATCAAGCTCAGTCAACTCAACAAGTTTCTGAAGCTAAGAATAATGGCATAAATACTATTAATCAAGATCAACCTAATGCAGTTAAGAAAAATAATACAAAAACATTATTAGAACAAAAAGGAAACGAGAAAAAGTCAGCAATAGCTCAAACACCTGATGCTACGACTGAAGAGAAACAAGAAGCTGTCAGTGTTGTTTCGCAAGCTGTTACCAATGGCAATAATCATATCAACCAAGCAAATTCTAATGATGATGTAGATCAAGCACTTAGTAATGCAGAACAAATTATTACTCATACTGATGTTAATGTTCAAAAAAAACCTCAAGCTAGACAAGCACTGATTGCTAAAGTAAATGAAAAGCAGAGTGCGATTAATACTGATAATGAAGGCACTATAGAAGAAAAACAAAAAGCAATTCAAAGTTTGAATGATGCTAAAAATTCAGCTGATGAACAAATTACACAGGCTGCTTCTAATCAAAATGTTGATAACGCCTTAAATATAGGTATAAGTAATATCAGTAAAATTCAGACTAATTTCACTAAAAAGCAACAAGCTAGAGATCAAGTAAATCAAAAGTTTCAAGAAAAAGAAGCTGAATTAAATTCAACTCCTCATGCAACTCAAGATGAAAAACAAGATGCGTTAACTAGATTAACACAAGCAAAAAAAAGTACACTCAATGACATAAATCAAGCACAAACAAATCAAAATGTTGATACAGCACTTACTAATGGAATTCAAAATATTCAAAATATACATGTGGATGTTAGGAAAAAACAAGAAGCCAGAACTACGATTAATGATATTGTTCAACAACATAAACAAACTATACAAAATAATGATGATGCTACAACTGAAGAGAAGGAAGTCGCAAATAATTTAGTTAATGTATCACAGCAAAATGTAATTAGTAAGATTGATAATGCTACAACCAATAACCAAATTGATGGTATTGTGAGTGATGGTAGACAAACCATAAATGCAATCACACCTGATACATCAATTAAAAGAAATGCAAAAAATGATATTGATGGTAAAGCAGCTGATAGGAAAATAAAAATTCAAAGAATAAATGATGCTACAGCTGAGGAAATTCAAGAAGCGAATCGTAAAATTGAAGAAGCTAAAATTGAAGCAAAAGATAATATTCAACACAGTAGCACTAGAGACCAAGTAAATGAAGCGAAAACTAATGGAATAAATAAAATAGAAAATATAACTCCAGCAACTACTGTGAAATCTGAAGCTAGACAAGCAGTACAGAATAAAGCAAATGAACAGATTATTCATATTCAAAACACGCCTGATGCTACTAATGAAGAAAAACAAGAGGCAATAAACAGAGTAAGTGCTGAATTAGCAAGAGTTCAAGCACAAATAAATGCGGAACATACAACCCAAGGTGTTAAAAATATCAAAGACGATGCGATAACTTCTTTATCTCGAATTAATGCGCAAGTTGTTGAGAAAGAGTCGGCAAGAAATGCAATCGAACAAAAGTCAACACAACAAACGCAATTCATTAATGATAATGATAATGCTACAGATGAAGAAAAAGAGGTCGCCAATAATTTAGTTATAGCTAGAAAACAAAATGCGTTAGATAATATTAACTCTTTATCTTCAAATAGTGATATTGAAAATGCTAAAGTAACAGGAATAAATGAAATAGCTAAAGTTTTACCAGCAACCTCTGTTAAGTCTAAAGCAAAAAAAGATATTGATCAAAAACTCGCGCAACAGATTAATCAAATTCAAACACATCAAACTGCTACAATTGAGGAAAAAGAAGCGGCTATTCAATTGGCAAATCAAAAAGCAAATGAAGCAAGAACAGCAATTCAAAATGAACATAGTAACAATGGTGTCGCACAAGCTAAATCTAACGGCATTCATGAAATTGAATTAGTTACGCCAGATGCGCACAAAAAATCTGATGCTAAACAAAGTATCGATGATAAATATAATGAGCAAAGTAATACTATCAACACTACACCAGATGCAACAGATGAAGAAAAGCAAAAAGCATTAGATAAATTAAAAATAGCTAAAGATGCAGGATACAACAAAGTTGATCAAGCGCAAACAAACCAACAAGTATCTGATGCAAAAACTGAGGCTATAGATACGATAACTAATATTCAAGCAAATGTTGCAAAAAAACCATCCGCTCGAATGGAATTAGATTCAAAGTTTGAAGATTTAAAGCGTCAAATCAATGCAACGCCTAATGCTACAGAAGAAGAAAAACAAGATGCAATTCAAAGATTGAATGTTAAAAGAGAAGAAGTTAAGAATCTAATAAATCAAGACAGACGTGACAATGACGTTGAACAGCACAAAAATACTGGACTTCAAGAATTAGAAACGATTCATGCTAATCCAACTAGAAAATCTGACGCACTTCAAGAGTTACAAACTAAATTTATTTCACAAACAGAGTTAATTAATAATAATAAAGATGCAACTAATGAAGAAAAAGATGAAGCTAAACGACTTCTGGAGATTAGTAAAAATAAAACTATAACAAATATCAATCAAGCGCAAACTAATAATCAAGTTGATAATGCTAAAGATAACGGCATGAATGAGATTGCTACCATAATACCAGCAACAACAATTAAAACAGATGCTAAAACGGCGATTGATAAAAAAGCTGAGCAACAAGTTACAATCATCAATGGTAATAATGATGCAACAGATGAAGAAAAAGCAGAGGCTAGAAAGCTGGTTGAAAAAGCGAAAACTGAAGTCAAATCTAATATTACAAATAGTGATACTGAAAGGGAAGTCAATAGTGCTAAAACTAATGGGTTAGAAAAAATAAACAATATTCATCCATCAACTCAAACTAAAACAAATGCTAAACAAGAAATAAATGACAAAGCTCAAGAACAATTGATCCAAATTAACAACACGCCTGATGCAACCGAAGAAGAAAAGCAAGATGCAACAAATAGAGTCAATGCCGGATTAGCACAAGCAATACAAAATATTAATAATGCACATAGTACTCAAGAAGTAAATGAATCTAAAACAAATAGTATTGCTACAATCAAGAGTGTACTACCCAATGTGATCAAAAAACCGACTGCTATAAATGATTTGACTCAAGAAGCTAATAACCAAAAGACTTTAATAGGTAATGATGGTAATGCTACTGATGATGAAAAAGAGGTTGCAAAACAATTAGTGACCCAAAAATTAAATGAAGAAATTCAAAAAATTCATGAAAGTACACAAGATAATCAAGTTGATAATGTAAAAGCACAAGCTATTACTGCAATTAAATTGATTAATGCAAATGCACATAAAAGACAAGATGCCATCAATATTTTGACTAATCTAGCTGAAAGTAAAAAATCAGATATAAGAGCCAATCAAGATGCAACTACTGAAGAAAAAAATACGGCAATACAATCTATAGATGATACGTTAGCACAAGCACGTAACAATATTAATGGTGCAAATACAAATGCGTTAGTGGATGAGAATTTAGAAGATGGTAAGCAAAAGTTACAACGTATTGAGTTGTCTACCCAAACTAAAACACAAGCTAAAGCAGATATTGCCCAAGCAATAGGTCAACAAAGATCGACAATAGATCAGAATCAAAATGCTACAACTGAAGAAAAACAAGAAGCACTTGAGAGACTTAATCAAGATACAAATGGAGTCAATGATAGAATACAAGCAGCTTTAGCAAATCAAAATGTTACAGACGAAAAAAATAATATATTAGAAACAATAAGAAATGTTGAACCTATTGTAGTTGTAAAACCTAAGGCTAATGAAAATATTAGAAAAAAAGCTGCGGAACAAACGACTTTAATAAATCAAAATCAAGATGCGACACTAGAAGAAAAACAAATAGCACTTGGCAAATTAGAAGAAGTAAAGAATGAAGCGTTAAATCAAGTATCACAGGCACACTCAAATAATGATGTGAAAATTGCGGAAAATAATGGAATTGCTAAAATTTCTGAGGTTCATCCTGAGACTAATATTAAACGTAATGCTAAACAAGAGATTGAACAAGTTGCGCAAAGTCAAATTGATACTATCAATACAAATAATAAATCAACTAATGAAGAAAAATCAGCCGCTATAGATAGAGTTAATGTAGCTAAAATTGATGCTATTAACAGTATTACTAATGCTACAACTACACAATTAGTTAATGATGCTAAAAATAGTGGTAACACGAGTATTACCCAAATATTACCAAGTACAGCAGTCAAAACTAATGCATTAGCAGCTCTAGCTACCGAAGCTAAAAATAAAAACGCTATAATAGATCAAACGCCAAATGCAACAGCAGAAGAAAAAGAAGAAGCAAATAATAAAGTTGATGGTCTTCAAGAAGAAGCAGATGCTAATATCCTGAAAGCGCAAACTACTGAGGAAGTAAATAATATTAAAAATCAAGCTGTTCAAAATATTAACGCTGTTCAAGTTGAAGTTATCAAGAAACAAAACGTTAAAAACCAATTGAATCAATTCATTGATAATCAAAAGAAAATTATTGAAAATACGCCTGATGCAACACTTGAAGAAAAAGCTGAAGCTAATAGATTACTTCAAAATGTACTAACGTCCGCATCAGATGAAATTGCTAATGTAGATCATAACAACGAGGTTGATCAAGCTTTAGATAAAGCAAGACCTAAAATTGAGGCAATTGTACCACAAGTTAGTAAGAAACGAGATGCTTTAAATGCAATCCAAGAAGCATTTAATTCACAAACTCAAGAAATACAAGAGAACCAAGAAGCTACGAATGAAGAAAAAACTGAAGCATTAAATAAAATAAACCAATTACTTAATCAGGCTAAAGTAAATATTGATCAAGCACAGTCAAATAAAGATGTAGATAATGCGAAAACACGTAGTATTCAAGATATAGAGCAAATTCAACCACATCCACAAACAAAAGCAACCGGGCGTCACAGATTAAATGAAAAAGCTAACCAACAACAAAGTACTATTGCAACTCATCCTAATTCAACAATTGAAGAAAGACAGGAAGCAAGTACAAAACTACAAGAAGTCCTTAAAAAAGCTATAGCTAAAATAGATAAAGGTCAAACTAATGATGATGTAGAAAAGACTGTAGTAAACGGAATAGCTGAAATTGAAAATATATTACCTGCTACTACAGTTAAAGATAAAGCTAAAGCTGATGTAAATGCTGAAAAAGAGCAGAAAAACATACAAATTAATAGTAATGATGAAGCAACGACTGAAGAAAAATTAGTTGCTAGTGACAATTTAAATCACGTTGTCGAGACAACAAATCAAGCTATTGAGGATGCGCCAGATACCAACCAAGTGAATGTAGAAAAGAACAAAGGTATAGGTACAATTAGAGATATTCAACCACTTGTAGTTAAAAAACCTACTGCCAAATCTAAAATTGAAAGCGCAGTAGAAAAAAAGAAAACTGAAATTAAACAAACACAAAATGCAACTCATGATGAAGTAAGAGAGGGTTTAAATCAGTTAAATCAAATTCATGAAAAAGCCAAAAATGATGTAAATCAATCTCAAACTAATCAGCAAGTTGAAAATGCTGAGCAAAATAGTTTAGATCAAATCAATAACTTCAGACCAGATTTTAGTAAAAAACGTAATGCAGTAGCTGAAATTGTTAAAGCGCAACAAAACAAAATTGATGAAATAGAGCAAGAATTTAGTGCTACACAAGAGGAAAAAGATAATGCGTTACAACATTTAGATGAACAGGTTAAAGAAATCATTAATTCTATAAATCAAGCTAATACAGATAATGAAGTAGATAATGCTAAAACTTCTGGGGTGAATAACATAACTGAATACAGACCAGAATATAATAAAAAGAAAAATGCTATATTAAAATTATATGATGTTTCAGATACTCAAGAAGCTATAATTAATAGTTATCCTGATGCAACTGAAGATGAACTTCAAGAAGCTAATAGTAAGTTAAATAAAATACTTTTAGATGCAAAAAAACAAATTGGTCTTGCACACACAAATAATGAAGTTGATGATACTTATAATGAAGTTTCCCAAAAAATGAAAACTATTTTACCACGTGTAGATACAAAAGCGGTAGCACGTTCTGTACTTAATGCACTTGCTAAACAATTGATTAAAAATTTTGAAAATACTCCAGATGTTACTCATGAGGAACGTAATGATGCGATTAATCATGTAAAAGAACAATTATCATTAGTATTCAATGCCATTGAAAAAGACCGAAAAGATATACAAGTTGCGCAAGATGAATTATTTGGATTAAATGAATTAAATAGTATATTTATCAACATAACTCAAAAGCCTACTGCCAGAAAAGCAATTAGTGATAAGGCGAGTCAATTAAACAACTCTATCAATAATACGCCATATGCTACAGAAGAAGAACGACAAATTGCACTGAATAAAGTTAAGGCGATTGTTGATGATGCAAATGAAAAAATACGAGAAGCTAACACTGATAGCGAAGTACTTGGAACAAAATCAAACACAATAACATTGTTACAAGCAATCAGTGCAGATGTACAAGTTAAACCACAAGCATTTGAAGAAATCAATGCACAAGCTGAAATTCAAAGAGAACGTATTAATGGAAATAGTGATGCGACAAGAGAAGAAAAAGAAGAAGCTTTAAAACAAGTTGATACATTAGTAAATCATTCATTTATTACAATTAATAATGTTAATAAAAATCAAGAAGTTTATGATACAAAAAACAAAACGATTGAAGCTATTCATAAAATCAAACCAATATCAACTATCAAACCACAAGCATTAAATGAAATCACTATTCAATTAGACGCTCAACGTGATTTAATAAAGAATAATAAAGAGTCTACAGTTGAAGAAAAAGCCTCGGCTATCGATAAATTAATTAAATATGCAGCAAGAATAGCCGAAGCAATAGATAAAGCTCAAACAAATGAAGAAGTTAAAGATATTAAAAAACAAAGTATTGATGAAATTTCTAAAATACTACCTGTTATTGAAATTAAATCGGCTGCAAGAAATGAAATTCATCAAAAAGCAGAAGTTATTCGTGGATTAATTAATGATAATGAAGAAGCGACTAAAGAAGAAAAAGATGTAGCATTAAATCAATTAGACACAACTCTAACACAAGCAAATCTTTCAATTGACCAAGCATTAACTAATGAAGCTGTTAATAGAGCTAAAGAAATAGCAACTTCTGAAATTAATAAAATTTCTGTCATTGCCATTAAAAAGCCTGAAGCTATAGCAGAAATTCAAAAACTAGCAGATAAAAAATTAAATAAATTTAAACAAAATCAAGAAGCTACTATTGAAGAAAAGCAATCAGCTGTCAATGAATTAGAACAAGCTTTAAAATCAGCTATTAATCATATTCATCAATCTCAAAATAATGAATCAGTGAGCGCTGCATTAAAAGAAAGTATATCTTTAATAGACTCGATTGAAATTCAAGCACATAAAAAATTAGAAGCTAAAGCATACATTGATGGATATAGTGACGATAGAATTAATGACATATCTTCTAGAGCGACTAACGAAGAAAAACAAATATTTGTAAGTAAACTTAAAGCTTTAATCAATCGTGCACATAAACAGATTGACGAAGCTGAAACAATTGTGTCAGTTGATACAATTGTCCGAAACTTTAAAGTTGAAGTGGATAAATTAAACTCAATTGTACGTAAAAAAGCTAAAGCATTGAAGGAAATTAAATTAGAAGCAGATCATGTAAAGCAAATGATAAATGCAAATCTAAGTGCTAGTACTAGAGTGAAACAAAATGCTCATACATTGATAAATGAAATTGTTAGTAACGCTTTAAGTCAACTTAATAAAGTAACCACAAATAAAGAAGTTGATGAAATAGTTAACGAGACGATTGAAAAACTTAAGTCAATACAATTAAGAGAAGATAAAATATTGAGTAGTCAAGGCTCAACAACATCTATGACAGAAAAATCTAATCAATGTTATAGTTCCGAGAATAATACAATTAAATCTCTACCAGAGACAGGAAATGTTGATAAATCAGTACCATTAGCTGGAGTTACTTTAATATCTGGTTTAGCAATCATGTCCTCACGCAAAAAGAAAAAAGATAAAAAAGTGAATGACTAATATTATAAATTTATAAACCACAGAATCGGAGATATCAATTAATAAACTCCCTTCAAAGTAGACATTAATACAATGAAAACTTTGAAGGGAGTATTTTTAGCTATTCAACATAAAATCGTCGCTAATCTATTATTAAACGTCTTTTAAGGATAGCAAAATGTAAATTCTTTTCAATACTATTAAGGTAGTTATTAATATTAACCATCTATATGTGAAATATAATATGGAGTTTAACACCTTTATCACATTCTAATAACAATCGTTATTCAAAGAACAACAAATTAATAATTGTAAATGAATATTTGAATTCAGATATAGCAATTAAATATTTCTAATAAAATATAAAACATATAAGCTATTAAATAATAAAAATCTAGCATATCATTTTACTTATATTTGTGGTAGTTATCTTGTGAAAATATGAAGAAATATATTTTATGAATTAGTGTATGTACAATCTAGACGTGTCTAATATAAAAAAATTGCTATAAAGTATTTGATTATTATCAAGTACTTTATAGCTTATGCTAATTTGTATTATATTAATAAAATTATTTGTTTTTATCTATTTTAAATTCACCGGCAAACATTCCAGCAACATGACCCGTAACTAATGCACTTGTTATATTATAACCTCCAGTGTATCCATGAATATCTAGGACTTCGCCACATAAAAATAATCCTGGCACTAATTTGGACATCATAGTTTTGGGTTCTATTTCTTTTAAAGAAATACCGCCACCTGTCACAAAAGCTTTGTCTAATGGAAGTGTACCATCTACTGTAAAGGTAAAAGTCTTTAGAAGATTAACAAAAGTTTGAAACTGTTGGTTTGATAAATGATGTGCAGTCATTTCATCATGAATACCAGATTGTTCGAGAATAAATAATAAATATCGCTCTTCTATTATTCCACGCAAACTATTTTTAATATATTTATCTGGTTCTGCTTTAAGTATTTTTCTCACTTTTTGAAATAGTTGATCTACGTTTAGTTCAGGGAAAACATCTAATTGCATTTGGATATTTTTCTTTTTTTGATTTTTCTGCTCTTTATAAACAAACTGACTGCATCTAAGAGCAGCAGGACCACTAATTCCAAAATGTGTGAATATCATATCCATTTGATGACTTACTCTTTTTTTACCATTTTTCTTTAAAACCGATAAATTAACATCTTTTAAACTTAACCCTTTTAAGCGATTTGATTTGATAAAAGTTTCTGAAGAAGTGATAGGTACTTCAGTAGGGAATAATTCTGTTATAGAATGACCTAGAGATTTTGCAAATTTGTAACCATCTCCAGTAGAACCGGTTTGAGGCACTGATGTACCTCCTGTAGCAATAATTAAACTGTGACTTTCAAATTCACCTATTTGTGTTTTAACTTTAAAATTATGGTCATACGAAACACTGACAACTGGTGTTTCTTCCTTAATCTCAACATGATTCTCTTTGAGCTGGTTAATAAGCACATCAACAACATCTTGAGATTTATTTGAAACTGGGAACATTCTACCATGATCTTCTTCTTTAAGTTTGACTCCACGGGTTTCAAAAAAATTTATAATAGAAAGATTATCAAAAACTGAGAAAGGGCTATATAGGAATTTACCATTACCCGGAATATTTTTTATGATTTCATCATACGGAAGTCTATTAGTTACGTTGCAACGACCACCACCTGAGATTTTTAGTTTTCGTCCAAGACCTTTTTTCTTTTCGATTAATAAAACTGATTCATTTTTTTCACTTGCAGCAACTGCAGCCATAGCCCCACTAGGGCCGCCTCCGATAACAATTGTTTGATACATAATGATAACCTCCACACTTTTTTATCTTAATTATTGTAAATGGAATAGGATGACAGAGCTTAAGATAATAATTATAATATAAAACTTGGCAAATAATATTAAAATTGAAGTTGAGAGTCTTTTAAAGTCATATCGATTTTAATTAAAGTTATCTTTATAGGACAAACAACTATTATTTTGTGATATATTTTAAAGTAATGCAAGATAATGTGTTTAACAGTAAAAATAGAACTGACAAGCATTAATAATTATTAAGATAGGAAGATAGGTTATGAGTGAAAGTAAAGAAATGGTTCGTGGAACCTTTTTAATTACAATAAGTATTTTAATTACAAAAGTATTAGGTGTCTTATTTATTATTCCGTTTACTGCTTTAATAGGTGGACAAGCCAACATGGCACCTTTTACTTATGCTTATGCACCATACAATATAGCTATAGCTATAGCAACAGCAGGTGTTCCGCTTGCCGCGTCAAAATATGTTGCTAAATATAATGCACTGGGTGCATATAAGGTCAGTCAGAAGTTTTATAAATCAAGTTTTGTAGTCATGAGTATTACTGGTATTGTAGGTTTCCTAGTTTTATATTTATTAGCACCATACATAGCCGAACTAACTTTATCACGTAATACTCATGGTAAGAATGGGTGGACAGTTGCTGATATCACTTGGATTATTAGAATAATAAGTATGGTAGTTATATTTATTCCAGTTCTCGCAACTTGGAGAGGTATATTTCAAGGATACAAATCGATGGGACCTACTGCAGTATCAGAAGTTACAGAACAAATTGCAAGAATTGTATTTATTTTAGTAGGTAGTTATTTAACGCTCAATGTATTTGGAGGTACAGTTCTTCAGGCGAACGGTATTGCAACGTTTGCAGCGGCAATAGGTGCAATCGCAGGAATACTTACATTATGGTATTACTGGATTAAAAGAAGAAATAATATTAAAAATATGGTCGACTCAGATACAGCAAATTTAAATGTTTCATACGGGAAAATGTACAAAGAAATTATTGCTTATAGCATTCCATTTGTCATAGTAAGTTTGAATTTTCCACTATTTAATTTGGTTGATCAGTTTACTCATAATGGTGCGCTTAACCTTGTAGGTGTCAAACCTGGTTTGCAAGATATATTCTTTAACATGTTAAACATGTCTACAAACAAAATTGTAATGATTCCAACATCATTAAGTGCTGGATTTGCTGTCAGTTTAATACCATTTATAACTAAAACCTATGAAGAAGGTAGATATGCAGAGATGCATCGACAAATTAGAACTTCGATTGGAGTTTTAATGTTTATTACTGTTCCAGCTAGTATTGGGATCATGGCATTAGCGCAACCTTTATTCACAGTATTTTATGGTTTTGATCCAGTTGTTCACGGTCACGATCCAAATTTCGATGGAAGTAGATTATTATTTTACTATGCTCCTGTTGCAATTTTAATTTCATTATTAAGTGTTACAGCATCAATGTTACAGGGTATCGATAAACAAAAATTAACGGTTTTTGTTATTTTAGGATCTGTTTTAATTAAATTAATTCTGAATTATCCTTTAATTATGTTATTACACACACCTGGCGCTGTATTAAGTACAGCAATAGCTTTATTATTTGCAATTTGTTGCAATTTCTATATTCTTAAAAAATACGCAAACTTTAAATTTAGTTACAGTTGGATACATTTAGCTAAGATTATTCTAATTTCAATCATCATGATGATTGGGGTTGAGGTGATTTTCTTCATTTTAAGATTATTCTTGGAACCAACTAGATTTAATTACTTGATTATTGTTGCAATTGGTGTCATTGTAGGAGCAATCATTTATGGTGGTATTACAATCAAGACTAGATTAGCTGATGAATTTTTAGGTGATATTCCCACTAAAATAAGACGTAAAGTGAAGATATTGCGATGAGATTAGATAAATTTCTAGCTAATATGGGCGTTGGAACGCGATCAGAAGTTAAACAGTTACTCAAAAAAGGAGCTGTTAAGGTCAACCAAAATAAAGTTAAGTCACCTAAACTTCATGTTAATCCTAATTCTGATGAGATAATGGTAAATGATGAAGTAGTAAGTTATATTGACAAAGTGTATATCATGTTAAACAAACCAAAAGGTTATATTTCAGCTACAGAAGATGAGTTGCATCCTACTATTATTGATTTGATACCTGAATACGCACATTTAAATATTTTTCCGGTCGGACGTTTGGACAAAGATACAGAAGGATTACTCCTAGTTACAAATGATGGGCAGTTTAATCATGAAGTAATGAATCCCAATAAGCATGTTTCAAAGACTTATGAAGTCTATTCAAAACACCCAATAACTCAATTTGATATTGATGAATTTAAATCCGGAATAGAATTATCAGATGGAAAATTAAAGCCTGCAATTTTAAAGAAAGTTGATGATTATGTATCACATGTCACCATTTACGAAGGAAAATATCATCAAGTTAAAAGAATGTTTCATAGTATCGAAAATGAGGTATTAGAATTGAAACGCATAAAGATTGCTGAACTAGAACTAGACCATAATTTAGATTTAGGTAGTTATCGTTTGTTAACACAATTGGATTTTGATAACCTTAAAAACTAACAAAGGAGAGATGTAAAATGGGAAAAAGTACTAATTTATTTAAAGTTGCATTAGGCATTGGTGGTGCTATTACTGCTGTAGCATTATCACGTAAAGAAAGTCGAGATAAACTTAAACAAGAATATAATAAATATAAAGAAGATCCTGAATCATATAAATCTAGCGCTAAAGATTTAGCAACTCAAATAGGTAATAAAGCTAATGAAACAATTCAAGAAGTTAAGAAGAACCCTAAAGACTATGTTGAACGTATCAAAAGTAATCCTAAAGAATTTTTAGAAGAAGAAAAGTCTAAAATTATTGGCAAAAATGATCAGACTCAAGATGATATCGAAGAAGGAAAATTCGATGCTGAAGGTGGCGCAACTGCCAATAATAATTTAAGAGTTGTTACTGAAGATGACTTAAAAAATAATAAAAATGCATTACAAGATAAAAAAGAATAGTTATACATTTTAACTTTAGTGGAACAGAATTTGAATTCGTTGTTCCATAGCGATAACAAAGATTAGTTTTAAACATAAGCGTTATAAGTTTATTTTCAATCCGTTTAACGATTGTTAAGAATAAGAGAAGTCTAGGACATTAACTTGTACCTAGGCTTTTTTATATTTTTTAAACTATAAGTTAATCTTTTAGTCGCAACTTATTAATAAAAATTAAGTTATTTTTCTGACATCTTACTGTAGTTTCTTTTAAACATCATGTAAAATGGAACATAACTTAGAAAAAAGGAAGTTGATCTCGAATGTGGAAAGAAAAGGTTCTAGAGTACGAAAATCAAATGATTGAAGATCTTAAAGGCTTACTATCTATAGAAAGCATCAGAGATGATTCTAAAGCCACAGCTGATGCACCTGTGGGACCAGGACCGAGAGAAGCTCTTGATTACATGTACAAGCTAGGTAAAAGAGATGGTTTTTCAGCCCATGATGTTGATCATATAGCTGGTAGAATTGAAGCTGGTAAAGGAGAAGAGGTATTAGGTATTTTATGTCATGTCGATGTAGTACCGGCAGGCGATGGATGGGATTCAAATCCATTCCAACCAGTAGTGACAGACAATGCAATTATAGCCAGAGGGACACTGGATGATAAAGGACCAACCATTGCTGCCTATTATGCAGTTAAAATTTTAAATGAGATGAAGGTAGATTGGAAAAAACGTATACACATTATTATCGGAACTGATGAGGAATCAGATTGGAAATGTACAGACAGATATTTCAAAACAGAAGAAATGCCTGCCTTAGGTTTTGCACCAGATGCAGAATTCCCAGCTATACATGGTGAAAAGGGTATAACAACCTTTGATTTAGTACAAAATGAAGTGACGGAAGATACAGATGAACCTGACTATGAGTTATTAAAATTTGAATCTGGTCAAAGATACAATATGGTTCCTGATTACGCTAAAGCAGAAGTGCTCGTCAAAGAAAATATGACAGATGTCATTCAAAACTTTGAAAACTTTTTACAACAAAATCAACTGCAGGGTGAAAGTACAGTTGACAGTGGTATTTTAATATTAACAGTTGAAGGTAAAGCAGTTCATGGCATGGATCCATCTTTAGGTGTTAATGCAGGATTGTTTTTACTTAAATTTTTAGCAAGTCTTAATCTAAATAAAAGCGCAAAAGATTTCGTAGAATTCAATGAGCGATACTTATTTGAATCTCACTTTGGTGAAAAAATGGGTATGAAGTTCCATACAGATATTATGGGAGATGTCACTACTAATATCGGGGTTATCAGTTATGATAAAGAAAAAGCAGGCCGTTATGGTGTTAATCTAAGATATCCCGAAGGATTTAAATTTGAAGACGCAATTGAAAGATTTAGAAGCGAAATTAATGAACTAGGTTTTAGCTTAGAACTTGGTAAAGTTCAAAAACCGCATTATGTTGATAAAAATGACCCATTTGTAAAAACACTTGTAAACGCATATAGAAATCAAACAGGTGATATGACTGAACCATATACGATTGGTGGAGGAACATATGCGAGAAATTTAGATAAGGGTGTCGCATTTGGTGCGATGTTTGCAGATTCAGAAGATTTAATGCATCAAAAAAATGAGTATATAACTAAAAAGCAATTGATCAATGCAACAAGTATTTATTTAGAAGCTATTTACGCTTTATGTGTGGAGGATTAATTTATGACAAAAGTTTTTATAAATGGTGAATTTGTTAATGAAGAGGATGCTAAGGTTTCATACGAAGACCGAGGATACGTGTTTGGGGACGGAATCTATGAATATATCCGTGCATATGATGGGAAATTGTTTACCGTTAAAGAACATTTTGAAAGATTTTTAAGAAGTGCTGAAGAAATAGGTCTAGATTTAAATTTTACTATCGAGGAATTAATTGAATTAGTACGTCGATTATTAAAAGAAAATAACGTTGTGAATGGCGGTATTTATATACAAGCTACCCGTGGTGCTGCTCCTCGAAATCATTCATTTCCAACACCACCTGTAAAACCTGTTATTATGGCGTTTACGAAAAGTTATGATAGACCTTATGAAGAATTAGAACAAGGTGTTTATGCCATTACAACTGAAGATATTAGATGGTTACGTTGTGATATTAAAAGTTTAAATTTATTAGGTAATGTATTAGCTAAAGAATATGCTGTTAAATATAATGCTGCAGAGGCTATACAACACCGAAGTGATATTGTCACTGAGGGTGCATCTAGTAATGTTTACGCAATTAAAGATGGAGTAATATACACGCATCCTGTCAATAATTTTATATTGAACGGAATTACTCGCCGTGTCATAAAGTGGATAGCAGAGGATGAACAAATACCATTCAAAGAAGAAACATTTACAGTAGAATTTCTTAAAAATGCTGATGAAGTTATCATTTCTAGTACTTCTGCAGAAGTTATGCCAATTACAAAAATTGATGGTGAAAATGTTAAAGATGGACAAGTTGGTACTATAACACGCCAATTACAACAAGGATTTGAAAAGTATATTCAATCACATAGTATTTAGAATTTTTAAATTTATAGTTTGAGGATGAAAATTTAAAATAATTGTCTTATTTCACCGAAAATCTGATCTGATAATGTGTTATAATTTATAATAAAGCGATTTAGAAATCAAAGAGACATTAGACTAGTAAAATGTATCTTTTTGTTTCTGATTTTTAGTTGAAATGTAACCCTAAAAATTATAAAATCTTTTATGAGTGATAAATTATGAACGGACTTAAATAAGTCGAATTAAGATGGGACTAAATATTGACTTAAATAGCTCACATAAACTGTTAACAAATTAAATGTAAAGCGTAAAAAACAAACGCTTTGTAAAAATTAGAATATATGGCTCAGAAAAACTATTTCTTGAGCCATTTTCTAGTTGAAAGTGAGGTGAACGTGTTGGAGCAGTTTTATCAGTTAGGGTGGACACTTGATTCAGCAGGAGGTGCTTCTGGTGAAGCATATATGGCTGAACAAGATGGACAAAAATTATTTTTAAAACGCAATTCAAATCCTTTTATTGCTGCGCTATCTGCAGAAGGTATTGTACCTAAACTTGTTTGGACGAAACGTATTGAAACAGGTGAAGTAGTAACAGCTCAGCATTGGAAAAATGGTAGAGAATTAAATGAAGATGAAATGAATCAAACCAGAGTTGCTGAACTACTACATAAAATTCATGGTTCAAGACCTTTATTAACAATGTTAAAGCGTATGGAGATGGAACCTATTACGCCTGAAATTATGTTGAATAAAATTAACGCATCACTTTCAAGAGAAGTTTTAACGCATCATGTTGTGAGAAGAGCTTTAACCTATCTTGAAGATCATATACCGAATTTAGACGCACGTTTCTTTACTGTTGTACATGGAGATGTTAATCATAACAACTGGTTATTATCAGATCGTGATGAACTTTACCTTGTGGATTGGGAAGGTGCAATGATTGCAGACCCAGCGATTGACATTGGTATGCTGCTTTACAATTACGTTCCTCAAAACAAATGGTCTCAGTGGTTTAAAACTTATGGCGTTGAAGAAAGTGTCAATTTGAATAAACGTATGAAATGGTACACAGTTATTCAAGCAATTGGTCTCATTCAGTGGTATGAAGAACAAAAACGCTATAAAGATATGAATACATGGCTGAAATTTTTAAATGAAGTAATGAAAAGTAACTTATTTATATAAGGAGTAATTAATGATGAGAGTTCGTTACAAACCGTGGGCCGAAGATTATTTAAAGAACCATCCTGATTTAGTAGACATGGACGGTGCTCACGCTGGTAAAATGTCTGAGTGGTTCGAAAAAGAACAACCGATTTATATTGAAATTGGTTCAGGAATGGGACAATTTATAACAACATTAGCAGCACAATATCCAGAGATTAATTTTGTATCAATGGAACGTGAAAAAAGTGTGATGTACAAAGTTCTTGATAAAACTAAAGAGATGGGCCTAAAAAATTTAAAAATGATTTGTAATGATGCTATTGAGCTTAATGAGTATTTTCAAGATAATGAAATATCTAGAATTTACTTAAATTTTTCAGATCCTTGGCCTAAAAAGCGTCATGCAAAAAGACGTCTAACGTATCATACATACCTTGCATTATATAAACAAATACTTAAAGATGACGGTGAAATTCATTTTAAAACTGATAATCGTGGTTTGTTCGCATTTAGTATAGAAAGTATGTCGCAATTTGGAATGTATTTTACTAAAATGAATTTAAATTTACACGATGAAGATGATGAAGATAATATTGTGACAGAATATGAGAAGAAATTCTCTGAAAAGGGATCTCGTATTTATCGAATGGAAGCTAAATTTCATAAATGTTTTGAATAGAATAAGTAACTTATGATTAATATCAAACCAACTTTTATGTTTAAAATTATCATGAAAGTTGGTTTTTTTACAAAAAGCCCCAAATGATTTTAAATATAAATTCATTTGGGGCGAAGTTATTGTGATAGGGTTTTGTTATTATATAATATCAATTTTGACTCAGAGTTCAATAATGTCAATAATTTGTCCTGACACAGCATCTGCATAAAACTCATAATTAATAAGATGGTCATTTTTTAATACTGTGATGCCACCTTGGTATATTGGTTGGTTCTGATTTATATTTTCTAAAACAATTGGTTCTTGCACAATATAGGAACCTTTTACTTCTCTAAAATAAGTTTTGACTTCATTAAGTAATAATTCGGCGTTATACAGTTTTTTCTTCGTCAAAAAAATGAGAGAAAAGATTAATATTAAAAAAGCTGTAGAAAAAAACAATATGGTTATTTTTTTAAAATTAACTGACTTCATCACAAATTCTCCTCTTACATAATTCATATCATTAGTTTACCATATTGAAGATGATATAATTAAGCATAAGGAGTGAGAATTTATATGACTATTGATAACTCAAAAACATTGGAACGAATTAAAATATTAACAGAACTTCATGGAGCACCCGGTTTTGAAGATGAAGTGAGAAGTTATATGAAGAGTGAAATGGAACCGTTCGTGGATAAGTTTATTCAAAATAAGATGGGTGGTTTCTATGGAATAAAAAAATCAAATAAAGAAAACGCACCTCGAGTTATGATAGCAGCACATATGGATGAAATAGGTTTTATGATTACTCATATTAATGATAATGGAATGATTCAATTTACAAATTTAGGTGGCGTAGCTAATGATATTTGGCAAGGGCAAAGGTTAAAGATAAAAAATAGGTGCGGTAAAGAAATTATCGGAGTAGTTGCTAATATTCCTAAACATTTTAGAACAGGAAATGAAAGCATACCTCAAATCAAAGATTTAATGTTAGATATTGGTGCCTCTTCATCAGAAGAAGTACGCAATCGGGGTGTGGAGGTTGGTGATACAATAGTTCCTCACACAATAATGACTCAGTTGTCAAATAACAGATATAGCGCGAAAGCCTGGGACAATAGATATGGTTGTGTCTTAGCTATTGAGATATTAGAATTATTAAAAGACGTTCAACTAGATGTTGATTTATATGTTGGTGCCAATGTACAAGAAGAAGTTGGTCTTAGAGGAGCTAAAGCTGCCGCAAAGCAAATTAATCCTGATATTGCATTCGTTGTCGATTGTTCCCCTGCAAATGATATCAAAGGTAAACAACAACTTTCTGGTATGTTAGGGGAAGGGACTTTAATTCGTATCAAAGATGGTACTATGATACTTAAACCAATATTTAGAGATTATCTCCTTAAGCTAGCACAAGAAAATCAGATTGCATATCAATATTATATATCACCTGGTGGTACAGATGGTGGGGAGATTCATAAAGCGAATGAAGGTATACCAACAGCTGTTATTGGAGTGTGTGCACGTTATATTCATAGTACAGATGCGGTGTTTGATATTAGAGATTATTTTGCTGCACGTCACTTGTTAAAAGAAAGTATTATTCATTTAACAAGTGAACAAATTCAACAATTACAATATGGAAAGGAAATTTGACATTTATGATTAAACTTGAATCAGAACAACAATTTGAAGAATTAAAAAAAGGGTATACAGTATTTGAATTCACTGCTGAATGGTGTCCAGATTGTAAGGTGATTGAACCGGATTTACCTAAATTAGAGAAAAAATACAGTCAATTACAATTTGTGTCTGTAGATAGAGATCAATTTATAGATATTTGTGTTCAAAATGATATTTTAGGTATTCCTAGTTTTCTTATCTTTAAAGAAGGTCAACTTTTAGGAAGTTATATAGGTAAAGAGAGAAAATCAATTGATCAAATTGATCAATTTTTATCTCAACACATTTAATAATTAGTCAGAAAATGACTCAGCAAATCTACATTAATTTATAATAACAAATTAATGTGATTATCTGAGTTTTTTCTGTTAACTCAACATTATTTATTGTAAACTGTAAAAAGGTGCGAAAATAGGGAGTGTTAATAATGAATGTCTTCCAAATGAGAGATAAATTGAAAGCGCGTTTAAAACAATTAGACGTAGAATTCAAGTTTGATAGAGAAGAAGAAACGTTACGTATTGTAAGAATTGACAATCACAAAGGTGTAACGATTAAACTTAACGCTATCGTCGCAAAATACGAAGAACAAAAAGAAAAGATTATAGATGAAATTTGTTATTATGTCGAGGAAGCAATCGCTCAGATGGGTGATGAAGAGATAAATAATGTTGAGGACATACAAATTATGCCGGTTATAAGAGCTACAAGTTTCGATAAAGAAACTAAAGAAGGTCATGCATTTGTGTTAACAGAACATACTGCTGAAACTAATATATATTACGCTCTTGATTTAGGAAAATCTTATCGGCTAATAGATGAAAATATGTTACAAACATTAAATTTAACTGCTCAACAAGTGAAAGAAATGTCACTATTTAATGTTCGTAAGTTAGAGTGTCGCTATAGTACGGATGAAGTTAAAGGTAATATTTTTTACTTTATCAACACAAATGATGGATATGATGCAAGTCGTATTTTAAATACTTCTTTTTTAAATCATATTCAACACCAATGTGAAGGTGAAATGCTTGTTGGTGTGCCACATCAAGATGTATTAATTCTTGCGGATATTAGAAATAAAACAGGTTATGATGTTATGGCTCATTTGACTATGGAATTCTTTACTAAAGGACTTGTTCCGATTACTTCTTTATCATTTGGTTATGATAACGGACATCTAGAGCCAATATTTATTTTGGGAAAAAATAATAAACAAAAAAGAGACCCTAACGTTATTCAACGTTTAGAAGCTAACAGAAAAAAATTCAAAAAAGATTAATGAAAGAAATGGAGTTTTATAAATGAACTTATTTTACAATCCTAAAGGTGTTGGAGATGTTGCATTTATTCAAATTGAACCTTCAGTTGGCCCTTTTGAATATGAGCAAAAACAGAATGTGGTAGAAATAAAAAAAGAAAATAAGGTCGTAGGTTATAATATATTTCGTGTGTCTAACAATGTGACAATAAATGATAATGGACATATTAAACTAACTACTGAATTAATCAAAGATTTCCAACAACTAATTACTGAAGCAGGTTTTGATTATCAACTTGATACTGATGTATCGCCTAAATTTGTAGTGGGTTACGTAGAAACTAAAGAAAAACACCCTAATGCAGACAAACTAAGTGTGTTAAATGTAAATGTTGGTACTGAAAAACTTCAAATTGTTTGTGGGGCTCCAAATGTAGAATCTGGTCAGAAGGTCGTTGTTGCAAAAGTTGGAGCCGTTATGCCAAGTGGCATGGTAATCAAAGATGCCCAATTACGTGGGGTGGATTCTAGTGGTATGATTTGCTCAATGAAAGAATTAAATTTGCCTAATGCTCCTAAAGAAAAAGGAATTATGGTACTTAATGATGACTATGATATTGGTCAGGCATTTTTTGAATAACTAAGAAAGGTAGTGTAATTATGAGCTGGTTTGATAAATTATTTGGCGATGACAACGGTTCGAATGACGATTTGTTACGCAAAAATAAAAATAGACGTCAGTCTCAGCAATCAAAACAAAATAATCAAGACTCATTACTGCCTCAAAATAATGATATTTATAGTCGACCAAGAGGTAAATTTAGATTCCCTATACAAGTTTCTGAAAATGAATATACGCAAAAAAATGAAAGTTATAATGAACATAGCCAAGAAGAAACAAATGATACGATGAGTTCATATAACCAGCATGATAACCTTGATTTTGTTTCTACTGGTAAAAGACATCGACGCCGTCGCCAAGCGTATTCAAAACACAATCAATCTAAGATTACACAGCAAAAGCAATTTGCAGATAATAATTATACAAATAATAACAGTGTTTTTAATCAAAACGACAATCAGAAATCTTCACAACAACGCAAATCAATACAATCTGAAAATATTAAAAACAAAGCAAACACTAAGAATACGTCGACATCTCCTGGATTTACATATTTAAATCATGGTTTTAAATCAAGTGAAGTACCCTCAGCGATTTTTGGTACAAAAAAACGAAGACCGATTGAGAATGGTGTCATACCACCAGAAGATAAGGAATTAAATGATAAAGAGATTGTTCAAAAGGATGAAGTCTCACATTCAACGAAATCAGTAGATGCGTCAATAAATGTTTCTAATAGTAACGATGATAATGTTGAAAAAAATCAACAGAAAAAACAACAAACAACTGCTCAAACTGAGTCATCATCAGAAAATATTCATAATGTTGAAAAGTCAAATTATCAAACTACTAAGCGTAAAACACCAAATTATTCTAAAGTAGATAATACGATTAATATTGAAAACATCTATGCTTCACAAATTGTAGAAGAAATCAGAAGAGAAAGAGAACGTAAAGTTCTTCAGAAACGACGTTTTAAGAAAGCCTTACAACAAAAACGTCAACAAAATCAACAGTCAGAAGAAGATTCAATTCAAAAAGCTATTGATGAAATGTATGCGAAGCAAGCCCAACATTATACAGGCGAAAGTTCATTGGATTTAGAAAATGAAAGCAATCAAGATTCGTCACCTAATAGCCTTGAGAAACAAACAAACAGCAGCAACATAGACAATAAAGAAGTGAAAAATAATGCACCTTCATTTAACTACGAAGAAATTGACTTAGATGCGACAACAGATGTATATAAAGTTAATGAAGAAGAAACTGAATCTAAAATTGATGAAGATTTAGTATCATCTAATCATTATCATTCTAATGATGATTCGGAAGTAGAAGATGCCGAATATCACGAATTAGATGATAACCGACAACAAAACCAAAGTAAGTCCCAAGAGGATATAATTAGTTCAGAATCAATTAATTCAAATATGGATGATAATGCAATCAGTGCAAGTGTAGATAATGACACTGAAAGAGCTAAACCAAATGAGGATAAAAATGATACAGAAATTACACACTTAGATGAAACAACAAGTGCAAAAGTTAGTGACGAGAAGACTAAATCTAATACAAACAATTATTTAGAACAAGATAAGAATGTAAAATTAAAAAATGTAAATTCATCAAAATCTTCAAATTCTGATACAGTTCAAACAAGAAAACAACGTTTTGGTGGTAGTAGACCGTTTAATGTTTTAATGACACCGTCAGATAAAAAGAGAATGATGGATCAAAAACACAAAAAAATAAGTGTTCCAGAGCTTACACCTGAAAGAAAAGCGAATGCAAATCATAGAAAAGACAGGGAATCTAATAAATCTGAAGAATTTAAACAAATCAATACTAATAGAAAAACGGATTCTAATAGTAATGAAGCTAATGGCATTGAGCATGATATTAATTCAGCAAGTGATCATCGCGTACATGAAACATCATCCAAACAACACGATGAGCAAATACAAAAGCTACAAGATGATTTTCATTTTGAGAACCCAAACCATGCTAAAACTAACAATTCAAATGAAACTGGCAATCAAAGTAATATAAGTCATTCAAAACGGGCGCAATATTCAACAAATGAAAGTGAAAATATTGATACACAAACTTCAAATTCAAGTACATCAAATCAAAATTTTCAACGTATTCGTAAAGGCCCGAATATTAAATTGCCGAGCTATCAATTATTGGAAGAACCAGAACCACATGAAAAAGATCAAGATTGGATAGATAATAAAAAGCAAGAATTAAATGACGCATTATATTATTTCAACGTGCCTGCGGAAGTGAAAAATGTAACAGAAGGACCGAGTGTTACTCGATTCGAATTATCTGTTGAAAAAGGTGTTAAAGTATCAAGAATCACTGCATTACAAGATGATATAAAAATGGCTTTAGCTGCTAAAGATATTAGAATTGAAGCACCAATTCCAGGTACAAGTTTAGTAGGTATTGAAGTGCCAAATCAAAATCCTACGAAAGTGAATTTAAGGTCAATTATTGAATCTCCTAAATTTAAAAATACAGAGTCCAAACTTACGGTTGCAATGGGATATCGAATTAATAATGAACCCTTATTGATGGATATCGCTAAAACGCCTCATGCACTTATCGCTGGTGCTACAGGGTCAGGCAAATCAGTATGTATCAATAGTATCTTAATGTCTTTACTTTATAAAAATCATCCAGAAGAATTGCGTTTATTACTCATTGATCCGAAAATGGTAGAACTTGCACCGTATAACGATTTACCACATCTTGTATCACCCGTAATAACAGATGTAAAAGCAGCTACACAAAGTTTAAAATGGGCTGTTGAAGAAATGGAAAAACGTTATAAATTGTTTGCTCAATATCATGTCAGAAATATTACTGCTTTCAATAAAAAAGCACCTTATGAGCAAAGAATGCCTAAAATTGTTATAGTTATTGATGAGTTAGCTGATCTCATGATGATGGCACCACAAGATGTAGAACAATCAATTGCACGTATAGCTCAAAAAGCTCGAGCTTGTGGTATCCATATGTTAGTTGCTACACAACGACCATCAGTGAATGTAATCACTGGTCTTATTAAAGCTAATATACCTACTAGAATTGCATTTATGGTTTCATCGAGTGTTGATTCTAGAACGATTTTAGACAGTGGTGGCGCTGAAAGATTATTAGGTTATGGCGATATGCTTTATCTAGGTAGCGGTATGAATAAACCTATACGTGTTCAAGGTACATTTGTTTCAGATGACGAAATAGATGAAGTTGTTGACTTTATTAAGCAACAGCGTGATCCTGAATATTTATTTGAAGAAAAAGAATTATTAAAGAAAACACAAACTCAAGCACAAGATGATTTATTTGATGATGTATGTGAGTTTATGGTTGAAGAGGGACATATTTCTACTTCTCTTATCCAAAGACATTTCCAAATTGGTTATAACAGAGCGGCAAGAATTATCGATCAGCTAGAACAATTAGGATATATTTCAGGTGCTAATGGTTCTAAACCAAGGGATGTTTATATTACAGAAGCGGATTTAAATAAAGAATAAAATGAGTAAGGAGTATTGAAATGACACACTATCATTTTGTCGGAATTAAAGGTTCAGGCATGAGTTCATTAGCACAAATCATGCATGACCTCGGTCATGAAGTACAAGGTTCAGACATAGAATCTTACGTTTTTACAGAAGTTGCCTTAAGAAATAAAGGGATAAAAATCTTACCCTTTGACGCAAATAATATTACAAAAGAAATGGTTGTCATCCAAGGTAATGCATTTCCTGATAATCATGAAGAAATTGTTAAAGCACATGAATTAAAGCTTGATGTCATTAAGTATCATGACTTTCTTGGTCATGTTATAAATCAATATACATCTGTTGCTGTTACAGGCGCACACGGTAAAACGTCTACAACTGGTTTGTTATCACATGTGATGAATGGAGATAAAAAGACCTCATTCCTAATCGGTGATGGTACAGGTATGGGACTACCAGGAAGTGACTATTTTGCTTTTGAGGCTTGTGAATACCGTAGGCACTTCTTAAGTTATCATCCTGATTATGCAATTATGACTAATATTGATTTTGACCATCCAGATTATTTTAAAAATATCGATGATGTTTATGATGCATTCCAACATATGGCGTTAAATGTTAAAAAAGGAATTATTGCTTGGGGTGATGATGAATATTTACGTAAATTAGATGTGGATATTCCGGTTTATTATTATGGCTTTAAAGAAACAGATGACATCTATGCTAAAAATATTCAAATTACTGAAAAGGGTACGCAATTTGATGTATATATTCAAGGTGAATTTTATGATCAATTCTTATCCCCACAATTTGGAAATCACAACATTCTAAACGCACTTGCTGTAATAGCAATTAGTTATTTAGAAGACATGAATGTAGAGAATATTAAAGAAGCCCTGATAACATTTGGTGGTGTAAAACGTCGTTTTAATGAAACAAAAGTATCAAATCAAGTATTAGTAGACGATTATGCACACCATCCAAGAGAAATTAGTGCTACAATTGAGACAGCGCGAAAAAAATATCCACAAAAAGATGTTGTTGCCGTTTTTCAACCACATACGTTCTCAAGAACTCAAGCATTTTTAAACGAATTTGCTGAGAGTTTAAATAAGGCAGACCAAGTATTTTTATGTGAAATATTCGGTTCAATAAGAGAAAATACGGGAGATTTAACTATAAAAGATTTAATCAATCGTATTGACGGCTCGACGCTTATAGATGAAAATAGTATTGACGTATTAGAAAAATTTGATAACGCTGTAATTTTATTTATGGGCGCAGGTGACATTCAAAAGTTACTAAAAGCTTATTTTGAAAAATTAGGCGTAAAAAATGATTTTTAATATGTTTATATAAAAGCATCATGGGTATTAAATATTAATGACTTTTATTTTATGGTAATTAGGAGGCGTTTTTAATGGATTGGATTTTACCAATTGCAGGAATCATCGCTGCGATAGCGTTTTTAATTCTATGTATCGGTATCGTCGTGGTACTTATTTCTGTTAAAAAGAATTTAGACTATGTGGCTAAAACACTGGATGGTGTTGAAGGCCAAGTTCAAGGTATTACTCGTGAAACGACTGATTTACTTCATAAAGTGAATCGCTTAACTGAAGATATTCAAGGTAAAGTTGATCGTTTAAATTCTGTAGTTGATGCTGTTAAGGGCATTGGAGACTCAGTACAAAACTTAAATGGATCTGTAGATAGAGTTACAAACTCAATTACGCACAATATTTCTCAAAATGAAGATAAAATTTCTCAAGTTGTACAGTGGTCAAATGTTGCAATGGAGATTGCTGACAAATGGCAAAACAGATACAATCGTAGAGGAAGTGCAAACTACAAAACAAACACTGTAGCAGATGATGCAAATCATAGCTACAATTCTCGTGTTAATAAATAATTAATACTATTTAATGACAAATGCACTTAAATGAGGCTTTTACTTATTTAAGTGCTTTTGTTTTAGGAGGAAAGTTTATGAAACATTATAATCGTGATAATTTCGAGAAAAGCCATACAAGCGAAGAATTGTATCATCGCTCATCTCGTTCACAATCTAACTCATTGAAACGCAAGGATTTCGTAGTTAGTTTCATAGCAAGTGCGATAGTAGGTTCTGCTGTTGGATTGTACTATAAAAATAAAATATATAAAAAAACGGATGAATTGAAAGAAAAAGAACAAGATTTACGCAGTAAAGTTGAAGACTATAAACAACGAGCGGAAGATACAATGTTTTCTGTTAAATCTAAAGTTGAGCAATTAAAAAATGATTCCAAAGATAATATACATGCAGATGAATTACAAGCTCAAAAAGCTGCGATACAACGCGAAACGCATTTAGCGGATGAATCACCGGAAGCTCAAGCAATTCAAGAAGCAAAAAAAGAAACAAAAAAAGCGGATGGTGTGAGACCATCAGCAACAGAATTAGCAGCTCAACAAAATGCGATACAACGCGAAACGCATTTAGCGGATGAATCACCAGAAGCTCAGGCAATTCAAGAAGCTAAAAGTGAAGTTGATTCAAACAATAAAACATCTATGACACACATAGATAGTGAGAAAGAACCTTCTGCTGAAGAAATTGCAATTGCTCAAACGGCAGTTAAAGAAGAAGTACGTAGCCATAATTTAGCAAA
Organism: Staphylococcus sp. HMSC34G04; assembly: GCF_001838765.1. Taxonomy (NCBI): domain Bacteria; kingdom Bacillati; phylum Bacillota; class Bacilli; order Caryophanales; family Staphylococcaceae; genus Staphylococcus; species Staphylococcus sp. HMSC34G04. The sequence goes on from NZ_KV838719.1 coordinate 86,130, forward strand.
CCCATCTGCAAGTGTAGAAGATACTAAAAGTAAGTCAGAAACTGAAACAGAAAAATTAGCTGCAGCGGCAAAAGCAAAAAGAGATAAAATAAATAACAATAATAAAGTTGCTAGTAACACGAAAAACCTAATGCAAGAAGAATCTATAAAACATTCAAATAACTCTGATGTTCCAAATCTTGTAACTAATTTAAATCAATCTCAAGCATCAGGTACTAATTCAGATGCTTATCGCTTAGCACAGGCAGCAAAAGAGAAAAAATCTAAGCTCACAAATGGTTCTAAAGAAACACAACTTACAGAATCATTGTTAAAAGAACCATCAATTGCTAAAGCTCAAACAAAATTGAAGCGTATCCCTACACTTATTACTGAATCTAAACAAAATTCAAATAATTCACACATCCAAAAAAATGCTAATCAGACTAAAAACATCACAGCAACTAAAGAGGATTCCGAAGGCAAACAGCAACATACACCTAATCAAAACAAACGCAATAAACAGCAAAAAGTAGAAAAAACTAGTAGCAAAATTGAAAAACGAACATTTAATGATTAATCTCGAGTGTTAAATATTAACAATGATAAAGAGTACAATGAAGTGTATTGAACATTGTAAAAGTTATATTCTTTATCTACTTAACACGATTTATAAACTATTGTAATTATTATGTTAAATTTTAAATGTAAGTCATTAATTTAAGATATTATTTCACTTTAATTTTAGATATTTAAATAATATCAGACATCTAGAGGTAGGACGACGAATTTATATTCAGTTCGTTCCTATCTCTTTTAACATTTAAATAATATTGGAATGTCATTATTTAATAAATTATTATTTACATAAATTTACAGAAGATTTAGTATTTTCTGTAAATTAACGCTTGAACTATAAATGTGAAATTGTTAAAATTAGATTTGAATATTTTTAATTTTATCGCTTTAAAGTAACATACTTTATGCGGAACTATATCTTAGAGGTGAGTAGAAATGACGAATAAACTAGAACAGTATAGAGAAGAAATTGTTTCCTTAAATGATCAAATATTAGAATTACTATCGAAGCGAGGAGAATTAGCACAGAAAATTGGTGAAGAAAAAATTAAGCAAGGTACACGAGTATATGATCCTCAGCGTGAAAAGGAAATGATTAATCAGCTATTAGATAAAAATAAAGGTCCATTTAACGACAATGTGATTAAGCAATTATTTAAAGAAATTTTTAAAGCCTCTACAGATTTACAAAAATCAGAAAATGAAAAACATCTTTATGTATCACGTAAATTGAAACCTGAAGATACGATTGTTAAATTTGATAATGGCGGAATCATTGGTGATGGTAATAAATCATTTGTATTTGGTCCTTGTTCTGTAGAATCACAAGAACAAGTTGATGCTGTAGCACAAGATTTGCAGGCCAAAGGTGAGAAATTTATTCGTGGTGGAGCGTTTAAGCCTAGAACTTCTCCTTATGATTTCCAAGGTCTTGGAGTAGAAGGTCTTAAAATTTTGAAAAATGTTAAAGATAAATATAACTTAAATGTAGTAAGTGAAATAGTTAATCCAAATGATTTCGAAATCGCTTCAGATTATTTGGATGTTTTCCAAATTGGTGCTAGAAACATGCAAAATTTTGAGTTGCTTAAAGAAGCTGGTCGTACAGACAAACCTATTTTATTGAAACGTGGTTTATCAGCAACGATAGAAGAATTTATCTATGCAGCTGAATATATTGCTTCACAAGGTAACCGAAATATTATTTTATGTGAGAGAGGTATTCGTACATACGAAAAAGCAACTAGAAATACATTAGATATCTCAGCTGTACCTATTTTAAAGCAAGGAACACATTTACCTGTTATGGTTGATGTAACGCATAGTACAGGTAGAAAAGATATTATGTTACCGACAGCGAAAGCGGCTTTAGCCGTTGGTGCTGATGGAGTTATGGCCGAAGTTCATCCAGATCCTTCTGTTGCTTTAAGTGATGCTGGTCAACAAATGGATCTTAATGAATTCAATCAATTTTATCATGAATTAAAACCACTTGCTGATATGTACAATTCGAAGAAACTGAAATAGTAGATCAATGTATCGTTATACAATTAAATAAGTAATAATTTCCCATAGTTCTATATATTTTGAGCTATGGGAAATTTTATTTATACCAACTCATTAATAAAAAATCACATGAAAAATATTAAATGTAACGAAGTTTTTAACAGAATTGTGACAAAAACATAAAATGATTTCACAAACTATACAAATATGATAAACTTTGAAAATGATATGAAAACACGTTATAATAACAAATAAAACGTTTACAAGGAGGAAGTTATGACAGTTACAATTTATGATGTAGCCCGAGAGGCCAGGGTATCAATGGCAACTGTTTCACGTGTAGTAAATGGAAACCAGAATGTTAAACCAGAAACACGTAATAAAGTAAATGAAGTCATTAAAAGGTTAAACTATCGACCTAACGCAGTTGCAAGAGGTCTTGCAAGTAAACGTACAACGACGGTCGGAGTTATTATTCCAGATATTTCAAATGTTTATTACTCTCAACTTGCAAGAGGTTTAGAAGATATTGCAACAATGTACAAATATCACTCAATTATCTCAAACTCAGATAATGATCCAGAAAAAGAAAAAGAAATTTTTAATAATTTATTAAGTAAACAAGTCGACGGTATTATTTTCTTAGGTGGAACTATTTCTGAAGAAATTAAAAGTCTTATTAATCAATCATCTGTACCAGTCGTAGTTTCTGGAACGGATGGTAAGGATGATCATATTGCATCTGTAAATATTGATTTTAAACAAGCAGCCGAAGAAGCAACACAATATCTTATAGAGAAGGGTGCTAAAACTTTTTCTTTAATAGGTGGAGAATATTCTATAAAGGCACAAGATGATGTCTTAGAGGGTCTTAAAAATGTTTTAAGTCAGCATCAACTAAAATTAGACGATACATTACATTTATCTGGCAATGAAAGTTACAAATCAGGTATAAAAACATTTGAACAATTACAATCGAATTTACCAGATGCTGTTCTTTGTATCAGTGATGAGCAAGCAATTGGTATATTACATAGTGCACAAGACGCTGGTGTGAAAGTACCTGAAGATTTACAGATTATTAGCTTTAACAATACACGTTTAGTTGAAATGGTGAGACCACAGTTATCTAGTGTTATTCAACCATTGTATGATATTGGTGCTGTTGGAATGAGATTACTGACTAAATACATGAATGATGAAGAAATTGAAAATCCTAATGTCATATTGCCTCATAGAATAGAATATCGTGGGACAACTCAGTAAAAATAATGAGTGACATATTAGATATCTAGATTAATGCTCTATAGTGAAAAAAATATTTTCATTATAGAGTGTTTTTCATATTCTTTTATTGTATCTAAATCATTCAATTTTTCTATATAAATTCACTTTAACAGATATTACTAAGGAATAACTTTGTAATTGTTCTTGTTATTACAATTAAATATTTATTAATTTTATGGATGAATATGATTATCATATTATCAACGAATTACAAGTTTTGTGATTCGTGTAACTTTTGCAAAATTTCTTATGTATCCAGAATACGAATAGCATGAGCATTTCTTAAATGACGAACTTTTAGTACTAAATACATTAAAATATTCGACATTTAAATGTAAGTCGGTTATCATGATTCATATAACTCGTTAATTATATATAATCAAGGGGCTGAATATTTTGGCACATTTATCAGATTTAGAAATAGCAAACTTATCAAAACTTAAACCAATAAGTGAAATTGCAAGAAAAGTAGGAATTACTGAGGACGCTTTAGAACCATACGGCCACTATAAAGCTAAAATAGATATTAATCAGATACAAGAACAGGAGAAAAAAGGGAAAGTCGTATTAGTAACTGCTATGAGCCCAACACCTGCTGGTGAAGGAAAATCCACAGTAACTGTAGGTTTAGCTGATGCATTTAACAAGTTGAATCATAATGTTACCGTTGCATTACGAGAACCTGCCTTAGGACCAACTTTTGGTATTAAAGGAGGCGCAACTGGTGGTGGTTATGCTCAAGTACTTCCTATGGAAGATATTAATTTACATTTTAATGGTGATTTTCATGCAATTACTACTGCAAACAATGCACTTTCTGCATTTATCGACAACCACCTACATCAAGGAAATGAATTAGGAATTGATCAACGAAGAATTGAATGGAAACGTGTTTTAGATATGAATGATCGTGCGTTACGTCATGTTAACGTAGGATTAGGTGGTCCAACTCACGGAGTACCTAGAGAAGATGGTTTTAATATAACAGTTGCGTCAGAGATAATGGCTATTTTATGTCTAAGCCGAAATATCAAAGACTTAAAAGAAAAAATAAGTCGAATTACCATTGGTTATACACGTCATCACAAACCGATAACAGTTTCTGATTTGAAAGTAGAAGGTGCATTAACTTTAATACTTAAAGATGCGATTAAACCAAATTTGGTTCAAACAATTGAGGGAACTCCAGCTCTTGTTCACGGAGGCCCTTTTGCCAATATTGCTCATGGTTGTAACTCTATATTAGCAACTGAAACTGCAAGAAACTTATCAGATATTGTTGTTACAGAAGCAGGATTTGGTTCAGATTTAGGTGCCGAAAAGTTTATGAACATTAAAGCTCGCGAAGCAGGTTTCGATCCTTCAGCAGTTGTTGTTGTAGCAACGATTCGTGCTTTAAAAATGCATGGTGGTGTTGCAAAAGACCAACTTCAACATGAGAATATAGAGGCAGTTGAAGCGGGACTCGTTAATCTTGAAAGACATGTGAATAATATTAAAAAATACGGGGTCGAACCCATAGTAGCTTTAAATGCATTTATTCATGATACAGCTTCTGAAACAGCTTGTGTGAAACAATGGGCTAAAGATAATCAAGTACGTATTGCTTTAACAGAAGTATGGGAAAAAGGTGGAGAAGGTGGAATTGAACTTGCTAATCAAGTGTTCGATGTAATGCAGGAACCTCAAAACTTTAAGCCTTTATATGATTTAAAACAACCACTCGAAGCTAAAATTGAAACGATTGTTAAAGAAATTTATGGAGGTTCAAAAGTAAATTTCAGTAGTAAAGCACAAAAGCAATTAAAGCAATTTAAAGAGAATGGCTGGGATGAATATCCGATTTGTATGGCTAAAACTCAATATTCATTTAGTGATGATCAGACATTGTTAGGTGCCCCAAATGATTTTGAAATAACAATTAGAGAACTTGAAGCTAAAACAGGCGCTGGATTCATCGTTGCATTAACAGGTGCTATAATGACTATGCCTGGTTTACCGAAGAAACCAGCTGCACTAAATATGGATGTTACTGATGATGGTAAAGCAATAGGTCTTTTCTAAGAAAATAGAAAAGAGAGTGAGTCAGTGTTGTTAATAAATATTGCTCGCTCTCTTTTTATTACAAAAATTTTGATAAATATATTTGATTTTTATTCGTCTTTCGATTGTTTCAGCAAGTGCTGTTTAATATTGTATTTTTCAGCATTTTTGTATTGTTGTTTAGAAATTTTTCCTTCAACACGCATTCGTTTAAGTACGTATTGTTGACGTTTCATGCTCAATTTTAAAAGATGGTGAGGCTTTATTTTGCCATGTTCGTCATAAGGCGTATAGCCATATGGACTTTGCAGTAAGCCAATGAGATACGCTGATTGTGCAACATTCAAATCTTTTGCAGGTATACCAAACAGACTATATGAAGCGGAAGATATACCAGTTATATTGGCACCGTTGTAGTCATGACCAAAAGGAACGATATTTAAATACGTATATATGATTTCATCTTTTGATAATAAAGTTTCGACCCGTGTAGCCAAGATAATTTCATTTGCTTTACGACTATAAGTTTTTTTGTTTGAGAGCACTTGATTTTTTACTAATTGTTGCGTGATCGTACTACCACCAGAAGATTGGTTTGAATTTGTGATATCTTGAAGCATCGCTCTTAAAAGTGCTTTAGGCATGATACCGTTATGTTTATAAAATAATGTATCTTCAGAGGCTGTAAGTGCATGTATAATATTTGAATTTACATGGTTCGGTCCAACTATAAGTGTATTTTGTGAATGATCATATTCTTCCAAAATTTGATTATTATGATTTATTAGCTCATCGCCAGGTATATGAAGGATTTTTGCTTTCAAATCTTTATCACTTATTGACGAAGCATCTTTTGTTAATTGTTGGAAGTAAAATACTAATGACAACAGTATGATAAAACCAATCAAAAAAAACACCAAAAAAATCATGACACATATATGTTTGACTTTTTTATATAAATGTTCAAATTTAGTATATTTATCTGTAGTTAGTATTTGATACTTGTTGAAATGCATTAGATACCTCCTAAAGTTAGATATAGTATACCACATCTTGAAATTTGACTTTTAAAATAATGTTAACTATAATAATATTCAATTCAATATGTTTTGAATATAAAGGACAAGTAACTTTTGAGAAAGCTTAAAGAGAACTAGTGGTGGCTGTGAACTAGTAGTTTCTTATTGGTGAATACACCTTGCTATTTTTATTATTCAACGTTTTATTAATGAACGTATCATTAATAGAGATATTTATGAGTAACGAACTCTATCTAAGTATGGTGGTACCGTGCATAAGCGCCCTTACATTTTTGTAGGGGCGCTTTTTAATAGGTTTGGATAAATCACTATATTTATTAAATATCTTTAACTTTTTTAATTTAAAAAATTAGGAGGATTTTATCAATGACTAATGCTTTAATAGAAGATTTAAAATGGAGAGGGTTAATTTATCAACAGACAGATGAAGAAGGTATCGAAGAATTATTAAATAAGGAACAGGTCACATTATATTGCGGCGCAGACCCTACAGCTGATAGTTTACATATTGGTCACTTGTTACCTTTTTTAACATTAAGACGATTCCAAGAACATGGGCATCGTCCTATCGTCTTAATTGGTGGAGGTACTGGTATGATAGGTGATCCTTCTGGAAAGTCTGAAGAGCGTGTGTTACAAACAGAATCACAAGTTGAAGCTAACGTCAAAGGCCTGTCTAATCAAATGCATCGATTATTTGAATTTGACAGTGATAAAGGGGCACAATTAGTCAATAATAAAGATTGGCTTGGTCAAATTTCGTTGATCAGTTTTCTTAGAGATTATGGTAAACATGTAGGCGTTAACTATATGCTAGGAAAAGATTCTATTCAAACTCGTTTAGAACATGGTATCTCTTATACAGAATTTACTTATACGATTTTACAAGCTATTGATTTTGGTTATTTAAATCGTGAGTTAAATTGTAAAATTCAAGTAGGCGGTTCCGATCAATGGGGTAATATTACAAGTGGTATTGAATTAATGCGACGAATGTATGGACAAACTGAAGCATATGGACTAACAATCCCATTAGTAACTAAATCGGATGGGAAGAAATTTGGTAAATCAGAGTCTGGAGCTGTGTGGTTAGATCCTGAAAAGACAAGTCCATATGAATTTTATCAATTTTGGATTAATCAATCTGACGAAGATGTAATTAAATTCTTAAAATATTTTACTTTTTTAGAAAAAGAAGAAATTAATCGATTAGAACAATCAAAAAATGAAGCGCCTCACTTACGTGAAGCACAGAAAGCACTAGCTGAAAATGTGACGAAATTTATTCATGGAGAAGCAGCTTTAAAAGACGCTATACGCATTTCAAAAGCACTGTTTAGTGGAGATTTAAAATCGTTATCTGCTAAAGAACTTAAAGAAGGGTTTAAAGATGTACCTCAAGTAACGTTATCTACAAAAACGACAAATATAATTGAAGCACTTATTGAAACAGGTATTGCTTCATCTAAACGTCAAGCTCGTGAAGATGTAAACAACGGTGCAATATATATTAATGGTGAACGTCAACAATCAGTAGATTATGAGTTAAGTAGTAAAGACCTCATTGAAGATGAAATTACAATAATTCGACGTGGAAAGAAAAAATATTTCATGGTTAATTACCAATCATAAATGACAAAAAATTATTTGATTATATAAAAATATTCTATGTATATTGTAAAAATTAAAAGATTTATTTAAAAAGGAATAACTATAAAAGTAAAACTCTGAGTATCTCTTACAATGAAGTATACTCAGAGTTTTTATTTAAAATCGGTCAACTAAAATAGCTTAAAATCAATAAGTATAAAGTGAAAATATTTTATTGAGCAAATTGACTTTGTGATTGAGATGATTCAGGTGCAGATGCTTGTTTTTTTAATTTCACATTAATATCTTGTGTCTTACCATCTCTGATAACTTTTAGAGTAACCATTTCACCTGGTTTTTTGCTTTCGTATAAATAAGTTCTTAAATCTGTATCATCTTTTATTTGTTTACCATCTATTCCAGTAATAATATCACCTTTTTTAATGGCATTATCACTGTCTACTTTAGCTACATAAACACCTTTGTCTTTATGAGTATGTAGTTCTTTACGATAGTTTTCAGGAATATCACTTAAGTTTATAAGACCTATACCGATTGAAGGTCGTTCGATTTTACCATGCTTAACGAGTTGTTCAATGGTCACTCTAACTTCATTACTAGGTATAGCAAAACCTATACCTTCTACTTGTGCTGCAGCGATTTTCATAGAATTGATACCAACGAGATTTCCGTTAATATCTACTAATGCACCACCTGAATTACCAGGATTTATTGCAGCGTCTGTTTGTAAAACATTAACTTTAGTATTACCAGCAGAAGTATTGGCATCAATTGTACGTTCGTTAGCTGAGATAATTCCTGATGTAACAGAATTTGCAAATTCTAATCCTAGTGGATTACCCATTGCAAAAACACTATCGCCAGTTTGAACTTTTGATGAATTAGCAAATTGAATTGATTTTATTCCTTTTGTATCCTTTATTTTTAGAATAGCAATATCTGTTAGGGCATCTTTACCTATTAATTTGGCATCTACTTGTTTTGTATTATGTAGTTGAACTTTAATTTCCGAAGCACCATCAACAACGTGATTATTTGTAACGATATATGCGGAACCATCACTTATTTGATAAATCACGCCGGAACCAATCCCCGCTTCTTTTGATTTAGATGCCTTACCATTGAATAGATCATCAAGGTTTGTAGATTTTTGCATGTTTATTACGCCGACAATTGCGGGAGAAACGTCTTTAATCATGTCATGTACTGATTTGTATTGGTTACTTTTACCATCTAACTGATTGCCACCATGACTATTTGAAACTTGATGAACAGTAGCACCTTCATTGTTAAAACCAGTTTTATTAAGGAGTTTACCAATACCTAAGACGAGAAGTGCTCCAATAATTCCAGCGATTATTGCAACAATAATTGTTTTAATCCATGGAAAAGTGTGTCGCTTCTGTGAAGAATTTCGATAGTGGTGTTGATTCTTTTCTTGTTCTGACATTTGTTACCTCCATAATTTGTAGTCTGTATTACTATTATGTATCGTTTGTATAAAATTTGCTAGCAATCAACTATACGACTTTAGGAGTATTATCATAAATGCTATTGTTGTCTTTAAGATTTGGAAGAATCAATGCTTGATAAAAATAACTTTGTAGTCATATTGTTATTTATTTCAGTGCTATAGTTATCAAATGACTAAAGAAAACATGTGTTGTATTGTTCTATGAATTTGATAGTGATAAAATCATTATGATAAAGAAAATAAGCAGGTGACATTATGTACAATTTTATAAGTAAGATTTTAGATGTTATTTTAGTGAAAATGTCTAAATCATTATATGTTATTGGTAAGGAAAATATACCTAAAGATAGTAAATATGTTGTAACTTGTACGCATGAAAGTTATAACGAAGTAATCATGTTAGGAATGGCATTACTCCCTAATCAAATCCATTATATGGCTAAAAAAGAATTATTTAGGAATCAGTGGGCTGGCAAATTTTTGAAATCACTAAATGCATTTCCAGTTGATAGAGAAAATCCTGGTCCAAGTACATTAAAAAAACCAGTGAATTTACTTAAAGAACATAAAACTATAGGTATTTTCCCGACTGGTCATCGTACTTCAGTAGAGGGAGCCCCATTAAAACGTGGTGCAGCTACTATAGCAATGCTAGGGAAGGCGCCTATCTTACCAGCGGCTTATGTGGGTCCCAAAAAAATTCATGGTTTGATTACAGGTCAAGCATTAATCAAAATCGGTAAACCAATTGAGATGGATGATATTCCAAAGGATTTGAAACGTAATGAGAAAGTTGATTTCCTAACCAAAGAAATTGAAAGACGCACAACTCAATTACAAAAAGAACTTAATGAAATTTCACGTAGTTTAAAGAAATAGAGTAATATAGATATCATTACTATTGAGGAACGTCGTACAATTAAATGATTTGTATAGACGTTCTTTCTTTTAGATTATAATTAAGCGTTTACATTAAAGTGGATAATTATTTTTCTAGAGTAAATAATTTGACTTTAATGTATGGTATAGAAAACGATTTTGCATTGCAGTGTTTTAACGTTTGATAATAAAAATAAGGGATGATATAAATGTATAAATTTTTGCAACATTTGGGTAGATCTCTCATGTTACCTGTAGCTGTTCTGCCAGCAGCTGCAATAATTGTAGGTATAGGTCATACTTTAGATGCTTTAAACATACTGCCTCAAGCTGCTCTCTTTTTTACAAGTGTTGGGATCACTATATTAGAGCAATTAGGTATATTATTTGCTATTGGTGTAGCTATCGGTATGGCTAAGAAGAACGATGGCGCAGTAGCATTAGCAGCAGCGTTAGGTTTTTTTATAGTTACGGTAGTACTATCTCCAGAAAAATTAGCAACTTTATTACAAATTAAAGAATCTAAGATTGATTTAGCATTTAGTCAAATGAATAATGGAAATGTGTTTGTAGGAATTATTATAGGTTTGATTGCTGCATATAGTTATAACAAATTTAGTGAAACGAATTTACCTATGGCCTTATCATTCTTCAGTGGGAAACGACTTGTTCCAATCATGACAGCATTCTTTTGTACAATTTTAGCGGTTATTTTATTATTGATTTGGCCTCCAGTTTTTAATGGCATAGTTACTTTTGGTAAGTGGATTGTTGGTATGGGGCCATTCGGTGCATTATTATATGGTTTTTTTAATAGATTATTAATACCTACTGGGTTGCATCATGCGCTCAACAATGTATTTTGGTTTGATACTGCTGGAATAAATGACATAGGTAAATTTCAAAGTGGTAAAAATGCTATTAAGGGAATTACTGGCAGATACCAAGCAGGATTTTTCCCAGTTATGATGTTTGGTATACCGGCAGCAGCTTTGGCGATGTATCATACTGCGAAGACGAATCAAAAAAAACAAGTTTATGCTTGGTTTTTAGCAAGTTCAGTTTCGGCATTCTTTGTGGGTGTAACAGAACCTATAGAGTTTGCATTCATGTTTGTAGCTCCAGTTTTATTTGTTATTCACGCAGTTTTAACTGGATTATCATTATTTATAGCAGCAATGTTTCAATGGACAGCAGGTTTTTCATTTAGTGCAGGTCTTATAGATTATGTGCTTTCATTAGTTAATCCGATATCTAATCACCCTTGGATGTTATTGTTGCAGGGTGTAGTCTTTTTTATTATCTATTACGTTATCTTTAGAGTTGTCATACAAGTCTTTAATTTAAATACTATAGGAAGGGGAGATAATGAACTTATCGATCCAACATCAAATGATACTTCTGAAATGGAAGTATTACAGAACAAAACCACTACAAGTAAATATTATCAAAATGCTAAACGTATTTTAGATGGATTAGGTGGTAAAGAAAATATTATTAGTTTAAATCATTGTGCAACAAGACTTAGATTGGAGCTTAAAGACAATTCAATTATAGATGAGCAGAAAATTAAAAATGCTGGAGCTATTGGTATAACTCAAAATGGACAGCATTATACCCAAGTGATTATTGGAACACACGTACAACAAGTTGCCAATGAAATGGATCGCCAAATGAATTAGTATGTGAAAGGGCTGGCTCGTAATGAGTTTGCCCTTTTTAATTGAACCATGTAATATAGTTATATCAGAATTTTCTGAAATGAAAGGGGTAAGGCATGAAGGCTATATTATTTGATGTAGATGGCGTATTTTTAAGTGAGGAACGATGTTTTGATGTTTCAGCAATTACTGTAGCTGAACTTTTATCGAGTCCAGATTTCTTAAATTGTGGTATAGATATTCATTTTGATGGTAATTTAACTGAAAACGATATAAACAAAATACGTAAAAACGTATTCAATCATGACCGAATACTAAATCAACTAAAGTCACTAGGTTTAAATTCAAATTGGGATATGCTATTTATTGTATTTAGTATTCATTTAATTGATAAAGCTAAACAATTAAAACCATCATTACGAGAGCAATTACTTGATGAATCATTGTTTACCAAAGAGACTTTAAAGGAAATAGCAAAGTATTTAACTGATAAAACGATAAATTATAGCTTACCTTATGATGTGATAGCTTCGTTTAGAAATGGTAAAGATGCTATTTACGAAGATTTGGAAGTTTACGCTAAAAATCAATTAGAACTTAACAACACTAGTTTATTTAAATTGAAAAGTTCCTTATGGACATTAGCAAAAGATATATATCAAGAATGGTATTTAGGAAAAGTTTTGTTTAATCAAGTTGAATATAAAAAAGATATTCAAGATTTTAAGAAAGGTTTCATTTATGATGAGGTCATTCTTAAACCTATAGATGAAATTCAATTATTACTTCAAAATCTAATAGAAGCGGGATATCAAATTGCGATAGCAACTGGAAGACCACGAACTGAAACAATAATTCCATTTCAATCATTGGGATTAAAATCTTATTTTAAAGATGAACATATCGTAACGGCAAGTGAGGTGTTGCTAGCAGAGAAGCAATTTCCTCAATATCAACCTTTAGGAAAACCTAACCCATTTAGTTACATCGCTACTTTAAATGGAAATTATAACGACCAATATGAACGATATGCGACAAATCAAGAAGATATCGTAAATAAAGATGAGGTCTACATAGTAGGTGACTCTTTAGCTGATTTATTAAGTGCGAAGAAGATAGGAGCAACGTTCATTGGTACTTTAACTGGTTTAAAAGGTAAAGCTGCTCACGCTGAATTAGTTGCAAATGGAGCAGATTATGTAGTAGAAGATATAACTAAGATTCGAAAAATTTTATTATAGACAAAAAATGACCTCAGATTGTATATTAATTTCAATCTGAGGCATTTTTATTGGTTTATAAAAAGACGAAAGTAATTAATTAAATTGTTAACTTAGTGCTAATAATTTTGTTAAATCCGCTTGTTTCATTTAAAATTTTTATAACTTCCTCACTTGCTTGTTGATCAATAGAAAGAATCATTAAAGCATCTCCACCTGCATCGTTACGGCCTAAAGTCATTGACGCAATATTAATTCCGTGACTTCCCAATAGGTTTCCTGTTTGGCCTACTATACCAGGTTTGTCTTTATGGCATGTCACTAATTGATATTGGTTAGGTTTAAAATCAAGTGAGTAATCATTAATACGTACTATTCTTGGCCCAAAACCTGCGAATACCGTTGCGCCAATTTTAATTTTATCCTGATCATTAACTAGTTCTAGCTCAATGTAACTACTAAAGCCAGAATGTTTCTTTTGTTTTTCTATATTATAGGTGACACCCTGTTGGTTAAGTATTGCTAATGCATTAATAATATTGACTTCATTACCTAAATCTTCTTTCAAGATGTTCGTTATAATTGTTCTTGTAATTAAACTAGTGTTATTTTGAGCTAAGTCACCAGCATATTTAACTTTAATTTCACTTGGAGCACCATCGAGGAGCTGAATAGCTAACTCACCAATAGTTGTACTTAAACCTATAAAGCTTTGCGTTGTTTCATCAACTTTACTTAAATCCATTTTTGGAGCATTCACGGCATGCTCCACATTCCCTTTAGTTAGAATTTCAATTATTTCTTCAGATACAGAGACTGCAACCTTCTCTTGGGCTTCTACAGTTGAGGCGCCAAGATGCGGTGTGACGATAATTTTATCATGTTGAATGAGGGGAGAATCAGTAGGAGGTTCATGTTCAAATACGTCAATAGCTGCACGATCTATTAAGTTATTATCCAATGCTTCAATAAGTGCAGTTTCATCTATAATCCCCCCTCTGGCAACATTTATGATTTGTAAATTTTGTTTAGCTTTATTAAAGAAAGATGATCCAACAATTCCTCGAGTTTTAGGTGTTAATGGCGTGTGAACTGTTACAAAGTCAGATTTTTCGGCAATTTCATCAACAGTTGCAATTTGAATATCTAATGACTTCGCTTTATCTTCTGTCAAATAAGGATCGAAAGCTAAAATTTTCATACCGAAACTCTGAGCACGTTTAGCGACACCCAAACCAATCCTACCAGCACCGATAATACCTAACGTTTTGTCATAAAGTTCAACACCTCTAAATGCTTTACGGTTCCATTCTTTGTTACGTAAAGATTGGTGTGCTTGAGGAATATTTCGTGCCATTGCTAGCAACATGGCTACTGAATGTTCTGTAGCAGAAATTGTATTACCATCGGGAGCATTAATTACTAGAATACCTTTTAAAGTCGCTGCTTCTATATTAATATTATCCACGCCTACACCAGCTCTTGCAATGACTTTCAAATTTGTTGCAGCGTTAATAATTCGCTCTGTTACTTGGGTTTGACTTCGTACGATAAGAGCTTCATATGTTAAAATCATATTTACTAAATCATTCTCAGATAAATCTGTTTGTACATCTACTTCAAATTCTGGATGTTTTAAAATACTTTGTAAACCATCCTCAGAAATTGGGTCTGATACTAATATTTTATGACTCATGTCCAATAACCTCCATAAATTGAGTTATCCCTTTTCCAATATAATTGACATTTCTATTAGAAGTTAAAATAATTTCCAATGCAGACACGACTGCTAAAATATCAAAAGGAGATATTTTTCCCATGTGACCAATTCTCAAAATTTGTCCTTTTAAGTGACCTTGTCCTCCAGCAATAGTTATATTGAATTGAGATTTAAGTTGATTTTTAATGATATTAAGTTCTTCTTGATTTTTTGGAACAAATGAGGTTACAGTAGGTGAGGCATGAGCATCATCTTTTACTAATAATTCTAATTCAAGTGCTTTTAGTGCCGTTCTTAAGGCATCCCGTATTTTAAAATGGCGTGAAATAACGTGATTTAATCCTTCTTTTTTTACAAGTTCTACATAAGCATTTATTCCTCTAAATAGACCAACATTAGGTGTGAAGGGCGTTGAATTTTGCTCTTGTGATTTGATGTATTTATTTAAATCTAAATAGAATCTTGGTGTTTCTACATCAGCAAATCGTTTTTTTGCTCTATCACTATAAGCAACAAATGCTAGACCTGGTGGTAGCATGATAGCTTTTTGACTTCCCGAAACTAATACATCGATTTTATCTTTTGTTAAATCAACATCCACTGCACCGATACAACTTACACCATCAACAATAAAATATAAGGAATTATCAAAAGCTTTAAGTGCATGACCTAATTGGTGAACTGGATGTATGACACTAGTAGACGTTTCACAAAATTGAGTGAATACTGCAGTGACTGGTACATTTAATTGCTTTAAATAATTAATAAAGTCATCAACTACTACAGCTTCACCCCAGTTAACATCATATACATGTACATGATTATAATAAGTTTGTGCGATTTGTTTAAAGCGATTTCCGAATGCACCAGAAACAATTATCACAATATGATCCTCAGGATTTGCGATGTTAAGCATACTTGCTTCTAATACGCTAGTGCCACTAGATGTAAGAATAAGTACTTCGTTTTTGCTACCAAATACTGGCTTTAAACCTTTAAATGCTTCACTAGCAATTTCCTCAAAGTCAGTAGAACGATGACCTACCATTGGTAATTGTACGGCACTCAAGATTTGTTCCGGTACAGGAGTTGGTCCAGGTGTTAATAATAAAGGTTGGTAATACTGCATTGTACATTCCTCCCACAATAAGATTTATTTATTTTAGCAAAAATTCTGAATATTTAAAACCCTTATTAAATAGCTATCACATAATTAAAACGTTTACATGTTTAAAATTTGTGATAGCTATATGATTTATATTAAATTAGGCTCAATTGAAATAATGACATTATTCCGTATTGCATTAGATATCATGCAATTTTTATCTGCAATCACTAATAATTTATCTAAAATACTTTTAAGCTTTTCTGTTTGAGAAGAGGGCACTTCAATTGAGGGATAATGTGTAATACGTTCCATTTTAAATTTTTTATTTTCAAATGAGGCTGTACCTATTGACTGTTGATTAATTTTTACATTAGTAAAACCACTCTTTTCTAGTGTTGCAGCGAGTGAAATAATGTAACAAGATGATGCTGCACTTACTAGTAATTCATCTGGATTTGTGCCTTTTCCTTTGCCACCGAGTGAAGAGGGGATGGATATATTTTCATTGATAATATCTCCTCGAAGTTTACCTACTTCTTCGCGTCCACCTAGCCACTCAGTTTTAACTTTAAAATCATGTTTAACCATATGAATTGACCTCCAATTTAATTATGGTAATTTAAGTTTAGGGCAAATTAAATAAGTTTAAAAGAAAGGTGACTTTGATGAAAATTCGACGTCCAAATCAACATTTCCAAATCGTAGCGCATAGAGGATTACCTGAAGATTATCCTGAAAATACTTTAATCGCTTATCGACATGCGCTCATGTTACATATAGATATGTTGGAAATTGATGTACATTACACAAAAGATAAAGAGCTTGTCGTTATACATGATGATACTATCGATCGTACGTCAAATGGTAAAGGCAAGGTTTCTGACTTTACTTTAAAAGAATTAAAAGCATTAGATTTTGGTTTCTATAAAGGAGAGAAATTTAAAGGGGAGAGTATACCGACTTTTGATGAAGTGTTAGATTTAGCAGATAACTTTTCGCAAAAATTATTAATAGAAATAAAAAAACCTAGTCAGTATCCAAATATTGAAAATATGATCGTTGATAAATTGAAGGAAAGACAAATATCTAAATCTAAAGTGATTTTACAATCATTCGATTTTGATTGTATAAAAAAATTGTCGGCAATGAATTTAGATTATGAATTAGGTTTATTAATTAGTAAGAAAAAATATTGGCACAAGTTACCGAATTTCAAAAAAATTGCCAAAGTTGCTGATTATGCAAATCCAAATTATCAAATTGTTTCGCAAAAATTTATGCAACTTGCTCATGATGAAGAGTTAAAAGTATTACCTTATACTGTAAATAAATTAAAAGAATCACAAAAATTAGTAGATATTGGTGTTGACGGTATTATTTCCGATGTACCTGAAGATTTATTCGAGCTATAAGTATGAGAGAAAATGTAAGTATAGAACGCGAAGTTCAATACGTACAATCAAAACTTGCTTCAAAAAATAATAAATAAGAGTGTATTTTCAATTAAGTTGAGTATTGATCATTGTTAATAAAAACTGGAATATTGATTAATATCCCAGTTTTTATTAAACAAAATGCATCATACAATTAAATACTTGAAAACTAAAACAAGATAGAAATTTTTACATAAAATAAAACACCCAAATCCAAAATTGGAATTGGGTGTAAAAAGTAGAAATCGATTATCTTGAGTAGTACTCAACGATTAATTGTTCATTGATTTCAGCTGGTAACTCGCTACGTTCAGGGAATCGAACGAAAGTACCTTTTAAGTTGTCAGCATCAAAGTCTAAATATTCTGGTACGAAATTGTTAATTTCAACAGATTCTTTAATAATATCTAAGTTTTGTGATTTTTCACGAACTGTAATCACTTGACCAGGTTTTAATGAGTAAGATGGGATATCTACGCGTCCACCATCTACTTCAATGTGACCGTGGTTTACTAATTGACGTGCTTGACGACGTGTACGAGCTAAACCTAATGAATAAACAACTGCATCTAAACGACTAGCAAGTAATATCATGAAGTTTTCACCGTGTACACCATATTGCTTACCAGCAATATCAAATGTGTTACGGAATTGTCTTTCAGTCATTCCATATAAGTAACGTAATTTTTGTTTTTCACGTAATTGTAAACCATATTCTGATAATTTTTTACGTTGGTTAGGACCATGTTGTCCTGGTGCGTATGGTCGTTTTTCTAATTCTTTACCAGTACCGCTTAATGAGATACCTAAACGACGAGATTTTTTCCAGTTTGAACCTCTGAATCGAGCCATGTGAGACTCCTCCTTTTTCTTTTTTGTTGTTATGAAAAAACAAAAAAGAGTGTTACATGCTTATCGAGATATATTGTTTTATGTGTCTTCACCTTATAGCGACAGTTACGCGACACGTCCACATTGGGAACAACATAGAGCTAGATAATATATAACTGCTATTTTCGTTAATTCACACAAAGCCTATTTTATCATTTTAAAAGAAAGTGTCAAGATTATTTTAAATTTGATTGAGTTGTTTTTCTAAAGTTTTTACAATAGATTCAAGTCCTTCTTGATCATCTTGTGAAAATCTATTTTTTATAGGAGCGTCAATATCTAATACTCCGATAATCTGGCCGTTTTGATGTAATGGAATAACAATTTCTGATTGACTATTTGCGTCACAAGCTATGTGACCAGGGAATTGATGGACGTTTTTAACACGTTGTATTTCACCAGATGAAACGGCAGTGCCACAAACCCCTTTGCCGATAGCGATATGTACACAGGCAGGATGGCCTTGAAATGGTCCAAGAATAAGCTCCTTATTTTCAATAAGGTAAAAACCTACCCAATTAATATGATCAATTGTATCGTTAAGAAGAGCAGAAGTATTGCTTAATATTGCAATTAAATTCTTTTCATCTTCGATTAAACTAGCAAGTTGTTTTGATATCAGTTTATAATTTGTTGGAATATTCATTGTCATCGTCATACCTCGTTACTACAATTTTTAATTTAGTATAAGCTTTTAAAAATAATCTATCAATTAATTGATTTTGTGATTTAACGACGCACAAAATTACGTTATAATGTAAGATGATAAAATAGGAGGAGAAGTATATGGTGTTATTTATCATATTAGCAATATTAGTAGTTATTTTAATTGCTATTGGCGTATTGTTTTATATGCGCTCAAACAAAAGAAATTTAATTGAAAAAACAGAAGAGCGTAAGAACGAAATTGAACAATTACCTTTAGATGATAACCTAAGAAAACTTACTGGTTTAAATTTAAAAGGTGAAACAAAGACTAAGTATGATGCAATGAAAAAAGACAACACAGAAACTACAAATAAATACTTAGCTCCAGTAGAAGAAAAAATTCAAAATGCTGAAGAGTTTTTAGAGAAATTTAAATTCACAGCAGCACAAACTGAAATTGATGATGCTCACGAATTAATGGATCAATACGAAAAGAATTATCAGCATCAAGTAACTCAAGTGGACGACATTATAAACTTACATAAAGAAAATGAAGCATTGTATGAAAAGTGTAAAGTTGACTATCGTGAAATGAAACGTGATGTATTAGCAAATCGTCATCAATTTGGTGAAGCAGCTGAACCACTTGAAAATGAAATCGAAAATTATGAGCCTAAGTTAAATGAATATGAGAGTTTAAAAAGTGAAGGTAACTATGTTCAAGCCCATAATCACATTGCTGCTTTACAGGATCAAATTAAAAATTTAAAATTTTATATGGATGAAATTCCAGAATTAATTCGAGAAACTCAAAAAGAATTACCAGGACAGTTTCAAGATTTAAAATATGGATGCAGAGACTTAAAGGTTGAAGGCTATGATTTAGATCATGTCAAAGTCGATGGTACAATACAAAGTCTTAAGACAGAATTAAGTTTTGTTGAACCAATGATTAGTCGATTAGAATTAGATGAAGCTAACAATAAACTTGAAAATATTAATGATAAATTAGATGAAA
Organism: Staphylococcus sp. HMSC34G04; assembly: GCF_001838765.1. NCBI lineage: Bacteria > Bacillati > Bacillota > Bacilli > Caryophanales > Staphylococcaceae > Staphylococcus > Staphylococcus sp. HMSC34G04. Next base: position 106,227 of record NZ_KV838719.1, read on the forward strand.
TGTATGATCTTATTGAATATGAAGTAAAAGCTAAAAATGAAGTTGAAGAAACGAAAGATATCATTACTGATGACTTATTTAAAGCCAAAGATATGAACTATACATTACAAACCGAAATTGAATATGTTCGTGAAAATTACCATATTAATGAATCAGATGCTCAAAGTGTAAGACAATTTGAAAATGAAATTCAAAGTCTCATCTCAGTTTATGATGATATTTTAAAAGAAACTTCTAAATCTGCGGTACGTTATAGTGAAGTACAAGATAATTTACAGTACCTTGAAGATCATGTATCTGTGATTAACAAAGAACAAGATAAACTTCAAAATCATCTCATTCAATTACGCGAAGATGAAGCTGAAGCAGAAGATAATTTATTAAGAGTACAATCTAAGAAAGAAGAAGTATACCGACGTTTATTAGCTTCTAATTTAACTAGCGTTCCAGAACGTTTCATTATCATGAAAAATGAAATTGATAATGAAGTAAGAGAAGTAAATGATCAATTTAGCGAACGTCCAATTCATGTTAAACAACTAAAGGATAAAGTAGCAAAAATTGTTATTCAAATGAATACATTTGAAGATGAAGCTAACGATGTACTTGTAAATGCTGTATACGCAGAAAAACTTATCCAATATGGTAATAGATATCGTAAGGATCATCATCATGTTGATAAAAGCTTAAATGAAGCAGAACGATTATTTAAAAATAACCGATATAAACGTGCGATAGAGATAGCCGAAGAAGCATTAGAAAGTGTTGAACCTGGTATTACCAAACATATTGAAGAGCAAGTGATTAAAGAATAGTAATTTGTGTATAAATATTATACAACTGTGAGGTAAATCTACTTGAGATTTACTATCTTATTTTAATCATAATTGATAGAGTCAAAGATTAGTATAAATGTAACTTTCTGCAGTCATCGACTCTCCATGCATCAGAATTACCTGAGACAATAATGAATGTCTCAGGTTTTTTAGTGTTCTATTAGTAGTGAATTAAAATTCATGGTCACACTCTTTTAATTTTGTGAGAAAATAGTATAATGCTTGAGTATCTTAATTTGTAAATTTATAGTGAAGCAATTCATTTTTAAAACAAGATTTAATTAAAATTTGAAAGAGAAGTGTTATCAGTGATTTATTTAGACAATGCAGCCACTACCAAAGCTGATCAAGATGTTGTTGATTCATTCGTAAAAGTGAACCAAACATTATACTTCAATCCAAATAGTCCTCATCATGCAGGGGTTCAAGCCGAACAATTATTATTGAAAGCAAAAAGTGAAATCAATCGTATATTAAGCTTAAATAATCAGTTTGATATCATTTTCACAAGTGGCGCAACTGAATCGAATAATATACTGCTAAAAGGTATTGCGTATATGAAAAAAGAAACTGCTAATGAGATTATCACATCAGTCTTAGAACATCCCTCAGTTTTGGAAGTAATGAGGTATTTGGAAAGGGAAAAAGGTTTTAAATTAAAATATGTTGATGTGACAAAAGAAGGTAAGTTGGACACAGAACACTTAAAATTATTAATGACAGATAAAGTAGGACTTGTGACATGTATGTATGTCAATAATATTATGGGACAAATTCAACCTATTGAAGAAATAGCAAATATTGTAAAAAATTACCCACGTGCACACTTTCATGTTGATGCAGTCCAGGCTTTAGGTAAGGTACCTATGCAGATCAATCATGTTGATAGTTTAAGTTTAAGTGGTCACAAGTTTAATGGACTCAAAGGTCAGGGTCTATTACTTTTAAAAAATATTCAAAACATAGAACCTATTGTCCATGGTGGTGGACAAGAATATGGTTTACGAAGTGGTACAGTTAATTTACCAATGGCTATTTCTATGGTTAGAGCTATAAAGAATGCTGTTGATCAAACATACGAGCTTAATTTACGTTTAAGCAATTATAAAAATAAATTACTTTCATTTTTAGCAGAATACAAAAATGTATTTATCAACTCTCCTCAAAATGCATCACCCCACATTATAAATATAGGATTTCCAGGTGTTAAGGGTGAGGTACTTGTTAATGCTTTTTCCAAACAAAACGTAATGGTTTCAACTACAAGTGCTTGTTCTTCTAAGATGAATAAATTAAATGAGGTTTTACTTGCTATGGAAATTGCAGAGTCAAAAATAGAAGGTAGTATAAGAATTTCTTTAGGGGCACATACGACTGAAAACGATATATTAAGTTTTATGAATGCATTTGAAACTGTATATAAGGAAATTAAGGAGCTGTTAAAGTAATGCAATTTGATCATTTATTAGTTAGATATGGAGAACTTACGCTTAAAGGTACGAATAGAAAAATGTTTGTTAATCAACTTAAAGACAATGTGAAACGCGCACTTATTCCATTGCGTGGTTATCATCTCAAAGGAAAGAGGGATAGAATGTACATAGAATTATCCCCTGAAGCAGACATAAATGAGATCATTCACCGCTTATCTAAAGTTTATGGTATAAAATCAATCAGTCCAGTCATAAAAATTGATAAAAACGAAGAGAAAATTAATCAATCAGCGATACAGTTATCTCAAGACTTTGTAAAAGGTTCAACTTTTAAGGTAGATGTAAAACGCGTTGATAAGTCATTTCGATTGGATACGTATGAATTGCAACGTCAAGTCGGTGGAGCAATACTAAAAGAAAATAATAATATAACAGTGAATGTTAAAAATCCTGACTATGAAATTAAAATAGAAGTAAGAATGGATACTATTTATATTTATGAAAAAGTAATCGCTGGTGCAGGTGGACTGCCAGTCGGTACAGGAGGTAAGACATTACTTATGTTAAGTGGTGGTATTGATTCTCCTGTAGCAGGAATAGAAGTAATGAAACGTGGCGTAACTGTTGAAGCAATACATTTTCATAGTCCACCATTTACGAGTGAAAAAGCTAAAGATAAAGTTATCGAATTAACAAGAATTTTAGCGGAACGTGTTGGTCCTATTAAGCTGCATCTCGTACCATTTACAGAAATACAAAAGCAAATTAATAAAGTTGTACATCCTCGTTATACAATGACTTCTACAAGAAGAATGATGATGCGTATATCTGATAAAGTTGTACATCAAATAAATGCTAATGCCATCGTAAATGGAGAGAATCTTGGTCAAGTAGCAAGTCAGACACTAAAGAGTATGTACGCTATTAATCATGTCACAGCTACACCTGTTTTAAGACCTCTATTAACGTTAGATAAAGAAGACATTATTAAGAAAGCAAAAGAACTCGGTACATTTGAAACATCTATTCAACCTTATGAAGATTGTTGTACAATATTTACTCCGAAAAATCCTGTAACTGAACCGGATTTTGACAAAGTAGTAAAATATGAAAGTGTATTTAATTTTGATGAAATGATAGAAAATGCAGTTGAAAATATTGAAACATTAACAATAGATCAAAATTATAAGAGTGCGAAAGAACAATCTACAGATTCATTGATTAAAGATTTATTCTAAAATTCGTAATGTAATAAAAACAAAGGGGTTAGGCTTAGTATGGATTGGAATTTATCGATTATGTTGATGATTGTTGCCTTTGGTTTTATCGCTTCATTCGTCGACTCTGTAGTTGGTGGGGGTGGACTAATTTCAACCCCTGCATTACTTGCAGTTGGCTTGCCACCATCTGTTACTTTAGGTACAAATAAATTTGCGAGTTCTTTTAGTACATTAACAAGTGCATTAAAATTTTTACGTTCAGGTAAAGTTGACTTGAAAATAGTAGGAAAGATGTTTCCATTAATATTTGTTGCTTCCGGTGGTGGTGCTATCATTGCGACATACATACCAGCAATTATTTTAAAACCGCTAATCATTATAGCACTGTCATTAGTTCTTATTTATACCATCATACAAAAAGATTGGGGAAATGTAAGAACATTTACCGATTTTACTTTTACAAAAGCAGTATTATTTACATTAATATTTATTGTTATTGGATTTTATGATGGTTTTTTAGGTGGTGGTACGGGCTCCTTTATGCTATTTACACTTTTATTATTTGGCTTTGACTTTTTAAGCGCAGCTGGTAATGCAAAGGTTTTAAATTTTGCATCTAATTGTGGTGCGTTATTATTTTTCATGATTTTAGGTCAGGTCAATTATTTTTATGGTATTATTATGGCTTTTAGCATGATGATAGGTGCTTTGTTAGGTGCTCAATTTGCCTTGAAAAAAGGGGTAAGGTATGTAAAAGCTTTATTTATAGTAGTTACTGCAATATTAATTATAAAAAATCTCTACGATTTTATTGTGCAGTAAATAATTGTTAGATTAAGAGGTTCAAATGAAATTGTAGACAAACTTTAAATGAGTGTGTATTGCTTATCTTGTCGAGTTAATGTTTGCAAATTTGTTTGGCCTCTTTTATTACTATATTACAAACAACGATTTTTTTGGAAAGGTTTTCATTTTTTAATAGATAATGGCTAAAAAAATTGAAAACCATACGTTCTTTGTCGTATCATTATAATTAACTAAGTTGATAGGAGGTCGTTACGATGACTCAAATTACATTTAAAAATAATCCCATTAAATTATCAGGTTCTGAGGTTAATGAAGGTGATATCGCACCAAATTTCACAGTTCTTGATAATAGTTTGAATCAAATTACTTTAGATGATTATAAAAACAAGAAGAAATTAATTAGTGTTATACCATCTATTGATACAGGAGTATGTGATAGTCAAACTCGAAAGTTTAATGAAGAAGCTTCAGCTGAAGATGGCGTAGTTTTAACGATATCAGTAGATTTACCTTTCGCCCAAAAAAGATGGTGTGCATCAAGCGGATTAGAAAATGTAATTACTTTAAGTGACCATAAAGATTTATCTTTTGGTCGAAATTATGGACTTGTAATGGATGAATTACGCTTACTTGCACGTTCGGTATTTGTGTTAAACGAAAACAATAAAGTAGTATATAAGGAAATTGTCAGTGAAGGTACGAATTACCCTGATTTTGAAGCCGCATTAAAAGCATATAGAAATATTTAGTCATATTGAACTATTGACAGTAAAAAGTTTTAGTGTCCATACTTGTTCGAGTAGTAAATTAATTATTTAGAGTTAATTCATACTATCAATCACGGATGGACACTTTTTTAAATAGAAAGGGATATTTTATGTCTGAAGAAAACACTATAATGGAACGTCTATTTCATACATTAGACGATAAAGCTAAAGTCTTAAACAAAGAAAATGGACAAAGTTTTATCGAAAATTTAGGGCTAGCTATGGAAGATATATATACAAACCAAAGAGAACTTTTAGAGCAAGCAACGCTTCAAGATAGAAGGAAAGCTTTTCAATTTGCATATTTAAGTTTATTACAAGAAGAAAATATTCAAGCTAATCATCAGATTACGCCTGATTCTATTGGACTCATTCTCGGTTTTCTTGTTCAACGCTTTTTAGAACATAAAGAGGAAATGCACATTGTAGATATTGCAAGTGGGGCAGGTCATCTAAGTGCAGCAGTGAAAGAAGTACTTTCTGATAAAACAATTATGCACCATCTGATAGAGGTCGATCCAGTGCTATCACGTGTAAGTGTGCATTTGGCCAATTTTTTAGAGATACCATTTGACGTTTATCCTCAAGATGCGATTATGCCATTACCATTGGAAGAGGCAGATGTCGTGATTGGAGATTTCCCAATAGGATACTATCCTTTAGATGAACGTAGTAGAGAAATGAAGTTAGGTTTCGAAGAGGGACACAGTTATTCCCATCATCTGTTAATCGAACAATCTATTAATGCGCTAAAAGGGGCAGGTTATGCATTTTTAGTTGTTCCTAGTCATCTCTTTGAAGATGATAAAGTGAAACAGTTGGAAAATTTCATTGCTACAGAGACTGAGATGCAAGCATTTTTAAATTTACCTAAAACTTTATTTAAAAATGAAAAAGCACGTAAATCTATATTGATTTTACAAAAGAAAAAATCAGGAGAAACTCGACCAGTTGAAGTCTTATTAGCAAATATCCCTGATTTTAAAAATCCTCAACAATTTCAAGGTTTCATTTCTGAATTGAATCAGTGGATAGTCACAAATCATACAAAAAAATAGTCTGTAACAATATAGTATTCAAACTGTATTAATGATAAAATGATTATGTGAAAAATATAACTAAACAAATGATGGAGGACAATGTCTTATGTCAAAATTAATTTTGGCGGTAAATGCTGGTAGCTCATCTTTAAAGTTCCAGCTAATTAAGATGCCTGAAGAAAAACTAGTAACTAAAGGTGTGATAGAACGTATTGGTTTAAGCGATTCTATTTTCACCATTCATGTTAATGGCGAGAAGCTTACTGATATCAGAGATATCCATAATCATGAAGAAGCCGTTAATATAATGTTAGATAGTTTTAAAGAACATGAAATGATTAAAGACATCACTGATATTCAAGGAACAGGTCATCGTGTTGTGCACGGTGGCGAAACTTTCCCTAAATCAGTTGTTGTTACTGATGATGTAGAATCTCAAATTGAAGAATTAAGTGAATTAGCACCTTTACACAATCCAGCTAATTTAATGGGTATTAGAGCTTTTAGAAAGTTATTACCAGAAATCCCACATGTTGCGGTGTTTGATACTTCTTTCCACCAAACTATGCCTGAACAAGCTTATTTATATAGCTTGCCATATCATTACTATGAAGACTATGGTATACGTAAGTATGGTTTCCACGGCACAAGTCATAAATATGTATCTCGTAGAGCTGCTCAAATTGTTGGTAGACCAATTGAAGATTTAAGAATTATTTCTTGTCACATCGGTAACGGTGCATCTATTGCAGCTATAGACGGTGGAGAATCTATTGATACATCTATGGGATTCACACCACTTGCTGGTGTAACAATGGGGACTCGTTCGGGGAATCTTGATCCAGCTTTAATACCATTCATTATGGAAAAAACAGGTAAAACAGCTGATGAAGTATTAGAAATACTTAATAAAGAATCAGGATTATTAGGTCTTACTGGGACATCAAGTGATTTGCGTGATTTAACTGAAGAAGCAAAACATGGACGTCAACGTTCACGTGTTGCACTAGATTTATTTGCTTCAAAAATTCACAAATATATTGGTTCTTATGCAGCTAGAATGCATGGTGTAGATATTATTGTATTTACTGCAGGAATAGGTGAAAACTCACATATTATTCGTGGTAAAGTTTTAGAAGGACTTGAGTTTATGGGTGTTTATTGGGATCCTAAGAAGAATGAAAGTTTACATGGTGAAGAAGGTTATATTAATTATCCACATTCACCTGTAAAAGTACTTGTTGTACCTACTGATGAAGAAGTAATGATATCTCGTGACGTGATTAAATATGGTAAACTTAATGATAATACACCCAAAAAAGAAGAATTTAATACCAACGAAAGTATCGAAGTGAATTAATTTTAAAAATAGGATTAATGAATTCAAATAGTATCTTTTTCTATATGTATTAAAAAATTTTAGTACATATAAAAATACTGCCGGTTAAGTTAGTAAACTACAACCGGCAGTATTTTTTATTTTATCTATAACAGTGACTAATCTTGATATTTTTCACGTAATTGAGATGTTGCTACTTGAGGTTGGAAATCTTCAGGCATTTCTTCTGTACGTACAACTAATACGTCACAAGGTGCATGTCGAACAATCGCTTCTGATACAGAGCCAACAATAAAACGTTCTACCGCATTTAAACCTGATGTACCACTCATAATCAAATCAGCACCAACATCATGCGCTAATTTTTTAGGTATAATTGCTTTAGGTGAGCCGAATTCTAAACGTGTGTCAACATTTTTTACACCTGCATTTGTGGCTACTTCTTTATAACCTTTAAGTAATTCTTCGGAGAAATGCTTTGATTTTTCTGTGAATTGAGCATCATATACTTCATAAGAAGAATACGTACGTGAGTCAATTACATTCACAATAGTTAATTGAGCATCGTTACGTTTAGCAACACCGACAGCTTTGTTAAAAGCCCATTCTGCTTCATGAGATCCATCGACTGCGATTAATATATTTTTATAAGAAATCATCATTATTGCCCCCTTTATCTTTCTTAATTCTATTTTAACACAATAAACAGAATATTTAATTAATAATAATTACAAAATTATGTCATTATATGTTATCGTTTGCCGTTTTGATAAGGACACGATACGATAAGGTTGGAGGTAGATAATATGAAAATTGGGATTCCTAAAGAAATAAAGAATAATGAGAATCGAGTGGGGTTATCACCAAGTGGTGTACATGCACTTGTAGACCAAGGACATGAAGTTTTAGTAGAAACAAATGCTGGTCTAGGATCTTACTTTGAAGATGGTGATTATCAAGAAGCCGGTGCCAAAATTGTTGATGAGCAGTCAAAAGCTTGGGATGTTGATATGGTCATCAAAGTCAAAGAACCACTTGAATCAGAATACAAATTCTTTAAAGAAGAGTTAATCTTATTTACTTATTTACACCTTGCGAATGAACAGAAATTAACTCAGGCACTTGTGGACAACAAGGTTATATCTATTGCTTATGAAACTGTACAATTACCAGACGGTTCTTTACCGTTATTAACACCAATGAGTGAAGTGGCTGGTAGAATGTCTGCACAAGTGGGAGCTGAATTTTTACAAAGATTTAATGGAGGTATGGGTATCTTACTAGGTGGCATACCTGGAGTGCCTAAAGGTAAAGTCACTATTATTGGTGGCGGTCAAGCAGGAACAAATGCAGCTAAAATAGCTTTAGGGTTAGGTGCTGAAGTGACAATTTTAGATGTTAACCCTAAACGTTTAGAAGAATTAGAGGACTTGTTTGATGGCAGAGTAAGAACAATAATGTCCAATCCATTAAATATAGAAATGTATGTAAAAGAAAGTGATTTAGTCATTGGAGCAGTTCTGATTCCAGGTGCTAAAGCGCCAAACTTAGTGACTGAAGATATGATAAAAGAAATGAAAGATGGATCAGTGATTGTAGATATTGCGATAGATCAAGGTGGAATCTTTGAGACTACTGATAAAATTACAACGCACGATGCCCCAACTTATACTAAACATGGTGTCGTGCATTATGCTGTGGCTAATATGCCAGGCGCCGTTCCACGTACATCTACAATTGGATTGAACAATGCAACATTACCTTATGCGCAATTATTGGCTAATAAAGGTTATCGTGAAGCATTCAAAGTAAATCATCCATTATCTTTAGGTCTAAATACATTTAATGGACACGTGACTAATAAGAATGTAGCCGATACATTTAATTTTGAATATACTTCAATTGAAGATGCATTGAAATAATGCGTGAAATTTACCCCAAGCTTCATTCATGTGAATGAAGCTTGGGGCTTATTGTGGTTTTGTTATTTTTCGTATTGAGTTAATATTTCATAACCATTTTCAGTTACTAAAATATCATCTTCAATTCTAACACCAGCCACATGAGGGACATATACGCCAGGCTCTATAGTAATAACCATTCCTGCTTCAAGTTTATTATTATTTACACTTGATATATCTTGATATTCATGTTCTTCAAGGCCTAATCCATGACCTAGTCTATGCGGAAAGTAATCACCATAACCTGCTTCTTGGATTATATCTCTTGCTATTTTATCAATATCTTTGATGGTAACTCCTGGTTTAATAGATTTAATTGCTTCCGTTTCTGCTTTTAAAACAATGTTATATATATTTTGTGCTTCCTTATTAGGTTTGCCAAAATGAATTGTGCGTGTCATATCACTGCAATAATGATGGTATACAACACCTAAATCAAATAGTACAAACTCATTTTGCTTTAATTTTCTGTCACCGGGTGTACCATGTGGTGAAGCAGCATGGTCACCGAAGAGTACCATCGTGTCGAAACTCATTTCATTAACGCCATATTTTTTTATTTCATTTTCGATATGGTTGACAACTTCTCTTTCTTCTACACCTTCTTTAAGAAAGGATTTACCAATTTCAATACATTTATCAGCTAACGCAGCTGCCTTTTTTATATTGATAATTTCATCTTCTGATTTGATATTACGTAAGTCCTTGATTGATTGATCAACATCTTGATAGTGTTCTATATTAAACGCTTTTGTTAATTCTCTTTGACGTTTAACTGTAAGATGTTCACTTTCAATGAGCATTTTAGAGAAAGTTTTAGAGTATTTGTCGAATGGGTTTTCAGTATCTAAATAACCGACGATTTTACCTTTAAACGGTGATTGTTTTACTTCTTCAACTTCCATTTTTGGACAAAATAAAACAGGCTCTTCATTTGATGGAATGAGCAAAGCGAAGAGTCTTTCATGTGGCTCACTTCGATACCCAGTAAAGTAAAAGATGTTTAAGGGTGTCGTAATCCATGCTGCATCAGCATCTTCTTGTTGTAAAACTTTTTTGATTTCTTCTATTTTAGTCATATAATGAACCTCCATCATGTGATGATATATTAATTCTATGCTAATAAGATATAGTTTTCAAAAAGTAAGAGTTATTGATTGAACTAAACAAGCTAAATAGCTCACTAGTGTTATAAATGTGACTGTTAGGGTATACTGTTAAAAGATATTACTTTTAGGAGGGAAACTCTTATGAAACTTTCATTTCATGGTCAATCAACAATTTATTTTGAAGGTAACGGCAAGAAAGTTATAGTTGATCCATTTATCTCTGGCAACGATAAATGTGACCTAGATGAACAAACGTTAGAGGTAGATTACATTATCTTAACACATGGTCACGCTGACCATTTTGGTGATGTAGTTGAATTGGCCAATCGTAACCATGCAACTGTGATTGGTTCGGCAGAATTACAAGGATATTTATCTACTTATCACGGAGTCGAAAATGTTCATGGCATGAACATTGGTGGGAAAGCTAAATTTGATTTTGGAACAGTCAAATTTGTTCAAGCATTCCATAGTTCTAGTTTTACACATGAAAATGGTGTGCCCGTATATTTAGGTATGCCTATGGGAATAATTGTCGAAGCTGAAGGTAAGACTATCTATCATACTGGGGATACAGGATTATTTAGTGATATGAAATTGATAGCAGATAGACACCCAGTTGATGTATGTTTTGTTCCTATTGGAGATAACTTTACCATGGGAATAGAAGATGCTAGTTACGCTATTAATGAATTTATTAAGCCTACAATCAGTGTTCCTATTCATTACAATACATTCCCGTTAATTGAACAAGATCCAGAGCAATTTAAGGATGCAGTTCAGGTAGGGGAAGTGCAAATTCTCAATCCAGGAGAATCAGTGGAATTTTAATTATTTGTCTAAATGACATATAGCTTTTGGTTTTTAAGTCATTTTCTAAAAGTACAACGTTAATTAAAATTTAACAGTAGTAAGTTGATATTTTGAATTTAAGAAATATAAATAAGAGCCTGAGACACACATAATGTCTCAGGCTTCCTAATGTTGTGGCAAGTCGATTGCTGAATAAAAATTGAAATTATATCAAACCTTTTAATACAAATACTAACTCATTTATTATAGTTTTGGTATTTTAGGTTACGAGTATGTCGTTTATTTAACTATTAAAACAGGAATAGTAGCACGTTTAGCTACTTTATGACTTACGCTACCTAAAACAAATTTCTTATTGTCTTCAGCTTTTCGGTTACTAAGAACAACAATTTCATATTTACCACTATTCGCAAATTTTAATAGCTCATCCTTAGCATTGCCTCTCACAATAACTTCATCATAATCAATGCCGTAGTCTTCTAAAGTTTTAAGTGTACTTTCTAAACCTTTAGAACGTTTTTCGGTTAGCTTATCTAAATGTACGCCAGCTCTGATTGACGCTTGAGCATCTTGCTCATTAATGGCATTTAAAACTGTGACGATAGTACCTTCACCTGCTAAACGAGACACCTCTTTAAGAGCTTTCTCATTTTTAATTTGAGTGTCTACCCCAAGTAGAATATGTTTATACATAAATCATCCCTCCTCAACTTTATTTTAGTAAAGTTTTAGTGTGATTTCCATTAATATTTAAATATTTTGAATATAATCTTTAACGGTAATTTATATTGATTAATATTTAGTATTTTAGAATGATTGAACAATGATTTTTTGTACATTAAAAGTTATAATGATAAAAAGACTGTTATAAAGATATAAGAGGTAACGGGATGACAAAGAATGAACAAATAATTAAACATATTGAATCTTTATCAATAGGCTCTAAAATCTCTGTGCGAAAAATTGCTAAAGATCTTAATGTGTCTGAAGGTACTGCGTACAGAGCAATTAAAGATGCGAGTCAACTTGGAATTGTAGCAACTATTGACAGAGTTGGTACTGTTAGAATCGAGAAACGAAATAGAGAAAATTTAGATAACTTAACGTTTAATGAAATTGCAAATATTGTTGAGGGTCAAATACTTGCCGGTAGAGCTGGACTTAATAAATCAGTTTCAAAATTTGCAATAGGAGCAATGCAATTTGATGATATTCTGAAATATATAGGCAAACACACATTATTAATTGTTGGAAATAGAGAAAATGTACAGATTGAAGCTTTAAAACGAGAAACTTCAATACTCATCACAGGTGGTTTTCGTCCAAGTGCTGAAATTATACGATATGCAGATGAGCATGAATTGCCAATTATTTCTTCAAGTTATGATACATTCTTAGTTGCTAATATCATCAATAAAGCAATGTTTAATCAGAAAATACGCAAAGAAATACTTGTGGTTGAGGATATAGTTAAACCAATCAATGAATTATCAGTGTTATTTGATTCAATGACAATTCATGATTACAAAAAAATAGCAAATGAAACTGGCCATACAAGGTTTCCTATAGTAAACGAAGAATTTAAATTAGTAGGTATAGTAACAAGTAGAGAAATCATCAATATGAACGAAGAAGATCTATTAGGTAAGGTTATGACTAAAAATCCATTGAGTGTTAAATTAACAAATACGGTTGCTAGTTGTGCCCATTTATTAATTTGGGAAGGGATTGAATTATTACCAGTAACTGATAATAATAAAAAAGCTGTCGGTGTAATTAACAGACAGGATGTTTTAAAATCAATGCAATTATTAGGTAGACAACCTCAAATTGGTGAAACAGTGAATGATCAAATTGCTAAACATATTTCAATACATCAACAAGGAATAAATGTCGACGTATCTCCACTCATTACAAATCATTACGGTACTTTAAGTAAAGCAGTATTTGTTGGAATTATTGAGGAAACGATTCGTCACGAAATGAGAAAGTATAAAAAAGGTAATGTCATGATAGAAAGTATGAGTATTATCTATATTAAGACTGTACCAATTGAATCTTCTATTGAAGTACATTATGAAATGTTAGATGTTGGACGATATTTTGCTAAATTAGAAGTTACTATGATTAATAATGGTGAAAAAGTTGCTAATGCCTTAGTAATTTGTCAAATGTTTGATGGGTTTTAAAATAATATTTAGAAATTTAAAGGGAGTAATTAAAATGGAAGTAAAAATGAATGAAATAATGGAAGCATTAGAACAAAGTGAGTTAATTATTATTCACAGACATCTAAGACCTGATCCAGACGCATATGGTTCGCAATTAGGTTTGAAATATTACTTGCAAAAGAAGTTTCCAGATAAACAAATTTATGCTGTAGGAACTAATGAAGATTCTTTGAAATTTATAGGTTTGATGGATGAAATTGACAATGATATGTATAAGAAAGCGACTGTAGTTGTATGTGATACGGCAAATGCACCAAGAATAGATGACCAACGTTATGATACAGGTACCAAACTTTTAAAAATTGATCATCATCCTGCTACTGATCAGTATGGAGATATAAACTATGTTAATACCAAAGCTTCTTCCACTAGTGAAATAATTTACGAATTCATTTCACATTTCAACGATGAACATATCATTGATGAACAAGTTGCTAGATTGTTATATCTTGGCATCGTCGGTGATACTGGACGTTTTTTATTTAATAATACTACACCACGGACAATGCAAATTGCTGGAAAATTACTTACATATCCTTTTGATCACAACCAAGAATTAAACAAAATGTCTGAAAAAGATCCGAAACTATTACCATTTCAAGGCTATATATTGCAAAATTTTGATTTAAATGATAAGGGATTCTGCAAAGTTAAAATAACTAAAGACATACTTGAAAAATTTCAAATACAACCTAATGAAGCGTCTTTATTTGTAAATACAATCGCCGATATTCGAGGATTAAAAATATGGATGTTTGGCGTTGATGAAGGAGATCAAATCAGATGTAGGTTGCGTTCTAAAGGTCATATTATTATTAATGATGTCGCTAATACATTTGGTGGTGGTGGACATCCAAATGCATCTGGAGTTTCAGTAAATAGTTGGGAGCAATTCGAGCAACTCGCCGAAGCTTTAAACGACAAGTTATAATTTTTAAAAGGAGGTAAGAGACCATGGAAGCACATTTAAATATTCATACTTCTTTTGACCTGTTAGATTCTAGTTTGAGAATTGATGCATTAATAGATAAAGCTAAAAAAGAAGGATACCGTGCGCTTGCAATAACCGATACAAATGTATTGTACGGTTATCCAAAGTTTTATGATGCTTGTATTGCAGCCCACATACATCCCATATTTGGTATGACTATATATTTAACGGATGGTCTCTATACTATTGAAACAGTTGTTTTAGCAAAAAATAATCAAGGACTCAAGTCATTATACCAACTTTCTTCTGCTATAATGATGAAAAATAAAGAAGAAGTACCTATTGAATGGCTAAAAAAATATGATAAACATTTAATTATCATATTTAAAGAGGCTGAGTTGTCTCATAAGCAAATCATTGATGCGTTTGAAGGTAAGAAAGAATTGTATTTAAATCATAATAGTAATAATACATTGACTGGCAAACGTGTATGGATGCAATCTGCAAGATATTTAAATGAAGATGATGCTGAAACCATTCCAGCTTTACATGCCATAAGAGATAATACTAAGTTAGATTTAATACATGAGAAAGAAACACTTGATGAACATTTTCCTAGTATGGAAGAACTTCAAACACTAAATCTTAGTGAAGATATGATTGCTAACACGAATGAAATTGAAAAATTATGCCAAGCAGAAATTGCATACCATCAATCACTGTTGCCACAATTTGTGACACCTAATGGTGAGACTTCGAAAGATTATCTTTGGACAATACTTATACATAGGTTACAAAAATGGGAACTTAATGACAAAACTTATTTCGATCGGTTGAAACATGAATATAAAATTATTACTGATATGGGTTTCGAGGATTATTTTCTTATTGTAAGTGATTTGATTCATTTTGCTAAAACACATGAAGTGATGGTTGGGCCAGGTCGTGGTTCATCAGCGGGATCATTGGTAAGTTATTTATTAGGTATTACTACGATAGACCCGTTAAAATATAATCTTTTATTTGAAAGATTTCTTAATCCTGAACGTGTAACTATGCCAGATATTGATATTGATTTTGAAGACACGAGACGTGAAAAAGTAATTAAGTATGTACAAGATAAATATGGTGAACATCATGTATCAGGTATTGTGACATTTGGACATCTGTTAGCCCGTGCTGTTGCTAGAGATGTAGGAAGAATAATGGGTTTTGATGAAACGAGTTTAAATGAGATTTCAAAACTTATTCCACATAAATTAGGTATAACTCTTGAAGAAGCATACCAGAAGCCAGAGTTTAAAGCATTTGTTCATCGTAATCATAGAAATGAACGTTGGTTTGAAGTAAGTAAAAAGTTAGAAGGCTTACCAAGACATACGTCGACACATGCTGCAGGTATCATTATCAATGATCAACCATTATTCAAATTTGCGCCATTAACAACTGGTGATACAGGATTATTAACGCAGTGGACTATGACAGAAGCGGAACGTATAGGATTATTAAAAATTGATTTCTTGGGATTACGCAATCTATCAATTATTCATCAAATTATTTTACAAGTTAAAAAGGATTTAAATATAAATATTGATATAGAAGCCATTCCTTATGATGATAAAAAAGTGTTTGATTTATTATCAAATGGGGACACTACAGGTATTTTTCAATTGGAATCAGAAGGCGTTAGAAGCGTATTAAAAAGATTGCAACCTGAACATTTTGAAGATATCGTAGCTGTCACATCATTATATAGACCAGGGCCAATGGAAGAAATACCAACTTATATAACCCGTAGACATAATCCTAACCAAGTTGCTTATTTACATCCTGATTTAGAACCAATCTTAAAAAACACATATGGTGTTATCATTTATCAAGAACAAATTATGCAGATTGCAAGTCAAGTTGCTGGCTTTAGTTATGGTGAAGCAGATATTTTAAGAAGAGCAATGAGTAAAAAGAATCGTGCAATCTTAGAGAGTGAGCGTCAACATTTCATAGATGGTGCAAAAAATAATGGTTACGGTGAACAGATAAGTAAGCAAATTTTTGATTTAATACTTAAGTTTGCTGATTATGGGTTCCCACGTGCCCATGCTGTTAGTTACTCAAAAATTGCATACATAATGAGCTATTTAAAAGTGCACTATCCTCATTATTTTTATGCAAATATCTTGAGTAATGTAATAGGAAGTGAAAAAAAGACTGCAGCTATAATTGACGAAGCTAAGCATCAAAGAATTAGCATTTTGCCTCCCAATATTAATCAAAGTCATTGGTATTATAAGGCAAGTAATAAAGGAATATATTTGTCTTTAGGTACAATTAAAGGAATTGGATATCAAAGCGTTAAATTAATTATTGATGAGCGCCAGCAGAATGGACCTTATAGAGATTTCTTTGATTTTTCAAGACGTATACCTAAAAGGGTGAAAAATAGAAAATTACTTGAGTCTCTTATCTTAGTAGGCGCATTCGACACTTTTGGCAAAACTAGAGCGACATTATTACAAGCAATTGATCAAGTATTAGATTTAAATTCTGATGTTGAACAAGATGATATGCTTTTCGATCTTTTAACTCCTAAACAATCATATGAAGAAAAAGAGGAACTGCCTGATCAATTATTAAGTGATTATGAAAAAGAATACCTAGGATTCTATATTAGTAAACATCCAGTTGAAAAGAAATTTGAAAAGAAACAATATTTAGGTATATTTCAATTGTCTAATGGAAGTCACTATCAACCTATACTTGTTCAATTTGACCATATCAAACAAATAAGAACGAAGAATGGTCAAAATATGGCATTTGTAACTATGAATGATGGAAGAACGATGATGGATGGAGTGATTTTCCCAGATAAGTTTAAAAAATACGAAACTTCTATTTCAAAGGAACAGATGTATATCGTATTGGGTAAATTTGAAAAGCGTAATCAGCAAATGCAACTTATCATCAATCAACTTTTTGAAGTTGAAGCGTATGAACAAACAAAATTGTCTAATTCGAAAAAAGTTATTTTACGTAATGTAACCCATCTTGAACCACAATTTGAACATTCAAAAGTGCAATCTAATAAACAACATGCATTAAATATTTATGGTTTTGACGAATGTGCAAATAAGATGACAATGTTGGGACAAATTGAACGTCAACCTCAAAATTTTGATCTATTAATACAAACTTATTCACCAGCTGATATTAGGTTTATTTAACTTTTAACGATTTTTAAATTATGATATAGTTAACTGATGATTATTTCTTAATCATCAGTTTTTCTTTTATAATTATTTTTTGTTCTGATTTAACACACTAAATCTGTTTTATCAGCAGAAGAAATAATTTGAATTGCAACATCTAAAAATCAATTTACTTTCAATGATTGTACTATTGTTCTACATATTTACTAGTAAATCGTGTATATTTAAAATGATTCAGTTTTCTATTCATGGATTGATTTATGTACTGAATACATATAGTTCAATGACTTCTCACAAAATAAAATAGGGGTTGATTAAATGTCTTTAAGAGATGACGCTTTAGAAATGCATAGAGAGAACCAAGGTAAACTAGAAATTACACCAAATGTTAAAGTGACAAATAAGCAACAATTAAGCCTAGCATACTCACCTGGCGTTGCTGAACCTTGTAAAGAAATCCATGAAGATCCAAGAAAAGTGTATGAGTACACTATTAAGGGAAATACAGTTGCTGTTGTAACGGATGGAACTGCTGTTCTCGGTTTAGGGAATATTGGAGCAGAAGCAAGTATTCCAGTAATGGAAGGAAAGGCAGCACTGTTCAAAAGTTTTGCGGGTATTAATGGTGTGCCGATAGCATTAGATACAACGGATACTCAAGAAATCATAAAAACAGTTAAACTTATTCAACCCAACTATGGTGGAATTAATCTTGAAGATATATCAGCTCCTCGCTGTTTTGAAATTGAAGAAACCTTAAAGAAAGAGACCAATATACCTATTTTCCATGACGATCAACATGGTACAGCTATCGTTACTATGGCTGGGTTAATCAATGCTTTAAAAATTGTAAATAAAGAGTTAACGGATATAAAAGTTGTATTAAATGGTGCAGGTGCAGCAGGTATCGCTATAGTAAAGTTACTTCATGCTTATGGCGTGAATAATATGATTATGTGCGATTCAAAAGGTGCTATTTATTCTGGCAGAAATTTAGGTATGAATGATACAAAAACATATGTAGCAAAGTGGACGAATAAAGATAAAGTTGAAGGTTCACTTGAAGAAGTGATTAAAGATGCAGATGTTTTTATAGGTGTATCTGTAGCGGATATATTGACGCAAAATATGGTGAAGACAATGGCTGATGACCCAATTATTTTTGCTATGGCTAATCCTAATCCTGAAATTAATCCCAATGAAGCCAAACAGGCAGGTGCAAAGGTTGTGGGTACTGGTCGATCTGATTTTCCGAACCAAATTAATAATGTATTAGCTTTTCCAGGTATTTTTAGAGGCGCTTTGGACGTTGAAGCTACTCATATTAACGAACATATGAAAAAGGCAGCTGTAGAAGCTATCGTTCATTTAATCGACGAAAATGAGTTACATCCCGATTATTGTATACCAGGACCATTTGATAAAAGAGTAGCTCCATCAGTAGCCAAAAATGTAGCTAAAGCTGCTATGGAATCCGGTGTAGCAAGAATTAAAATTGATACACAAGAAATATTTGATAAAACTATGAAACTTACTGACTTAAAATAGATTAAACGAATAGCTATATTTTAGTACTATTACGACTTTTACAAAATATGTAAAGTCTTTTTAAATGAAGTAACAGAGGATATTTGGAGGTTTACCAATGTTTAAAGATTTTTTTAATCGAAGTAAGAAAAAGAAATATTTAACAGTTCAAGATTCTAAACAAAATGATGTACCTGCTGGTATAATGACAAAATGTCCTAAATGCAAAAAAATAATGTATACAAAAGAATTGAATGAAAATTTAAATGTATGCTTTAATTGTGATCATCATATAGCTTTAACCGCATATAAAAGAATAGAAGCAATTTCAGACGAAGGGTCATTTATAGAATTTGATAGAGGTATGACATCTGCTAACCCATTAGACTTTCCTGGATATGAAGAAAAAATTGAAAAAGATCAGCAGAAGACTGGACTTAATGAAGCGTTAGTGTCTGGTACTGCGAAATTAGATGGAATACAATATGGTGTTGCAGTTATGGATGCTCGTTTTAGAATGGGAAGCATGGGCTCAGTAGTTGGTGAAAAAATATGTAGAATTATTGATTATTGTACAGAACATCGTTTGCCATTTATTCTGTTTTCTGCGAGTGGTGGAGCTAGAATGCAAGAGGGAATTATTTCTTTAATGCAAATGGGGAAAACTAGTGTTTCTTTAAAAAGACATTCTGATGCAGGACTATTATATATTTCTTACATAACTAATCCCACTACTGGAGGGGTTTCTGCAAGTTTTGCTTCGGTTGGGGATATTAATTTAAGTGAACCTAAAGCACTAATCGGATTTGCTGGTAGACGTGTTATAGAACAAACAATTAATGAAAAGTTGCCTGATGATTTCCAAACTGCTGAATTTTTACTAGAGCATGGTCAACTTGATAAAGTCATTCATCGAAAAGATATGCGTGAGACTTTATCAAATATTTTAAAAATCCATCAAGAGGTGAGTAACTAATGTTAGATTTTGAAAAACCACTTTTTGAAATTAGAAATAAAATTGATTCTTTAAAAGAATCTCAAGAAAAAAACGAAGTTGATCTTCAAGATGAAATAGATATGCTGGAAGCATCATTAAAAAGAGAAACAACAAAAGTTTATACTAATCTGAAACCTTGGGATCGTGTTCAAATCGCTCGTTTACCAGAAAGACCAACCACATTAGATTATATTTCCTATATTTTTGATTCATTTATTGAGTTACATGGCGATAGAACTTATAGGGATGATCCAGCAATGATTGGTGGAATTGGTTATCTAGATGGTAAGCCAGTAACAGTTATAGGCCAACAACGTGGTAAAGACACGAAAGATAATATTTATCGTAATTTTGGTATGGCTCACCCTGAAGGGTATAGAAAAGCTTTGCGTTTAATGAAACAAGCAGAGAAATTTAATCGTCCAGTATTTACTTTTATAGATACTAAAGGTGCTTATCCGGGTAAAGCAGCTGAAGAAAGAGGTCAAAGTGAATCAATTGCAAAAAATTTGATGGAAATGGCTTCATTAACTGTACCAGTTATTGCTATTGTTATTGGTGAAGGTGGAAGTGGCGGTGCTTTAGGTATTGGAATCTCAAATCGTGTTCTGATGCTTGAAAATAGTACTTATTCAGTTATTTCACCTGAAGGTGCAGCTGCACTTTTATGGAAAGATAGTAACTTAGCTCAAATTGCCGCTGAAACTATGAAAATCACTGCACATGATTTACTAGATTTAGGTATCATAGATGAAGTGATTAATGAACCTCTTGGTGGTGCACAAAAAGATGAAGAAGCGCAAGCCTTATCAATTAAGAAAATGTTCCTTAAACATTTAAATGAATTGAAGCAACTCACACCTGAAGAATTAGCAAATGATCGTTTTGAAAAATTTAGACAAATTGGTTCGGTTGTGGAGTAATTTTGTATGGCTATTAGTCTAATTGTTAGGCTTTTAGCTCTTTTTTTATGTTGTAATAAAAATTACATTTTTAAAACGTTTACATCTATGAATTGTCTTTCTTTTAATGGAACGTTAAAAAAATTTATGGTAATTTAGAGTTGAAGATAAATCTAGTTAAGGAAAGGTATGTCGTCATGAAGAAGATTGCAGTTTTAACTAGCGGAGGAGATTCTCCGGGTATGAACGCTGCTGTTCGTGCAGTGACTCGAACAGCAATTTACAATAATATTGAAGTTTATGGTGTTTATCAAGGTTACCAAGGTTTACTTGATGATGATATTCATAAGCTTGAATTGGGTTCAGTAGGGGATACAATACAACGAGGAGGAACGTTTCTCTTTTCCGCAAGGTGCCCTCAATTCAAAGAAGAGGATGTACGTAAGAAAGCTATTGAGAATTTACGTAAGCGTGGTATCGAAGGTTTAGTTGTCATTGGAGGAGATGGCAGCTATAGAGGGGCACAACGAATTAGTGAGGAATGTAAAGAAATTCAAACAATTGGTATTCCAGGTACAATTGATAATGATATTAATGGTACGGATTTTACAATTGGTTTTGATACTGCATTAAACACTATTATTGAATCAGTCGATAAGATTAGAGATACGGCATCAAGTCACGCAAGAACGTTTATTGTTGAAGTTATGGGGCGTGATTGTGGAGATTTAGCATTATGGGCTGGATTATCTGTAGGAGCTGAAACGATTGTTTTACCAGAAGTCAATACAGATATTAAAGATGTAGCTGAAAAGATTGAACAGGGTATCAAAAGAGGAAAAAAACATTCTATCGTTATGGTTGCAGAAGGTTGTATGAGCGGCCAAGAATGTGCAGATGAGTTAACGAAGTATATTAACATTGATACACGAGTTTCAGTGTTAGGTCACATTCAACGTGGCGGTAGCCCATCTGGTGCTGATCGAGTATTAGCTTCTCGACTTGGCGGATATGCTATTGAACTTTTAAAACAAGGCGAGACAGCTAAAGGTGTTGGCATTAGGAATAATCAATTAACTTCTACACCGTTTGATGAAATTTTTGCTGAAAATGATCGCAAATTTAATAGTCAAATGTATGAATTAGCAAAAGAATTATCAATTTAAATTTATTTGGGAGGATTATAAAAATGAGAAAGACTAAAATTGTATGTACAATAGGACCAGCTTCAGAATCAGAGGAAATGCTCGAAAAATTAATGAATGCAGGAATGAACGTTGCGCGTTTAAATTTCTCACATGGTAGTCATGAAGAACATAAAGCAAGAATTGATACAATTCGTAAAGTTGCTAAACGTTTAAATAAAACAATTGGCTTGTTATTGGATACTAAAGGGCCAGAAATTCGTACGCACAATATGAAAGATGGGCTTATTGTTTTAGAAAAAGGCAAAGAAGTCATTGTAAGTATGGATGAAGTTGAAGGAACACCTGAAAAATTCTCTGTAACATATGAAAATCTAATCAATGATGTCAATATTGGTTCATATATACTATTAGATGATGGTCTAGTTGAACTTCAAGTCAAAGAAATTAATAAAGATAAAGGCGAAGTTAAATGTGATATCTTAAATACTGGTGAATTAAAAAATAAAAAAGGTGTTAACTTACCTGGTGTTAAAGTTAATTTACCTGGTATCACTGATAAAGATGCCGATGATATCAGATTTGGTATAAAGGAAAATGTAGACTTTATAGCTGCAAGTTTTGTAAGACGTCCAAGTGATGTTTTAGATATCCGTCAAATTCTTGAAGAAGAAAAAGCAGAAATAACAATTTTCCCTAAAATTGAAAACCAAGAAGGTATCGATAATATTGAAGAAATTCTTGAAGTATCTGATGGATTAATGGTAGCACGTGGTGATATGGGGGTTGAAATTCCGCCAGAAAGCGTACCAATGGTTCAAAAAGATTTAATTAGAAAATGTAATAAATTAGGAAAACCTGTAATTACTGCGACTCAAATGCTTGATTCTATGCAACGTAATCCACGTGCGACACGTGCAGAAGCAAGTGACGTAGCTAATGCAATATACGATGGTACTGACGCGGTAATGTTATCAGGAGAAACTGCAGCAGGTCAATATCCAGAAGAAGCTGTTAAAACTATGCGCAATATTGCAGTTTCTGCTGAAGCAGCGCAAGACTATAAAAAATTATTAAGTGATCGTACTAAATTAGTTGAAACATCATTAGTCAATGCAATTGGTGTTTCTGTTGCACATACTGCCTTAAACTTAAATGTAAAAGCTATAGTAGCAGCAACTGAAAGTGGTTCAACAGCACGTACAATTTCTAAATATCGTCCACATTCAGATATCATTGCTGTAACACCTAGTGAAAAAACTGCTAGACAATGTGCAATTGTATGGGGAGTAAATCCTGTAGTTAAAGAAGGACGTAAAACAACTGATGCTTTACTAAATAATGCTGTAGCAACAGCAGTCGAAACTGGTAGAGTTTCAAACGGAGATTTAATTATTATTACTGCTGGTGTACCTACTGGAGAAAAAGGAACTACAAATATGATGAAAATCCACTTAGTAGGTGATGAGATTGCTAAAGGCCAAGGTGTTGGTAGAGGATCTGTTGTAGGCCACGCAATTGTTGCAGATAGTGCAAGTGACTTAGAAGGTAAAGATTTATCTGATAAAGTTATCATTACAAATTCTGTTGATGAAACATTAGTACCATATGTTGAAAAAGCTATAGGTCTAATTACAGAAGAAAATGGTATTACTTCACCAAGCGCAATTATAGGTTTAGAAAAAGGTATACCTACTGTTGTTGGTGTAGAACAAGCAACTAAAGAAATTAAAAATGATATGTTAGTGACTTTAGATGCGTCACAAGGTAAAGTGTTTGAAGGTTATGCTAACGTTCTTTAATTTAACAAATGATAAATTAAAAAAGAAGATTTGATAATCACAAAGCTTTAAAGCTATTCATAAGAGAGCCTGGAACATTGATTTATGTTCCAGGCTCTTATTATTAGGGTAGTTAATTATTGAAATTAAAAATGATTAAATCAACCTTTTTCAATACTAGTTATCGATTTTAAGGTAAAAAATCAAATGTCATCTGTATCCTAATTTATTCTTTTTATAACTTACAAAACAAATTATAAAAAATTAAATATATAGGGATTTTTCTATGTTTGACTAATAAAAGTAATAGAAGAATGATTCATTGAAAAATAAAAATTGAAGAAATTAACAAGATAAGATCAGAGGCTTCTAGATGACATCAATTAGTAAAAAGTAAGAAAAGTATATCACTAAAACAAATTAAAAAATCGACACTAGTAATCAGAAATTACTAAGTGTCGATGTAAATTTTATCGTGCTTCTTTATTAGCTTTTTTGTATCTTAAGTACATTAAACCTAATAAAATAAACCAAATAGGCGTGCAGTAAATCGCTCTTCTTGTATCAACATTAATAAATAACAAGGCAAATACAAAAACAAAGAAAATAAGAATAAGGTATCCCATGTATTGACCGCCTGGTAGTTTATATGTTGCTTTCTTATGAAGTTCTGGATTTTTACGACTATAGTTAATATAAGCAATAATAATTAATGCCCAAACCACAACAAATAATACTGTAGAAATCGTAGTTACATAAGTAAATACAAGTGTTGCATCAGGGAATATGTAATTCAGTAGCGCTGCAATTAACAATAAAGCTGATGATGCAATGATCGCTTTATGTGGCACACCATGTTTATTAGTACTAGCAAATGTTGGTGGTGCTTGATTTTGGTTTGAAAGTCCATAAAGCATTCTGCTGTTTGAGAAAATACCACTGTTACATGAAGAGGCAGCAGCTGTTAAAACAACGAAATTAATTATTCCTGCTGCAAATGGTATACCAATTAATGCAAACAATCTAACGAATGGACTATTATCTGGATCTACTTTATCCCATGGAATAATAGACATGATGACTGCTAATGCACCTACATAAAAGATTAAAATTCTAATAGGTACACTATTGATAGCTTTAGGTATAGTTTTTTCTGGATCTTTTGTCTCGCCTGCAGTAACACCAATCATTTCAATACCAACAAATGAGAACAATGCCATTTGGAATGACATAAAGAATCCAGAAGCTCCTTTTGGAAAAATTCCATGTTGATACAAATGAGTTAAACTTGTGTTACCAAATGGTGTCTTGAATGCGAATAAAATCATGATTACACCTATAACGATTAATGCAATGATTGTAACTATTTTGATGATTGCGAACCAGAATTCAAGCTCACCAAACAACTTTGCACTTAATAAATTGAAAGACATTAGAATAAGTACACAAAATAAAGCACTAATCCAATTAGGTATATCTGGGAACCAAAAACTTATATATTTGGCAACTGCAGTCACTTCAGCCATACCAGTAATAATCCAGCATAGCCAGTAAGTCCAACCAGTTACAAATCCTGCGAACGGTCCTATATATGTGTTGGTCACGTCAGCAAAAGATTTGAAGTTCGTATTTTGAATAATAATTTCTCCCAATCCACGCATGAACATAAATAACATGAACCCTATAATAATATAAGTAAGTAATATTGAGGGACCAGTCATTGCGATAGTTTGTCCGGCACCTAGGAACAGACCAGTTCCTATAGCACCTCCGATGGCAATTAATTGAACATGTCTATTGCTCAATTCTCTTTGTAAATTCTCAGCCATAAGACAACTCCCTTACTATAAGATATATATATTATGCACTTATAATGCAATTTATACAATTCTTTTCGAAAAAAAGTGTGAAAATTCACCATAATTATTATTAATATTTTTTAATCATTCTTGATAACTAAACGAAAAGACATAATCAATTGTGATTTTTTGGAGGAGATAAGTATGGGGAAACCTGTGTTGTTAGGGGTTTTAGAAGGCAAATATTATAAGTGGTGACTAGTGATTTTTCTTGTACTGATATGAGAATGTTTTTAATGTTTCACAAATTGTTTGAATTTAGCTATAATATTTATTGAAAGCCATTTCATAAAGAAACAGTAAAGGGGAAATTTATCATGGCAGAATTAAAAAGAGGTTTAGAAGGGGTTATTGCAGCTGAAACTAAAATTAGCTCAATAATTGACAGTCAGTTAACATATGCGGGCTATGATATTGACGATCTCGCAGAAAACGCGCAATTTGAAGAAATAATTTTTTTACTATGGAATTATAGACTTCCTAATGAAAAAGAGCTAAGTGAATTAAAAGAAAAATTATTTGATTATATGACTCTTAACACTAGAGTATACAAGCATTTTGAGGAGTATGTGACAGATCATGTCCATCCAATGACTGCTCTACGTACATCAGTATCTTATGTAGCTCATTTTGATCCAGAAGCGGAAAATGAATCTGATGAGAATAAATATGATAGAGCTATTCGTATTCAAGCTAAAATCGCTTCTTTAGTAACGGCTTTCGCTAGAGTTAGAGACGGTAAAGAACCTGTTAAACCTAATTCTGAACTTAGTTATGCAGCAAATTTCTTATATATGTTAAGGGGAGAACTACCAACAGAAGTTGAAGTTGAAGCATTTAATAAGGCATTAATTTTACATGCTGATCATGAACTTAACGCATCTGCATTTACAGCACGTTGCGCAGTATCTTCGTTATCAGATATGTATTCAGGTGTTGTTGCAGCTATTGGTTCATTAAAAGGACCATTACATGGTGGCGCAAATGAACGAGTGATGTCAATGCTTAAAGAAATAGGTAGCATTGATAATGTTGATCACTATTTAGATGAAAGATTTGCAAATAAAGATAAAATTATGGGCTTTGGTCATCGTGTTTATAAAGATGGTGATCCAAGAGCTAAATATTTAAGAGAAATGAGCCGTAAAATCACTGAAGAAACAGGGCAAAGTGAACTGTTTGAAATGTCATTAGCCATTGAGAAGAGAATGAAAGAAGAAAAAGGACTTATTCCTAATGTCGATTTCTTTAGTGCTACAGTCTATCATAGTATGAATATTCCACATGATTTATTCACACCAATATTTGCAGTAAGTCGTGCTTCTGGTTGGATTGCTCATATTTTAGAGCAATATCGAGACAATAGAATTATGCGACCAAGAGCTAAATATATAGGTGAACAAAATCGTAAATATGTGCCTATTGAAGAAAGATCATAAAATAAATTAGTATTATAACTTAAAAATATGGAGGTTAATTGTATGTCTGCAGAAAAAATAACACAGGGTAAAGATGGTTTAAATGTACCTAACGAACCTATTATTCCGTTTATTATTGGTGATGGTATTGGACCTGATATTTGGAAAGCAGCTAGCCGAGTAATCGATGCAGCTGTTGAAAAAGCGTATAATGGAGAAAAACGTATAGAATGGAAAGAAGTTTTAGCAGGTCAAAAAGCTTACGATGAAACTGGAGAATGGTTGCCACAAGAAACGTTAGAAACAATTAAAGAATATTTAATTGCTGTTAAAGGTCCTTTAACAACTCCAATTGGTGGTGGAATTCGTTCGTTAAACGTAGCACTGAGACAAGAGTTAGATTTATTTACTTGTTTACGTCCGGTACGTTGGTTCAAAGGCGTTCCTTCACCGGTTAAACGACCTGAAGATGTTGATATGGTTATTTTCCGTGAAAATACCGAAGATATATACGCAGGGATAGAATTTAAACAAGGTACATCAGAAGTAAAAAAAGTTATCGATTTCTTACAAAATGAAATGGGAGCAACAAATATTCGTTTCCCTGAAACTTCTGGTATTGGTATAAAACCAGTATCCAAAGAAGGTACAGAACGTCTAGTAAGAGCGGCTATTCAATATGCAATTGATAATGATCGTAAATCAGTAACTTTAGTTCATAAAGGTAATATTATGAAATTTACTGAAGGTTCATTTAAGCAGTGGGGCTATGATTTAGCTCATAATGAATTTGGTGATAAAGTGTTTACATGGCAACAATATGATGAAATTGTTGAACAAAAGGGTAAAGATGCTGCGAATGAAGCACAAAGTAAAGCTGAACAAGAAGGTAAAATTATTATTAAAGACTCTATCGCTGATATCTTCTTACAACAAATATTAACACGTCCAGCTGAACATGATGTTGTGGCAACTATGAATTTAAATGGTGACTATATCTCTGATGCTCTCGCAGCTCAAGTTGGAGGCATTGGTATTGCGCCTGGTGCTAACATTAACTATGAAACTGGACATGCTATTTTTGAAGCAACACATGGTACTGCACCTAAATATGCTGGTTTAAATAAGGTTAATCCGTCATCAGAAATTTTAAGTTCAGTTTTAATGCTGGAACATTTAGGTTGGCAAAAAGCCGCAGATAAAATCACTGACTCTATTGAAGCAACAATTGCTTCAAAAATCGTAACATATGATTTTGCACGTCTTATGGATGGTGCAAAAAAAGTTTCAACATCTGATTTTGCTGATGAACTAATTAAGAATATTAGATAACTTTTTTATAAAAATTTCAAAGAACCTGAGACATAAAATATTAGTGTCTCAGGTTTTTTTGTATGATCAATGAATTTAAAATAATCCTAACATTTTTTTACTTCATTGCGACCCAGTAGATAGAATATCATCAATAAATTGTACAAACACAGCAAGTTGGAATTGGGATAGAAATGTTTATTTAATACAAATTTAACCCACTTCTTATCTTGAACAATCACTCTGTTTAAATTTCATATTTCTTTTAATAAAGTTTCCTTCAAGAAAATATAAGTCGACGTTACTATCATGTATAATTTTTACGGGTAAAATTATAACTTTTATTAAGATTATGTAAATTTGATGTATAGCTATATTATTTCCATTTAAATATCAGTTATAATATAAATGTATAAAAAGATTAGGAGGCACACTATGTCACAAAAAATATTAGTGGTTGATGATGAGCAATCCATCGTGACCTTACTAAAATATAATTTAGAAACAGCAGGGTATATAGTCGAAGTCGCTTATGATGGTGAAGAGGCATTGAAAAAAGTTGAAACCGAACAACCGGAACTAATTGTATTAGACGTTATGTTGCCAAAAAAAGATGGTATAGAAGTATGTAAAACAATCAGGTCTGATAAAAATTTAGTACCGATTTTAATGTTGACAGCAAAGGACGATGAATTTGATCGAGTTTTAGGACTAGAACTAGGTGCTGATGATTATATGACAAAACCATTTTCACCTAGAGAGGTAGTTGCCAGAGTTAAAGCAATATTAAGACGTTCTCAATTTGTTAATGAAATTGAAAAAGAAGATGTTGATGATGAAGATATTATCATTGGTTCAATTAGAATACGACCTGAATTCTTTGAAGTCTATAAAGAAGATGAATTATTAGAATTGACGCCAAAAGAATTTGAATTGTTATTATATTTAATTGAAAGACAAGGAAGAGTTATTACCCGAGAACATATGTTGAATTCAGTGTGGAATTATGAATTCGCTGGAGATTCTCGAATTGTTGATGTACATATAAGCCACTTAAGAGATAAATTGGAAGAAAATCCTAAGCAACCTAAATTGATAAAGACTGTACGAGGTTTAGGTTATAAACTGGAGAGACCTAAAGCTTAATGTTGAAGTTTCATCTGCGTTTATTACTATTAATTAGTACTATTACAATCATTAGTTTTATTGGTTTAGGCGCTATCATTCACAACACAATTTATCAAACATTAACTAGTAATCAAATTAAAAGCTTAGATAGTGAAGCTCGTAATTATATTAATCTCTTTAATAATAATAAAGAGAAAGAAATCACTAATATAGCTCATAATGAAAAAAATATCATATTAATAAAAGAGAACGATAAAGATAAAATTATTTACTCAAGTGGAAATATTAAAAATATTGACCATAGAATTGATAATGAAGCTAATCCTTCGAAATTAATCAATAAAAATACAAAACTCGGTATGCGTTACACCTATAAGAATACAATAGATAATAAAACAATATACATAAGTGGAATTAATAATGAAATTATTGATTTACAAAAGGATTTATGGAAATATTTGTCTATTGTTGGAGTCATTGTATTATTTACGGTTTATTTAGCAAGTAGAAGTATCAATCGAACATATATTAGACCTATCAATGAAGTAACTTATGCTACATCACTTCTTGCAGATGGATATTACCATGTTCGTGTTCCAGAAAGTAATGTGAAGGAAACTAGAGCATTATTTGTGACTACAAATGACTTAGCGCGACGATTGCAAAAATTAAACAATAGTCAAAAAATTCAATCCAATAGATTAAAAACTACCTTAGAAAATATACCGAGTTCAGTACTGATGATTGATAAACATGGAGAAATTGTAGTTGCTAATCATGCTTATTATCAGGTGTTTAACCCTGATCAAATGGTAGAAAATAAAAGTTACATTGGTTTCATAGATGATAGTATCGAAAAATTGATTATTGAAAGTTTTAGAACTGAAAAAGTTATCTATGAACAATTAGAAGTTGATATTAATAACGTACATACTAAATATTTCGATGTATCTTGCATCCCCATTTTAACTAAATCTAAAAAAAATTTACAAGGTATGGTGGTTGTGCTTCATGACATTACTAATTTGCAGAAATTAGAAAACCTTAGAAGGGAATTTGTTGCTAATGTGTCACATGAACTCAAAACACCGATTACTTCAATCAAAGGTTTTGCAGAAACTCTGATTGAAGGTGCTAAAAATGATGAACAATCGCTTGATATGTTTTTAAATATTATTTTAAAAGAATCTAATAGAATAGAGTCATTGGTTACAGACTTATTAGATTTATCACATATTGAACAGCAAAAAGAACTTGAAATAAATTACATGAATTTGTCTGAATTAGCTATTAATATAATAGATAATTTGCAAACACAAGCACAAAATAAGAGAATCAAAATACAATCTGAAATCGAAAAAGATGTCATCATTGAGGCACATGAAAATAAAATAGCGCAAGTTATTACTAATTTACTATCAAATGCTATAAATTATTCCTCAGAAGATAATAAGGTAATAGTAAGAGTATATAGAAATGACAATAAAGTTTATTTAGAGATTCAAGATTATGGTATTGGTATAAGTGAAACAGATCAAAAGCGTATATTTGAACGTTTCTATCGTGTAGATAAAGCTAGAAGTAGAGATTCAGGCGGTACAGGACTTGGTCTTTCTATAACAAAACATATTGTTGAAGCACACAATGGTAGAATAGACGTTAAAAGTGAACCTGGCAAAGGTTCGATATTCA
Source organism: Staphylococcus sp. HMSC34G04 (assembly GCF_001838765.1). Classification (NCBI taxonomy): domain Bacteria; kingdom Bacillati; phylum Bacillota; class Bacilli; order Caryophanales; family Staphylococcaceae; genus Staphylococcus; species Staphylococcus sp. HMSC34G04. The sequence continues at coordinate 137,680 of NZ_KV838719.1, forward strand.
AAGTTCTATTTAATGATAATTAAATTTGAGGGCACTACATTGTTGGTACAGACAAAGTGGTGTCCTTTGTTGTAGTGATTATTTAGAAATATAATGTTAAGACTCATGCTATTAATTAAAATCAAAATACATATTGTCATTGACAGACATAAGATGAGTGCAAACTCATAGATGGGAAATTTTTAAGAAGCATTTAACTTAATATTTTTTTAGCATTTATAAGTTAACTATTAGTAATAGTTAATGCGTAGTGAGTACTAAACTCGCTTACTCGTTATGTATTTGTATATATGCTAAAATATATGTAAATCTGTTCTGGAGGTTACGTATTTTGAATAAATTAGTATTAATAGATGGTAATAGTTTAAGCTTTAGAGCGTTTTATGCTCTTCCTTTACTTTCAAACCATGCAGGTATTCATACAAATGCAGTTTACGGCTTTGCTATGCTTTTAGAAAAAATAATTAAAGAAGAAAAAACGAATCATTTTTTAGTTGCATTTGATGCAGGTAAAACGACTTTCAGACATTCTAAGTACAGTGAATATAAAGGTGGTCGTCAAAAAACTCCACCTGAACTAAGTGAACAATTTCCATATATTCGTCAACTATTAGATGCGTATCATATTAAAAGATATGAACTTGATAATTATGAAGCTGATGACATTATAGGAACATTAAGTAGACAAGCTGATGAAGCTGATTTTGAAACCATTATCATTACAGGTGATAGAGACTTAACTCAATTAGCCACTGATAATGTTACAATATATTATACAAAAAAAGGTGTTACCGACGTTGATCATTATACACCTGAATTTATAGCAGAGAAATATCAGGGGTTAGTGCCGAAACAAATTATCGATATGAAAGGTCTAATGGGGGATACCTCTGACAATATTCCTGGAGTCGCTGGTGTCGGCGAAAAGACGGCAATTAAATTACTTAATCAATTTGAGTCAGTAGAAGGGGTCTATGAACATATTGAGGAGGTTACTGCAAAAAAATTAAAAGAAAAACTCATTAATAGTAAAGCTGATGCCTTAATGAGTAAAGATTTAGCAACAATCAATGTTCACAGTCCGATTGAAGTATCATTAGAAGATACAAAATTAACTCTTCAAGACGACACTGCAGAAAAAATTGAACTATTTAAAAAGCTAGAATTTAAACAGCTACTAGCAGATATAGACACACCTTCTAATAATGAAGAAGTTATAGATAAAACTTTTGAAATTGAGCAAGACTTTCAAAATGTAGATTTGAATGATTTAAATGAAGCGGTAATACATTTTGAACTTGAAGGTACTAATTATCTTAAAGACGCTATTCTCAAATTTGGTTTTTATACAAATCATCAACATGTAGTAATAAATGCTGATGATGTAAAGAATTATAAAAATTTAGTTCGATGGCTTGAAGATAAAAATACAACCAAAATTGTCTATGATGCAAAAAAGACTTATGTATCTGCTCATCGATTGGGGATTAATATAGAAAATATTGAATTTGATGTTATGTTAGCAAGCTATATTATTGACCCATCACGTTCTATTGATGACGTTAAATCTGTTGTAGGTTTATATGGACAAAATTATGTAAAAGATAATATTACAGTTTTTGGGAAAGGTAAGAAACATCATATACCTGAAGAATCAATTTTAAACGAACACATTGCTTCCGTGACAGAAGCTATATCAGCTGTAACTCCAATCATGAAATCACAGTTAGAAGATTATAATCAAATTGAACTGTTGAAAGATTTAGAATTACCATTAGCAAGAATTTTAAGTGAAATGGAAGAAATTGGTATATATACCGATATCAATGATTTGAAAGAAATGGAATTCGAAATTCAAAAAAAATTAGATGTATTAATTTCCAATATTCATGAGTCTGCTGGTGAAGCATTTAATATAAATTCTCCTAAGCAATTAGGTGTTGTTTTATTTGAAACATTACAATTGCCTGTCATTAAGAAGACCAAAACGGGCTATTCAACAGCTGTAGATGTATTAGAAAAACTACAAGGTGAGCATCCTATAATAGATGATATTTTAGAATATAGACAACTTTCTAAGTTGCAATCTACGTATGTAGAGGGATTACAAAAAGTAATAAGCAAAGATCATAGAATTCACACACGTTTTAATCAAACGCTTGCTCAAACTGGTAGATTATCTAGTGTAGATCCTAATTTACAAAATATACCTATACGATTAGAAGAAGGAAGAAAGATTAGAAAGGCTTTTAAACCAACTTCTAAGGATAGTGTGATTTTATCTGCTGATTATTCACAAATTGAGTTACGTGTACTTGCGCATATCACGCAAGATGAAAGTTTAAAACATGCATTTATAAACGGACATGATATTCACACTGCAACAGCAATGAAAGTATTTAATGTTGAATCTGATCAGGTTGATAGTTTAATGAGACGTCAAGCAAAAGCTGTTAACTTTGGTATTGTTTACGGCATCAGCGATTATGGATTGAGTCAGAGCTTGGGTATCACTAGAAAAAAAGCTAAAGCATTTATTGATGATTATTTAGCTAGTTTTCCAGGTGTAAAACAATATATGTCTGACATTGTTAAAGATGCAAAAGCACAAGGTTATGTAGAAACACTACTTCATCGTCGTCGATACATTCCTGATATAACAAGTAGAAACTTTAATTTAAGAAGTTTTGCAGAAAGAACAGCAATGAATACGCCCATTCAAGGTAGTGCGGCTGACATAATAAAATTAGCAATGGTTAAATTCAGTGAAAAGATTAAAGAAACTAAATATCATGCTAAGTTATTATTACAAGTTCATGATGAACTCATATTTGAAATACCAAAATCAGAAGTAGAAGATTTTAGTAAATTTGTAGAAGAAATTATGGAACAAGCATTAGTGCTTGATGTACCTTTAAAAGTAGATTCTAATTATGGTGCAACATGGTACGATGCTAAATAAAGAAAGGATAATATCATGCCTGAACTACCTGAAGTTGAACATGTTAAAAGAGGTATTGAGCCATTAATAAAAAGTGCAAAAATAGAGAAAGTAACTTTTGCTAAAAATGTAATTAACGGTAAGAATAATCACCGTGAGACGATTATAAAAGGTATGGAATTAGATACTTTTAAAAAACTTACTGAAGGTTATGTTATAAAAAAAGTTGAGAGAAGAAGTAAGTACATTATATTTTATATAGCCTATCATGACGAAGACAGAATCTTAGTTAGTCATTTAGGTATGGCAGGCGGTTTTTTCGTTGTTAATAACCTTGATGAGATAAGTACACCGAATTATCGAAAGCATTGGCAAGTCATTTTCGATTTGGATAATGATCAAAAATTAGTCTATTCTGATATCAGACGGTTTGGAGAAATCAGAAATATAGTCAATTTTGATAGTTATCCCTCTTTATTAGAAATCGCTCCAGAACCATTTGAAGAGGTGGCATTTGAACACTATTTAGAATGTTTGACTTTGAAAAAATATAAGAACAAACCAATAAAACAAACGATTCTTGATCATCGTGTTATAGCAGGAGCTGGAAATATCTATGCCTGTGAAGCTTTATTCAGAGCTGGTATTACTCCGGATAAAATTACAAATTCACTCACTAAACAAGAAAGAAAATCTCTCTTTTATTATGTTCGAGAAGTTTTAGAAGAGGGTATAAAATATGGAGGTACTAGTATTTCAGATTATAGGCACGCAGATGGTAAAACAGGACAAATGCAATTACATTTAAATGTATATAAACAAAAAAAGTGCAAGGTTTGTGGTCATTCGATTGAAACAAAAGTGATAGCTGGAAGAAATAGTCATTTTTGTCCAAACTGTCAGAGATAAAGGAAGAGTGAAATAATGTCTAAAGTGATTGGGATAACAGGTGGTATTGCCACTGGAAAATCAACTGTTTCAGAATTATTAACAGCATATGGGTTTAAAATCGTAGATGCTGATATTGCTTCACGCGAAGCAGTTAAAAAAGGATCTAAGGGACTTGAACAAGTTAAAGAGATTTTTGGGGAAGAAGCAATTGACGAAAATGGTGAGATGAATCGTCAATATGTAGGAGAGATTGTTTTTAATCATCCTGACTTACGCGAGGCTCTTAATGAAATAGTTCATCCTATTGTAAGAGAGATAATGGAACAAGAGAAAAACAATTATCTAGAACATGGATATCATGTAATTATGGATATCCCATTGTTGTACGAAAATGAATTACAAGATACTGTAGATGAAGTTTGGGTGGTTTACACTTCTGAAAGTATTCAAATCGATCGTTTAATTGAAAGGAATAATTTATCATTAGAAGATGCAAAAGCACGTGTATATAGTCAAATATCTATAGATAAAAAAAGTAGGATGGCAGATCATGTGATAGATAATCTAGGTGATAAATTAGAACTTAAACAAAATTTACAAAAATTACTTGAAGAAGAAGGGTATATTCAATCTGAGAGTGAATAGTAAATATAATGAAAATCGTATAGAATGCTTTTATATTGTTATCACTAAGTGTATGTATTATAAATAAATAATTACATATTAAACACTAACAATTAGAGCCACAAATTAGGCTGGGACATAATCCCTAGCAAAATAGCCAGTAAATGAGTTTTTAT
>NZ_KV838719.1:142411-199591 GCF_001838765.1 Staphylococcus sp. HMSC34G04
ACAGCTTCATCCTGTAGTCTTTAGCTTGTCCTATTTTCTCATGAGTTTCGCCCAAATACTTTGTATTTATATGTAATTTAACATTGAAATACTTTCAAAAATAAGGTCCTTTCGTATAATTTAACAAATACCACTAAACTAAATTAACGAGGTACCTTATGTATAAAGATTATAATATGACTCAACTTACTTTACTAAAGGAAACTTCAGTACATATTCCCACACATGATATGTCACAATATGCGAATGATATTGTTGAAACAATTCCCGATACTGAATTCAGACCGCATCGTTGCGCAACATTATAGCATCCCAATATGATGTTGAAAGTAGTGTTATATGCCTACACATAATCTGTATTTTCGGGTAGAAAAATTTCTTAATGATAGTATTCGAATGATGTGGTTTTCACAAATTCAAAATTCTTCTTATAAAACGATTAATCGATATAGAGTAAATACAAAAGTAGATGTTTTATTAGAATCCTTATTTATTCAATTCCATAGTCAATGTTTGAATCAAAATCTTATAAATGATAAAGCTTAATTTATATTTATAGATAAATTTGTCGGTAAACGCTTTCATTTAAAATTGAATATGTTATACTATTTCCATAAAGTATAACATATAAAACAAGGGGTGCTTTGAATGGCAACGAATATTGCAATTAACGGTATGGGTAGAATAGGTAGAATGGTGTTACGAATAGCACTAAATAATAAAAATTTAAATGTGAAAGCGATTAACGCTAGTTATCCACCTGAAACAATTGCACATTTACTTAATTATGATACGACGCATGGAGTTTATGATAAAAAAGTTGAACCGATAGAAAGTGGTATTAAAGTGAATGGACATGAAATTAAATTACTTTCTGATCGCAATCCAGAAAATTTACCATGGAATGAGATGGATATTGATGTTGTTATAGAAGCTACAGGTAAATTTAATCACGGAGATAAAGCAGTTGCTCATATTAATGCAGGTGCTAAAAAGGTATTACTCACTGGACCGTCTAAAGGTGGAGACGTTCAAATGATTGTTAAAGGAGTCAATGATAATCAACTTGATATTGATACATACGATATCTTTAGTAATGCATCTTGTACTACTAATTGTATCGGTCCAGTTGCAAAAGTCCTCAATGATAAATTTGGAATCATAAATGGTCTGATGACAACAGTTCATGCGATAACAAATGATCAAAAAAATATTGATAATCCTCACAAAGATTTAAGAAGAGCACGTTCTTGTAATGAAAGTATTATTCCAACCTCAACAGGTGCTGCTAAAGCACTTAAAGAAGTATTACCTGAAGTTGAAGGTAAACTTCATGGAATGGCTTTAAGAGTACCAACAAAAAATGTCTCTCTCGTTGATTTAGTTGTTGATTTAGAACAGAATGTTACAGTTACACAAGTTAATGACGCATTTAAAAATGCCGATTTAACAGGTGTTCTTGATGTTGAAGAAGCTCCTTTAGTTTCTGTAGACTTTAACACAAATCCTCATTCAGCTATTATTGATTCTCAATCTACGATGGTTATGGGACAAAATAAGGTGAAAGTTATCGCTTGGTATGATAATGAATGGGGTTATTCGAATAGAGTTGTTGAAGTAGCTGACAAAATTGGACAATTAATTGATGATAAAGCAATGGTAAAAGCCATTTAACTGAATATTTATACTTGCACTAAACCTGAGATAGCCATATTATCTCAGGTTTATTTATATACAAATAGCCCTAAACAAAGTTGAAGCACCATTGATGTTATTATAGATAACCAATTAGCTTTAGACATATTACTAGATACTTTCTTTATAGAAAAATAATCCATAGTCATTATTTATTAATCAAGTTGAGATGATTTTGAAATGAGGTGATTTTAACGAATCATCTTTCAATTGTAATTTAATAATGGTACTTTTGGTCGTATTTATAAAATTGTGTAGTACACTTAAATGATTGAAATTCATTTAAAATGTTTAATCACGTTAAAATGTAATATTTTTAATAAATAACATAGTACACTAAAACCTTTATTTATAAGATATATTTTCCTTTTTTACACATAGTGGTGGTATCAATGTATCATTACATTCTTTCATTTATAGTTGTAATTGACCTTTCTTTTTTACACAGTACTTTTATAGTATAATGTACGGTGATCAAACTTGGGAGGGTGATATATATGAAATGCCCAAAATGTAATTCTACACATTCCAGAGTGGTTGATTCTAGACATGCAGATGAGGCCAATGCGATTAGACGTAGAAGAGAATGTGAAAATTGCGGAACGCGTTTTACAACATTTGAACATATTGAAGTAAGTCCATTAATAGTAGTGAAGAAAGATGGAACTAGAGAACAATTTTTAAGAGAAAAAATATTAAATGGTTTAGTAAGATCTTGCGAGAAACGACCAGTGCGTTATCAACAACTTGAAGACATAACTAATAAAGTGGAGTGGCAACTTAGAGATGAAGGACAAACTGAAATTTCTTCTAGAGAAATTGGCGAGCATGTTATGAATTTATTAATGCATGTTGACCAAGTTTCTTATGTAAGATTTGCATCTGTATATAAAGAATTCAAAGATGTTGATCAACTCTTAGAGTCAATGCAAGGTATCTTGAGTGATAATAAACGGAGTGATAAATAGATGGGGTTACAAACCTATGAATATGGTCTAAAACCACAAGATGGATTTGAGGTGATTACACATTTCGAATTCACCTCACAACATTTAGATATTTTAAATCGACTATTTACCCCTTTAATTGGAGTTGAATCAATAGGACTCTATCATTTTATGAGTCAATTCATAGACGAAAGTCAACAACTCGGGTTAACGCATTATATATTCATGAATGAACTAAAAATTAACTTATTAGATTTTAGGGAGCAAATGGACAATTTAGAGGCTATTGGATTGATTAAAACATTTGTAAGGCATGAAGAAAAGTATTCTCACTTTGTTTATGAGTTAATTCAGCCTCCAACAGCCTATCAATTTTTTAATGATCCTATGTTATCAGTATTTTTATTTAGTGAGGTTGATAAAAAACGTTATCAAGCACTTAAATCTTATTTCGAAAAAGATGAGAAAGATTTAAGCAAATATCAACAGACCACTAGAAAATTTACAGAAGTATTCAATGTACCTAAAAAGGTCAATGTTTCAGATCAAATTAATTTAAAGCAAATCAAACATTATAATGGTATAGATTTATCTAATGAAACTTTTGATTTTGAAATGTTGAGACAGATGTTGAACCATCATTTTATTAGTAATGAAATTATCGATAAAGAAGCTAAGAATTTGATTATACAACTTGCGACGCTTTATGGGATTACTGAAGATGGCATGAAAAATGTTATATTAAGCTCCATTACCAGTGCACAACAGTTATCTTTTGAAGAAATGCGTAAGCAAGCTAGAACTTATTATCTGATTGAACATGATAATCAATTGCCTAAATTAGAGCATCAAACACATAAAACTAACGATGAAAAAAAAGATCGACACGCAAAAGATACTACAAATGATTGGTTACAACTGCTAGATGAAACAAGTCCGATTGATATGTTAGCAAGTTGGTCTGATTCAGAACCTACACAGTCGCAAAAAAGTATGATAGAAGAATTGATTAACCGTGAAAAAATGAATTTTGGTGTAATCAATATACTTTTACAGTTTGTTATGCTAAAAGAAGATATGAAGTTGCCAAAATCTTATATTTTCGAAATTGCTTCTAACTGGAAGAAAATTGGTATTTCAAATGCCAAACAAGCATATGAATACGCATTACAAGTTAATCAACCTAAAAATTATGAAACACATTCTAATGATAAACGGCAGAACAATCGTGGAAGACAAAATCAATTTTTATCCAAAGAAAAGACGCCTAAATGGCTTCAAAATAGGGACAATCAAGAAGATAATAAAGGTATAAATGATGACACTCTTGAAAAAGATCGACAAGCATTTCTTGAAAAGTTAAATCAAAAGTGGAAGGAGGAAGATAACTAATGAAAAGTTTCAGAAATATCATGGGCGATTCTCAAAATCTAGATAAACGTATACAAAAAATAAAACAAGATGTAATCAATGATACTGACGTTAAACATTTTCTTGAGAAAAATCGTAGTCATATAACTAATGAGATGATAGACGAAGATTTAAATGTTCTTCAAGAGTATAAAGATCAACAAAAAGTCTATGATGGTCATCGCTATGATGATTGTCCGAATTTTGTAAAAGGACATGTTCCTGAACTATATATTGAAAATGAAAGAATCAAAATTAGATATCTACCTTGCCCGTGTAAAATTAAACATGATGAGGAACGATTTGATTCACAACTTATTACATCTCACCATATGCAAAGAGATACACTTCATGCAAAGCTCAAAGATATTTATATGAATAATCGAGAGAGACTTGATGTAGCAATGGCAGCTGATCAAATCTGTACAGCAATTACTAACGATGAAAAAGTAAAGGGATTATATTTATATGGTCCTTTTGGTACAGGAAAATCATTCATATTGGGTGCTATTGCAAATCAACTTAAATCGCAAAAGATTTCATCAACAATTGTATATTTACCAGAATTTATTCGCACTTTAAAAGGTGGCTTTAAAGACGGTAGTTTTGAGAAAAAATTACAACGTGTGAGAGAAGCTAATATTTTGATGTTAGATGATATTGGCGCAGAAGAAGTCACACCGTGGGTAAGAGATGAAGTGATTGGTCCTTTATTACATTATAGAATGGTACATGAACTTCCTACATTTTTTAGTTCTAACTTTAATTATAGTGAACTTGAGCATCATCTTTCAATAACTAGAGATGGCACTGAAAAGACTAAAGCAGCACGAATTATTGAAAGAATTAAGACTTTATCCACACCTTATTATTTGACTGGTAAAAATTTTAGAAACAATTGAATTTTATAGTATGTGGTGTATAATAGAGATAAATCTTAATCGTTGAAACTATTGAAGATACGATAATTTAATCTCTGTTACACAGAAAGTCATTAATTGATGAGAATATGGCTAACACATTAAATTATTACTACTTCGTTAATATTGATATTTGTAATGAATATCCGGCTCAAGACCGTTATCTTATGTAAAGTATAGTATATGACTGGTCACGTATGCTATTCATATACTTAACTAGGGTGGTACCACGACAAACTCGTCCCTTGCTAGGGACGAGTTTTTTTATGCTCAGTAAAGTTAATTTATTCAATAAGCCAACGATCAGATGTTTTATTAAATAGGAGGAAAAAATATGGATCAAATTAATATTCAATTTCCAGATGGTAATACAAAAGAATTTGATAAAGGGACTACTACAGAAGACATCGCTCAATCAATTAGTCCAGGATTAAGAAAAAAAGCAGTTGCGGGAAAATTCAATGGTCAACTTGTAGATTTAACACGCCTTTTAGAACAAGATGGAGCTATTGAAATTATTACGCCTGGGAGTGAAGAAGCGTTAGAAGTACTTCGTCATTCAACAGCTCATTTAATGGCACAAGCATTAAAACGTTTATACGGAGACGTTAAATTTGGTGTTGGTCCTGTAATAGAAGGCGGATTCTATTATGATTTTGATATGGATGATAAGGTTTCATCGGATGATTTTGATAAAATTGAGAAAACAATGAAACAAATTGTGAACGAAAATCATAAAATTGTAAGAGAAGTAGTTAGTAAAGAAAAAGCAAAAGACTTCTTCAAGGATGACCCTTATAAATTAGAACTTATTGATGCAATTCCTGAAGATGAGAGCGTAACACTTTATACTCAAGGTGAATTTACTGATCTTTGTCGAGGTGTACACGTACCTTCAACTTCTAAAATTAAAGAGTTCAAACTATTATCTACAGCTGGTGCTTATTGGCGTGGAAATAGTGATAATAAAATGTTACAACGAATTTATGGTACAGCATTCTTTGACAAAAAAGATTTGAAAGCACATCTAAAAATGTTGGAAGAACGTCGTGAGCGTGATCATCGTAAAATTGGTAAAGATTTAGAATTGTTTACAAACAATCAACTCGTTGGTGCTGGTTTACCATTATGGTTACCAAATGGTGCTACAATACGTAGGGAAATAGAACGTTATATTGTCGATAAAGAAGTAAGTATGGGATACGATCATGTTTACACACCAGTATTAGCCAATGTTGATTTATATAAAACATCTGGTCACTGGGATCATTATCAAGAAGATATGTTCCCAGCAATGAAGTTAGATGAAGACGAAGCGATGGTCTTAAGACCAATGAACTGTCCACATCATATGATGATTTATAAAAATAAACCCCATTCTTATCGCGAATTACCTATACGTATTGCTGAATTGGGTACTATGCATCGTTACGAAGCAAGTGGTGCAGTATCAGGTTTACAACGTGTTCGAGGAATGACATTGAATGATTCCCATATTTTCGTTAGACCTGATCAAATTAAGGAAGAATTTAAACGTGTAGTTAATATGATTCAGGATGTGTACAAAGATTTTGGTTTTGAAGATTATCGCTTCAGATTGAGTTATAGAGATCCTGAAGATAAGCACAAGTATTTTGATGATGATGAAATGTGGGAAAAAGCTGAATCCATGCTTAAAGAAGCATCAGATGAATTAGGTTTAACTTATGAAGAAGCTATAGGTGAGGCAGCATTCTATGGACCTAAGTTAGATGTTCAAGTAAAAACAGCTATGGGAAAAGAAGAAACTCTATCAACAGCACAACTTGATTTTCTTTTACCAGAACGTTTTGACTTAACGTACATTGGTCAAGATGGAGAACAACATCGTCCTGTAGTTATACACCGCGGTGTAGTTTCTACTATGGAACGTTTTGTTGCATTTTTAACAGAAGAAACAAAAGGTGCATTTCCAACTTGGTTGGCGCCAATGCAAGTTGAAATTATTCCTGTAAATGTAGATTTACATTATGATTATGCAAGACTTTTACAAGATGAACTAAAATCGCAAGGTGTCCGCGTTGAAATTGATGACCGTAATGAAAAAATGGGATATAAAATTCGTGAAGCTCAAATGAAAAAAATACCTTATCAAATTGTTGTAGGTGACAAAGAAGTAGAGAATCAAGAAGTAAATGTAAGAAAATATGGTTCTGAAAAACAAGAATCAGTTGAAAAAGATGAATTTATTTGGAATGTTATTGATGAAATCCGTTTAAAAAAGCATAGATAAACTTGAAAATATAAAGTATATCATGTATATTACAAATTAATATAATAAATAGAGTTAGAGGTTGCATTATTAATGACTAACTTATCAGAAGTCGTATGGGACATGTGTTGAATAAGTGAAAGGTAATAATGCCGAAATGATGTTAATTCCATAAGTTAGCATTGTTGGGACAACTTTCGAATAGAAGTTGTACTGTCACTTTATGTGATGTGCTACCTTATATAGATAAACATTAGTGGTTGCATATCTTAAAGGTATGTAACCACTTTTCACATTATTGATACAGATATAAAGACAAGTGATATAAAAGTAAAATGATATTAATATTATTTCACTTTTATATCATCTATACCAAATTTATCTACAACAATGATATGCATTGATGTGGTAACAAGTTAGCCTCTACTTATGAAGGAAAGGGAGCTTCTATGAAAAAGAATAATAAACAAAATGACGGTGTTCAAAGAGGATTAAAAGATAGACATATTTCAATGATTGCCATTGGGGGATGTATAGGAACTGGTCTATTCATGACTTCTGGTGGAGCTATACATGACGCAGGTGCATTGGGTGCTTTGATTGCCTATGCAGTTATTGGAGCGATGGTGTTCTTTCTAATGACGTCGTTAGGGGAGATGGCGACATATTTGCCTGTGTCAGGTTCATTTAGTACTTATGCTACACGCTTTGTCGATCCTTCACTAGGATTTGCTTTAGGATGGAATTATTGGTTCAACTGGGTGATAACAGTAGCAGCTGATGTTACTATTGCAGCGCAAGTTATACAATATTGGTCCCCTATGCAAGGTATACCAGCTTGGGTCTGGAGTTGTATTTTCCTTATTATTATTTTCGCGCTTAATTCTTTATCCGTTAGAGTATATGGAGAGAGTGAATATTGGTTCGCACTTATCAAAGTAGTTACAGTCATCATATTTATAGGAATTGGTATCTTAACTATTTTAGGGATTATGGGTGGAGAATTTGTAGGATTTGATACGTTTACAAAAGGAGATGGGCCAATACTAGGTGGGAATTTAGGAGGTAGCTTGCTATCAATTCTTGGTGTATTTCTAGTCGCAGGCTTCTCATTCCAAGGAACTGAACTTATTGGTATTACAGCAGGTGAATCTGAAAATCCAGAAAGAGCAGTTCCAAAAGCGATTAAACAAGTATTTTGGCGTATACTTTTATTTTACATTCTAGCTATTTTCATTATTGGTATGTTGATTCCATATGATAGTAAGGCATTAATGGGCGGTGGTGATAGTATAGCTACTTCACCTTTTACATTAGTATTTAAGAATGCTGGATTAGCTTTTGCTGCTTCATTTATGAATGCTGTTATATTAACAAGTGTATTATCAGCAGGTAACTCAGGAATGTATGCTTCAACAAGAATGTTATATTCAATGAGTAGAGATAAATTAGCTTATAATTCTTTTGGAAAAACAAATAAAAGTGGCGTACCTTATGTATCTCTAATTGCAACTGGAGTACTAGTCATTCTTATTTTCGCATTGCAACATTTAAGTGGAGATGCATATGAATACATTGTAGCTGCTAGCGGAATGACTGGTTTTATTGCTTGGGTTGGTATAGCAATCAGTCACTTTAGATTTAGACGCGCATTTGATAAACAAAATTATGATAAATCAAAATTAAAATATAAAGCGAAGTTATTCCCATTTGGTCCGATTTTTGCAGGTATTTTATGTGTAATAGTTATCATTGGACAAGATGTAGATTTTATTAAAACAGGTAACTTTGATATGAATAGATTTTTTATAACTTACATGGGAATACCTGTATTCTTAATTTTCTTCTTTTATCATAAATTTAGATATAAAACTAAAAAGATTCCTCTAAACAAAGTTGACTTAAGGCAAGATGTTTCGATGGAAGAAGTAAGACACCATAAAAATAATTAAAAAATAGTTTGACTTAAACAATAAATATTGATATGATTATTAACGTTGAATACGAAACGAACCAAGTAGAAGCACCCGCTTCTCACCTGTGGCGACGCTGAAGCAGTTGGCAGGTCAATCATGTTACACATTTATTGTGTCTAAGAAGAGCGGGTAGTTATACTCGCTCTTCTTTTTGCTTGGAACAATTTCGTAAAATTCTGGGAGGTGTCAACCATAGCAAAAGATCAAACTCAAATTAATGAGAAAATTCGTGCAAAAGAACTACGCTTAATAGGCCAAGATGGTGAACAAATTGGTGTTAAATCTAAACGTGAAGCTTTAGAAATGGCTGAACGTGTGGATTTAGATTTAGTTGTTGTAGCACCAAATGCAAAACCACCTGTTGCGAGAATAATGGATTATGGTAAATATAAATTCGAACAGCAGAAAAAAGAAAAAGAAATGAAGAAGAAACAAAAAGTCATTAACGTTAAAGAATTACGTTTAAGCCCAACTATTGAAGAACATGATTTCCAAACTAAGTTGAAAAATGGACGCAAGTTCTTATCTAAAGGCGATAAATGTAAAGTTTCAATTCGTTTCAGAGGTCGTGCGATTACACATAAAGAAATTGGTCAACGTGTGTTAGAAAAATTTGCAGATGAATGTAAAGATATTGCAACTGTTGAACAAAAGCCTAAAATGGAAGGGCGTCAAATGTTTATTATGTTAGCGCCTATCAACGAAAAATAAATGTTAAATTATAGGAGGAAATGAATCATGCCTAAAATGAAAACTCACCGTGGAGCAGCTAAACGTGTTAAAAGAACTGGTTCAGGTCAATTAAAACGTTCTAGAGCTTTCACATCTCACTTATTCGCAAATAAAAATACTAAACAAAAACGTCAATTACGTAAAGCTAAGTTAGTTTCTAAAAGTGATATGAAACGTGTTAAACAATTATTAGCATACAAAAAATAAGATTTTAAACGAATATATACGATAGAGATCATCTAAGGAGGAATTTATTATGCCACGAGTTAAAGGTGGAACAGTAACAAGAGCACGTCGTAAAAAAACGATTAAATTAGCTAAAGGTTACTTTGGTTCAAAACATACATTATATAAAGTAGCTAAACAACAAGTAATGAAATCAGGTCAATATGCTTTCCGTGACCGTCGTCAACGCAAACGTGATTTCCGTAAATTATGGATTACACGTATTAATGCGGCTGCACGTCAACATGACATTAGCTACTCACGTTTAATGAACGGCTTGAAAAAAGCTGAGATTGATATTAACCGTAAAATGTTATCAGAAATTGCAATCTCAGATGACAAAGCTTTCGCTGAATTAGTATCAAAAGCTAAAGAAGCTTTAAAATAATATTTATACAAGACCTGGGACAATAATCTTTGTCTCA
This sequence comes from Staphylococcus sp. HMSC34G04, assembly GCF_001838765.1. NCBI lineage: Bacteria > Bacillati > Bacillota > Bacilli > Caryophanales > Staphylococcaceae > Staphylococcus > Staphylococcus sp. HMSC34G04. The sequence continues at coordinate 152,993 of NZ_KV838719.1, forward strand.
GGTCTTTTTATATGCTTGTTGTTAATATATTATTTAAAAGCATTTAAATATTGAGTACAATACCCTGATGTAATAACGGACATAATTTATTTTTTTGGTCATTTCATAATACAAGTTTGTTTCAAATCATGCTTTGAAACAATCAATATCTACGAAGTCAATAACTAAAAAAAGATAAATTTGCAATCATGTTATGACAGTAAGGTATATAATGTGACTTTGTTAAAATTTTCATAATATCAACAATGTAAGATTATGTCTTATTTTAATTATGAATATAATGGTGCTTTTATCGTTTTACATATACATATATTCAATCGCAAAAAATGATAATTTTTGCTAAAATGACTGATAGTATACTATATCTAAAAGGAGATAATCATGTCTAAATTTGATGAACAAATAATTGTTGTAAACAGAGATATTTTATTTAACAAAGATAAGAATGCTTTTAATGGTTTTTTACATAAAAATAATTTCAAAGGAAAAGAAATTTTTAGCGCGTTAAATAAATATGAAGTGAAAAGACGTGGTGATATGGAAGATGATCCATCGTTTAAACAATTAATATCATATTGCCTACTAGAAAATGAGAAGGGTGAAATCCTTATTTACGAACGTCTTTCTGGTGGTGGAGAAGAACGGTTACATGGTCAGTCATCAATCGGTGTTGGTGGTCATATGAACGATGTTGTTGGAGCTGATTCTATTAATGAAGTTTTAAGAGTTAATGCTCAAAGAGAATTAGAAGAGGAAGTAGGATTAAGTAATAATAAATCTCAAAATATGGAATATTTAGGTTTTATAAATGATGATGACAATGATGTGGGTAAAGTTCATATGGGCGTCGTATTTAAAATCACTGTGCATTCAAACGATGTTGAAGCTAAAGAAACTGATACGCTAAAAATTAAATGGATAGAACAAGGCGACATTCAATCCTATGAGGATTTTGAAACATGGAGTGCATTAATTCTTCAAGATATATCATGATTGGAGTGCTAAATTAATGGCTGATATTATACCTTTTCCACAGTCTAAAAGTAAAATGATTAAGCAAATAAATGATGCAGAAAGAAATGCAGATTTTGAAAAGATGTATCAATTGTTTAATATATATGAACAGCATTTCGACCTTAACGAGGAGATTGCACTAAAGAAATGCCGGATGCTTTTACAATTGAATGCTTATTTAGAGTTACGAGAAGAGGCAATTATTTTGTTAAAACGTGGATTCAACTGTTATGACGAATTGATGATATATTATATTAAAAGTCTGAATGGTTTAGGTCAATTTAATGAAGCAGTTGAAGTAATTAATCAAATTATCGATGAAGTTAAAAATCATAAAACCAGAATGGAACTTTTTCCACTTAAAGAATATGCGATTTCGAGACTAGATGAAGATAGAAAGGCATTGTCCTCATCTTTATCAGATTTCGGTTCCCTTAACACACGTGAACAAACATCTTTAATATTACAACTTATTGATAATGGGCATTATAATTTTAAAGAATCAGTAGCGAATATATTAATTTCTATAGATTTACCTAAAAATTTAGTGAGCTTAATGTTGGAATATTTAAGATTTGCTGAATATTCTCATACAATTACAATCCATAAATATGGTGAAACGATAAATGTCAACCCTAATCATTTAAGTGGCATTGAGCATACGACGATAAAAGACAAGGTCATTCCTGTCGTAATGAATAGATTAGAAGATGGAGCATTGCATATTTTAAAAGAAGCACAGCATATGATGAATAATCATTCTATACTCATGTATCCTATAGATATAGAGTCGTTATACACTATTGATGATTGGATAGATGCATATGATGTTTACTTCAAACAATTAATTGGTATAGATATAAATGGCTGTAACAATGATACTTTACAATTCATTAAATCATTAGATAATGAAATGTAAAATTTAATTTGTTGCAAATTGAGAAAAAGAATTTTAATATAGAAATCGTTGAAAATAAACTTGAATAACCCTTCGTTTTCAAAGTTTGTTAACGCTAAAAACCTATGCTATAATAGGGAAGTTGAAAAAATAAATTAGTCAATCATGGAGGTATTTATACATGACAGCAACTTGGGAAAAAAAGGAAGGTAATGAGGGCGTTTTAACTGTTACTGTTCCTGCAGAGAAAGTAAATAAAGCATTAGATCAAGCATTTAAAAAAGTGGTCAAACAAATTAATGTGCCTGGATTCCGTAAAGGTAAAGTGCCTCGTCCAATTTTTGAGCAACGTTTTGGTGTAGAAGCACTTTACCAAGATGCAGTGGATATTTTATTACCTGAAGCTTATGGTGAAGCAATTGAAGAAACAGAAATTAATCCAGTTGCACAACCAGAAGTTAATGTAACTCAAATCGAAAAAGGTAAAGATTTCATTTTTGAAGCTACAGTTACAGTTGAACCTGAAGTTAAATTAGGTGATTACAAAGGATTAGAAATTGAAAAGCAAGAAACTGACCTTTCTGATGAAGAATTACAAGAATCAATCGACCATAGTTTAAGTCACCTTGCTGAAATGGTTGTTAAAGAAGATGGTGCTGTTGAAAACGGTGACACAGTAAACATTGATTTCTCAGGTTCAGTTGATGGTGAAGAATTTGATGGTGGACAAGCTGAAGGTTATGACCTAGAAATTGGTTCTGGATCATTCATTCCTGGCTTTGAAGAACAAATAGAAGGAATGAAAACCGGCGATGAAAAAGATGTAGTTGTAACATTCCCAGAAGAATACCACGCTGAAGAATTAGCTGGTAAAGAAGCTACATTTAAAACAAAAGTCAACGAAATTAAATTCAAAGATGTACCAGAATTAAATGATGAAATCGCTAATGAATTAGATTCTGATGCTGAAAACGTGGACGAATATAAAGAAAATCTCCGCAAACGTTTAAGTGAACAGAAAGCAACTGAAGCGGAAAATACTGAAAAAGAAGAAGCTATTAATAAAGCAACAGAAAATGCTTCAATTGATATTCCTGAAGCAATGATTAATACTGAATTAGATCGTATGATTCAAGAATTTGGTCAAAGAATTCAACAACAAGGCTTAGATTTGCAAACATATTATCAAATCTCTGGTCAAAACGAAGAACAACTAAGAGACCAAATGAAAGACGATGCGGAACAACGCGTTAAAACAAACTTAACGTTAACTGCGATTGCTGATGAAGAAAATATTGAAGTATCTGATGAAGATATTGATAAAGAATTAGAAAAAATGAGCGAGCAATTTAACATTTCTGTAGAAGATATTAAATCTACTTTAGGTAATACAGATATTGTTAAAAATGATGTACGCATTCAAAAAGTTATTGATTTATTAAGAGATAACGCGAAATATGTTGAAGTTACTAAAGAAGACTAGTATCGTTCATTAAATGAATGCTTAATATTAAATTAGTCAATTGTCTATAAGTTAAATGAAATATAGGCAGTGTCAATTGTATAGATTGACAACTTAATATAGCATCATTATGATTTATTATTGTTGATGTTAAATGAAATTTAGGGGCGGGACAATGAAATCATTCATTAAGAATAAGATTTCAGTCCCGCTCCAAGTTATTTAAGCATCTTGATTGTAAATATGTTAAGTTGCATTGTAAAATGCTTTTTAGTATAGTCTTTATGGAATAGGGGTGTAAAAAAGAATGTTCAAATTCAATGAAGATGAAGAAAATTTAAAATGTTCTTTCTGTGGTAAAGATCAAGATCAAGTGAAAAAATTAGTCGCAGGAAGTGGCGTTTATATTTGTAATGAATGTATTGAATTGTGCTCAGAAATCGTTGAAGAAGAATTAGCACAAAATACGTCTGAAGGATTTACGGAATTACCAACTCCTAAAGAAATTATGGATCACCTCAATGAATATGTCATTGGTCAGGAAAAAGCCAAAAAATCATTAGCAGTTGCTGTATATAATCACTATAAGCGTATTCAACAATTAGGTCCAAATGAAGACGATGTTGAATTACAAAAAAGTAATATCGCATTAATTGGGCCAACTGGTAGCGGTAAAACATTATTAGCTCAAACACTAGCTAAAACACTAAATGTACCATTTGCAATTGCTGATGCTACAAGTTTAACTGAAGCAGGTTATGTAGGTGATGACGTAGAAAACATCTTATTACGTCTTATTCAAGCTGCTGATTTCGACATTGATAAAGCTGAAAAAGGTATTATATATGTCGATGAAATTGATAAAATTGCGCGTAAATCTGAAAATACTTCAATCACGCGCGACGTGTCTGGTGAAGGTGTACAACAAGCATTGCTTAAAATTTTAGAAGGTACAACTGCTAGTGTACCGCCACAAGGTGGTCGAAAGCATCCAAATCAAGAATTAATTCAAATTGATACGACAAACATATTATTTATCTTAGGTGGAGCTTTTGATGGTATCGATGAAGTCATTAAGAGACGCTTAGGAGAAAAAGTGATAGGATTTGCTAGTAATGAAGCAGATAAATATGATGAAGAAGCTTTACTGGAACAAATTCGTCCAGAGGATCTCCAATCATATGGATTAATTCCAGAATTTATTGGTCGTGTACCTATAGTTGCTAATCTTGAAACTTTAGATGTTGCTGCACTTAAAAATATTTTAACTCAACCTAAAAATGCGCTAGTTAAACAATACACTAAAATGCTAGAGTTAGATAATGTGGAATTAGAGTTTTCTGAAGAGGCTCTATCTGCTATAAGTGAAAAAGCAATCGAACGTAAAACTGGAGCGCGTGGATTACGTTCAATTATAGAAGAAGCATTAATTGACATCATGTATGATGTACCTTCTTCTGAAAATGTAAGTAAAGTAGTCATTACTGAACAAACGATTAATGAAGAAATTGAGCCTGAATTATATGATGATGAAGGAAATCTAATTAATAAGAATAAGACATCTGCTTAAAAAATTTGATTTAATACTGAGTCACGTGAATTGTGACTCAGTTTTTTTATATGTAAACATAGAAAAAAATGTTAAAGTTAATTATAAAATAGTATAAGAAAGAGGAAGTTTATGAATATAAATCCAAATAATATCAACTTAATTATAAGTGCTGTTAAAAAAGCGCAGTACCCTGACACTGGTTTAACAGAAGTAGCGTTAAGTGGACGCTCAAATGTAGGTAAATCTACATTTATTAATAGTATGATTGGGCGCAAAAATATGGCGCGAACGTCACAACAACCTGGTAAGACACAGACATTGAATTTCTATAATATAGATGAACAACTTATTTTTGTTGATGTACCGGGATATGGATACGCTAAAGTAAGTAAAGTTCAACGAGAAAAATTTGGTAAAATGATTGAAGAATATATTACACAACGAGAGAATTTAAAACTTGTTATTCAACTTGTTGATTTAAGGCATCAACCTACTGAAGATGATGTGCTAATGTACAATTATCTTAAACATTTTGATATACCAACACTTGTAATATGTACTAAGGAAGATAAAATTGCTAAAGGAAAAGTACAAAAGCATATCAAAAGAATAAAAGACAAATTAGAATTAGAGCCTGGAGACAATATTATAAGCTATTCTTCAATTAAGAATAGTAAACAGCAAGAAATTTGGAACTTTATTGAAACATATATATAAACTTTTTCAATTAGAGAAAAGTATTATAACCACAATAAAAAAATGTCGTTATTTTGACAAAAAATTGAATGTAGATTATAATCTTTCTAATTTATTTAAGCATTCCACTTAAACATCTTTTTAAATGTGTTATACTTGTTTTATTGTTAGTATATGGAGGGCGTTATAAATGCATTTTGTTGCAATTAGCATAAATCATCGAACAGCTGATGTAACATTAAGAGAGCAAGTTGCTTTTAGAGATGATGCCTTACGATTAGCACATGAAGATTTATATGAAACTAAAGCAATTTTAGAAAATGTCATTTTATCTACATGTAATCGTACTGAAGTATACGCTATTGTTGATCAAGTTCATACAGGACGTTATTATATACAAAGATTTTTAGCGCGCTCTTTTGGATTTGAAGTAGATGATATTAAAGATATGTCGGAAGTTAAAGTGGGGGACGATGCAGTTGAACATTTATTGCGTGTCACTTCTGGCTTGGATTCAATTGTGCTTGGTGAAACACAAATTTTAGGACAAATGCGTGATGCATTTTTCTTAGCACAAAATGCTGGTACAACTGGAACGATTTTTAATCATCTATTTAAACAAGCGATTACTTTTGCTAAAAAAGCACACAGTGAAACAGACATTGCAGATAATGCTGTAAGTGTTTCTTATGCTGCTGTTGAATTAGCTAAAAAGGTATTTGGAAAATTAAAAAGTAAACATGCTGTCGTTATTGGAGCGGGGGAAATGGGTGAATTATCACTCTTAAATCTTTTAGGTTCTGGAATTTCAAGTGTAACAATTGTTAATCGGACATTGTCTAAAGCTAAAATTTTAGCCGAAAAACACAATGTTTCATATGATTCGCTTTCAGCATTACCATCTTTATTAGAAACTACAGATATAGTAATTAGTTCTACAAGTGCTAAAGACTATATCATCACTAATTCTATGGTGAAAACAATTTCAGAAACTAGAAAACTGGATTCATTAGTTCTGATTGATATTGCGGTTCCACGAGACATTGAACCAGGTATTGATGCAATTACAAATATTTTTAATTATGATGTTGATGATTTGAAAGATTTGGTAGATGCCAATTTAAGAGAACGTCAATTAGCTGCTGAAACTATTGCAGCACAAATACCTGAGGAGATTGATTCACACAATGAATGGGTTAATATGCTTGGCGTTGTACCTGTAATCAGAGCTTTACGTGAAAAAGCTATGAATATCCAAGCAGAAACTATGGAAAGTATTGATCGTAAATTGCCAAATCTCTCTGAAAGAGAACGTAAAGTCATTTCGAAACATACAAAAAGTATTATCAATCAAATGTTAAAAGATCCTATCAAACAGGCTAAGGAATTAAGTACTGATAAAAAAAGTAATGAAAAATTAGAGCTATTTCAAAACATATTTGATATTGAAGCCGAAGATCCTCGTGAAAAAGCAAAGTTAGAAAAAGAGAGTAGAGCAAAGGAAATCTTAGCGCATCGAATATTTAGTTTTGAATAAGCATATTAATTTGGTGATGATATGCAAGAAACCCTGTTAATTAGATTTCATGAAATCATATTAATGATTTATCTGTTTAGTATTATATGTTACTTTGTTGATTTCATTAATAAAAATTATAAGACTAGAACTGTAGGTTTTTATTCATTAGGGATTGTTTGGGTTTTACAAACAATCTCTTTGTCTATTTTTTTTATTCATACTAAACAAGTGCCACTAGGTTCTATATTTGACGTTTTTTTCTCTTTAACATGGATTATTATATCAATTTCGTTGATATTGAATTTGATTAAAGTAATGAATTTTTCCGTTTTTTTCCTTAATTTGATAGGATTTATCCTAATGACTTTAAATACATTTCAGCCTGAACATTATCAAACGCAAATTCAACAAGTTGCAGTAATTAATGAGTTATTACTTGTTCATATAGCACTTGCAGTATTAAGTTATGCATTTTTTGCAATCGCATTTGTAAATTCATTACTCTATATTATTCAATATCGAAATTTAAAGGAGAAAAATTTCGATCAAAATTACTTTAGAATTGGTAGTGTTGCTACTTTAGAAACAATCGTTTTCTATTCTACACTTGTTGCATGGATTATCCTTATATTAAGTACAATTTTAGGTGCGCAATGGGGGATTTTTGCAGTCGGTAAAAGGATATTTATAGATCCAAAAGTAATATTTTCATCAATTATTACTTTATTATATGGTGTTTATATTTTGATTAGAATAAAAAAATGGATATCACAAAGAAATCTTATCTATTTTAACATTATATTATTTTGTTTGTGTATGATTAATCTATTCTTTTTAACTCATTTTAGGTAAGAAATAACCTGTTTTTCATATAAAAATCGGTATCTAGGAGGCATTTAACGTATGCGTAAATTAATTGTTGGGTCGCGAAGAAGTAAGTTAGCGCTAACACAAAGTCAACAATTTATTGATAAATTAAAATTTATCGATCCGTCTTTGGATATTGAAATAAAAGAAATTGTAACTAAAGGCGACAAAATTGTAGATAAACAATTATCCAAAGTTGGAGGTAAAGGACTTTTTGTTAAGGAAATTCAAAATGAATTATTTAACAAAGAGATAGATATGGCAATACATTCACTAAAGGATGTACCAAGTATAATTCCTGACGGTCTCACATTAGGATGTATTCCTGACAGAGAAATCCCTTTTGATGCCTATATAGCCAAAAATCATATTCCATTAGAAGAATTGTCTGAAGGTAGCATTGTAGGTACAAGTTCTTTACGTCGTGGCGCTCAAATTTTATCAAAATACCCACATTTAAAAATTAAGTGGATTCGTGGAAACATCGATACTCGATTAAAAAAATTAGAGACTGAAGATTACGATGCAATTATATTAGCCGCCGCTGGATTAAAACGCATGGGTTGGTCAGATAATATTGTTACGACTTATCTTGATAGAGATGTATTACTGCCTGCTATAGGTCAGGGTGCACTTGGTATTGAGTGTAGGAGTGATGACAAAGAACTTTTAGATTTACTAACTAAAGTACACAATCATGATGTAGCACAATGTGTGACTGCTGAACGTACTTTTCTATCAGAAATGGATGGCAGCTGTCAGGTTCCTATAGGTGGATATGCAACAATTGTTCAAGATAACCAAATTGAATTTACAGGACTGATTATGTCTCCAGATGGTAAGGAAAGATACGAACATACAACATTGGGTTCTGATCCTGTACAATTAGGTATAGAAGTGAGTCAAGTACTTAAAAAACAAGGTGCTTATGACATAATTAAAAAGTTAAATGAAGCAGAATAATACTAAACTCTATTATAGAGGTGAAACAAGTTTATGAAACCAGTTATAGTTATGACGCAGACGAATGAAGTTCATAGTCATTTAGTTGATATTATCCACAAGCCTTTTATCCAACTAAAACAACTTCATTTTAATGAAAAATTGCTTGATCATAGCTACGACTGGCTTATTTTTTCGTCTAAAAACGCAGTAAAATACTTTTATCCTTATTTAAAAAACGTTAAAGTTAAAAAGGTAGCTGTTATAGGTGATAAAACAGCTCAGTATTGTAATGAACTAGGTATTAGTGTCGACTTTGTGCCACGTGATTTTTCGCAAGAAGGCTTTTTGGACGAGTTTAAGATTAGAGAACAACATTTATTATTGCCCTCAAGTGAAAAAGCACGTCCAAAATTAGTTCAACAATTGAGCAAATATAATGAAATCGTTAAAATAGATTTATATAGACCAGTACCAAATTTTAAAAATATAAGTCAAGTTAAGGCCCTTGTTAGAAAACATCAAATAGACGCAGTGACTTTTTCAAGTTCATCTGCAGTTGAATTTTATTTCAAAGGGGACAATGTGCCTGAATTTGATCATTATTTTGCTATCGGTAAGCAAACTGCTAGGACCATTTTAAAATTCAATGCATCTGTAAAAGTTGCAAATAAACAAACATTAGATTCACTTATTGATAAAATTATAGAAAGTAGGGAACAAAATGAAATTTGATAGACATAGAAGATTACGTTCATCTAAGACAATGCGTGATTTAGTAAGAGAAACTCATGTCAGAAAAGAAGATTTAATATATCCAATATTTGTAGTTGAGCAAGATGATATAAAAAGTGAAATTAAATCATTGCCAGGTGTATACCAAATTAGTTTAAATTTATTGCATGAAGAGATTAAAGAGGCATATGATTTAGGTATTAGAGCAATTATGTTCTTCGGTGTGCCAAATGAAAAAGATGACATCGGATCTGGTGCATATGATCATAATGGAGTTGTTCAAGAAGCGACACGAATATCCAAGAATTTATATAAGGATTTACTTATTGTGGCAGATACTTGTCTTTGTGAATACACAGATCACGGACACTGTGGCGTTATTGACGATCATACGCATGATGTAGACAATGATAAATCACTTCCATTACTTGTAAAAACAGCTATTTCTCAAGTTGAAGCTGGAGCTGACATCATTGCTCCAAGCAATATGATGGATGGTTTTGTTGCTGAAATTCGTGAAGGCCTTGATCAAGCGGGATATCAAAATATTCCTATCATGAGTTATGGTATTAAATATGCTTCAAGCTTTTTCGGTCCATTCAGAGATGCTGCAGATTCAGCACCTTCATTTGGGGATAGAAAAACCTATCAAATGGATCCTGCAAACCGTTTAGAAGCATTAAGAGAATTGGAAAGTGATCTTAAAGAAGGTTGTGATATGATGATAGTTAAACCATCTTTAAGTTATCTAGATATTATTAGAGATGTAAAAAATAATACGAACGTGCCAGTTGTAGCATACAATGTTAGTGGAGAATATAGTATGACAAAAGCAGCAGCGCTAAATGGTTGGATAGATGAAGAGAAAATTGTTATGGAACAAATGATATCTATGAAACGTGCAGGTGCTGATTTAATAATTACTTACTTTGCAAAAGATATCTGTCGTTATTTAGATAAATAGATGATAATTGTGGAGGTCATATGATGAGTTTTGAAAAATCTATTAAAGCAATGGAACATGCTGAAAAATTAATGCCTGGTGGTGTTAACAGTCCCGTAAGAGCATTTAAATCAGTAGACACACCAGCTATTTTTATGGATCATGGTGAAGGATCTAAAATATATGATATTGATGGAAATGAATACATTGATTATGTGCTAAGTTGGGGTCCATTAATTCTTGGACATAAAAATCAACAAGTTATATCCAAATTACATGAAGCAGTTGATAAAGGTACAAGCTTCGGCGCTTCAACACTTCAAGAAAATAAACTTGCTGAACTTGTGATTGACCGTGTACCTTCAATTGAAAAAGTAAGAATGGTTTCCTCAGGAACTGAAGCTACTTTAGACACACTTCGTTTAGCTAGGGGTTATACAGGACGTAATAAAATTATAAAATTTGAAGGGTGTTATCATGGACACAGTGATTCTTTACTGATTAAAGCAGGATCAGGTGTTGCAACACTAGGTTTACCTGATTCACCAGGCGTCCCTGAAGGTATTGCTAAAAATACTATCACGGTGCCATATAATGATTTAGATTCACTTAAATTAGCGTTCGAAAAATATGGCGATGATATTGCTGGTGTTATTGTAGAACCGGTTGCTGGAAATATGGGTGTAGTGCCTCCAGTGAATGGATTTTTACAAGGTTTAAGAGATATTACTACTGAATATGGAGCATTACTTATATTTGATGAAGTGATGACTGGTTTCCGTGTAGGTTACAATTGTGCGCAAGGATACTTTGGTGTAACACCTGATTTAACTTGTTTAGGAAAAGTGATAGGTGGAGGTTTACCCGTTGGAGCTTTTGGTGGTAAAAAAGAAATTATGGATTACATTGCTCCTGTTGGGACTATTTATCAAGCCGGCACACTTTCAGGTAATCCTTTAGCCATGACTAGTGGTTATGAAACATTGAGTCAACTTACTCCTGAATCTTATGAGTATTTTAATTCTCTAGGAGATATACTTGAAAAAGGATTAAAAGAGGTATTTGCTAAGCACAATGTTCCAATCACAGTAAATCGCGCTGGTTCAATGATTGGTTACTTCTTAAATGAGGGGCCTGTAACAAATTTTGATGAAGCGAATAAAAGTGATTTAAAATTATTTAGTAATATGTATAGAGAAATGGCTAAGGAAGGTGTTTTCTTACCACCTTCACAATTTGAAGGAACATTTTTATCAACTGCACATACTAAAGATGATATTGAGAAAACTATTCAAGCATTTGATAATGCATTAAGTCGTATTGTGTGATAATTTTAAAATATAATTATTTAAATTAATTGAGTCTAGGGCAAAAATCAATGTCCTGGACTTTCTTAACTTATAAGTAGTTTATAACTGAATTGAAGATGCACTTATATCAAATTTTAAAGCTATTTTATGTCATCAATACAGAAAATTTCACTGAGAAATTCAACAGACAAAGCAAGTTGGGGTTCGATAGTGAAAAGGAATTTAAGATGCATTTTGTTCTACTCTTTTATTTAAATAAAGTTATAAATTTTTTTCGACTTACTTTTAACGAAAGTAGAGTGGTATTTTGAATCGGAATTTTATTAATAATTTAATCATATTATTAATTGCTATTATGTTAAGTCTATTATTAAAAATGCTACATGTGATTTTGCCATTTATGTTTGGACCAATATTAGCGGCGTTATTATGTGTAAAAGTATTAAAATTAAAAATACGATGGCCATTTTGGTTAAGTCAAATCGGTTTAATATTACTTGGAGTTCAAATTGGCTCTACATTCACACAACAAGTGATTAAAGACATAAGTAAAAATTGGTCAACTATCGTTTTTGTCACTATCCTACTAATTTTATTGGCTTTGATAATTGCATTCTTTTTTAAGAAAATTGCACAAGTAAATTTAGAAACGGCAATTTTAAGTGTTATACCAGTTGCGCTAAGCCAAATGTTAGTGATGGCAGAAGAAAATAAGAAAGCAAATATATTAGTTGTGAGTTTAACACAGACATCACGTGTAATATTTGTTGTTATTTTAGTACCACTTATTTCGTATTTTTTTCGGGATAAACATCATGAAATGAATCATCTTACAATGGAAGTCCCCGCACTTTCTCAGACATTAAATATATGGCAAATAATCATCTTATTCTCAATGGTGGGTATCATCTATATAGGAATGTCAAAAATTAACTTCCCCACTAAACAATTATTAGCACCTATAATAGTTTTAATTATATGGAATATGACAACACATTTAACATTTTCACTAGATCATTGGTTGTTAGCCACAGCGCAACTTATTTATATGATACGTATTGGATTACAGATTGCCAACTTAATGAGTGATTTAAAGGGAAGAATTGCAATAGCAATAGCTTTTCAAAATATAATGCTCATAGTCACAACGTTTATAATGATAATAGGAATCCATTTGATTACTAATGAATCCATCAATGAATTGTTTTTAGGAGCAGCACCAGGAGGTATGAGTCAAATAGTTTTAGTGGCTATGGCTACTGGAGCTGATGTAGCGATGATTTCAAGCTATCACATTTTTAGAATATTTTTTATATTATTTGTCATTGCGCCACTAATTGGTTATTTTATTAATATTAGATTAAATGAAAAATGATTTTAATGACCTGAGTTATACGTTTTTTAAATAAAACTTTGAAAATATTTGCGAGCAAATGTAATTATTTAAAAGTGAAATTTGGATAAATTAAACGTTGTAAACTTTTAGTATGTGTGAAAAAACTCATATTGTTTGAATACCCATAGACCAACTATTAGCTATGTTTCACCCATGATTTGGTTTAAATGGACATCCTTCAAGATGTGAGTCATACAATCCAGCAGCTTCTAAAAATGAGAACACGGTTACTGGACCTAAAAATTTAAAACCATATGCTTTTAAATCTTTTGATAATTGAGTAGCTCGTTGATCAACTTTTTTACGATCTCTAGGTTTTTTATAACCCATATTTATGGGTTGATGATTTACATAGGACCATAAAAATTTACTAAAACTACCATAGTCTTTTTCAATTTTTAAATATCCCTTCGCTTGGCTCACAATTGCTTCTAATTTTTTACGATTGTGAATAATGTTTGGGAATTTCATTAAATGATCAATATCCTTTTCAGTCATTTGTGCGATAAATTGAGGTTCAAAGTTGTAAAATGCCTGTTCATACGATTCCTTTTTCTTTAATATTGTCAACCATGATAAACCTGCATGTTGTGATTCAAGAGCCATTAGCTTAAATAATTCTTTGCTATCATAGATTGGTTGTCCCCAATAATAATCATGATACTCTAGATATGTGGGATCAGTTGTGTTAAAAGCACATTCGTTCATAAATTCATCTCCAATACATTGACTTATTTTAATATCCATTGTAATATAAATGGGTAAAAGAATATATTATTTGGGAAGAGTAAGTTTATATCATTTTAAAGAGAGCATATGGTGGCTGTGAATATGTAAATGATTAAGTCTGAAGGTAGCCCTATTTTATAACTTCTATTGAAACATAGATGACAAGTAGGTAGAAGCGTGTATGAGCGTTAATCATAGACTTAAGTGCTTGAAGAAAAGAATGAATTATTTCTTCTTGAATATAGGTGGTACCACGGAACAGAACATCCGTCCTATTTTTTATAGGATGGATGTTCTTTTATTTTTTAGGAGGTAGACATATGGAAATGAAACCAAAATATGATCCAAGAGAAGTTGAAAAGGGTCGTTATGAGGAATGGGTAAGTAATGGTTACTTTAAACCATCTGAAGATAAATCTAAAGAGGCATATACAATTGTAATTCCGCCCCCTAATGTTACAGGTAAATTACATTTAGGTCATGCGTGGGATACTACATTACAAGATATAATAACTAGAATGAAAAGAATGCAAGGATACGATACTTTATATCTGCCTGGTATGGATCATGCTGGTATAGCAACTCAAGCAAAGGTTGAAGCAAAACTTAATGAACAAGGTATATCCAGACACGACTTAGGAAGAGAGAAATTTTTACAGCAAGCATGGGATTGGAAAGAAGAATATGCAACATTTATTAGACAACAATGGGCTAAACTTGGCTTAGGGTTAGATTATAGCAGAGAACGTTTTACGTTAGATGATGGTTTAAGTAAAGCGGTAAGAAAAGTATTTGTTGATTTATATAATAAAGGTATTATTTATCGTGGCGAAAGAATTATTAACTGGGATCCTAAAGCAAGAACAGCTTTATCAGATATTGAAGTCATTCATGAAGATGTCCAAGGTGCTTTTTATCATTTTAAATATCCTTATGCTGATGGGAATGGATATATAGAAATAGCTACTACACGTCCTGAGACTATGTTAGGTGACACTGCTATCGTTGTAAATCCAAATGACGAAAGATATAAAGATGTGATTGGTAAAACAGTTATATTACCTATTGTAGGAAGAGAGTTACCTATTTTAGCTGATGAATACGTTGATATTGAATTTGGTTCAGGAGCGATGAAAGTTACTCCGGCACATGACCCTAATGACTTTGAAATTGGTCAAAGACATCAATTAGAAAATATTATAGTCATGGATGAATATGGTAAGATGAACGAAAAAGCTGATAAATACAAAGGGATGGATAGATTTGATTGTAGAAATCAGCTTGTTAAAGACTTAAAAGAACAAGATCTTGTTATAAAAATTGAAGAACATACACATTCAGTTGGACATTCTGAACGTTCTGGTGCAATTGTAGAACCTTATTTGTCCACACAATGGTTTGTAAAAATGAAACCTTTGGCACAAAGAGCTTTGGATAATCAAAATACAAAAGATAGAATTGACTTTTTCCCAGGTAGATTTGAAAATACATTCAATCGCTGGATGGAAGAAATTAGAGATTGGACGATTTCACGTCAACTATGGTGGGGACACCAAATACCTGCTTGGTATCATAAAGACACAGGTGAAGTCTTTGTTGGTGAAGAAGCGCCTGAAGACATCGAGAATTGGATACAAGATGAGGATGTATTAGATACATGGTTCTCAAGTGCACTTTGGCCGTTTTCAACATTAGGATGGCCTGACACAAATGCTGATGATTTTAAACGATATTATCCGACAAATGCATTAGTTACTGGTTATGACATCATTTTCTTCTGGGTAGCCCGTATGATTTTCCAAGGATTAGAATTTACTGATAGAAGACCATTTAATGATGTATTACTCCACGGTTTAGTCAGAGCTGAAGATGGACGCAAAATGAGTAAATCATTAGGTAATGGTGTTGATCCGATGGATGTTATTGACGAGTATGGCGCTGACAGTCTACGTTACTTTTTAGCAACAGGATCTTCACCAGGTCATGACTTGAGATATTCTACTGAAAAAGTTGAATCAGTTTGGAATTTCATTAATAAAATATGGAATGCTGCGCGCTTTAGTTTAATGAATATTGGTGAAGATTTTAAAGTCGAAGATATAGACCTAAGTGGTAATTTGTCATTAGCAGATCAATGGATATTGACTAGATTAAATGAAACGATATCTACAGTAACCGAATTAAGTGACAAATACGAATTTGGTGAGGTAGGTCGTGCACTTTATAATTTCATTTGGGATGAGTTCTGTGACTGGTATATTGAAATGAGCAAGATACCTATGAATGGCGAGGACGAATCTCAAAAGCAAACGACGCGATCAGTACTTAGTTATGTTTTAGATAAAATAATGAAAATGTTACATCCATTTATGCCTTTTGTGACAGAAACAATTTGGCAAAGTCTTCCACACCATGGAGAAACAATTGTTAAAGCTAACTGGCCAACTGTTGATCAAGCATTAATCTTTAATGAAAGTAAACAAACAATGGAACAATTAGTTGAAATTATTAAGTCTGTCCGTCAATCAAGAGTTGAAGTTAATACACCGTTATCTAAAGCAATACCGATTTTAATTCAAACTAAAGATGAAAAGATTAAACAAACACTTATGGATAACATAAGTTACCTACACAAATTCTGTAATCCAAGTCAATTGACTATTGATACTGAGATTGAAATTCCAGAAAAAGCAATGACATCTGTAGTAGTTGCTGGTAAGGTAGTTCTGCCATTAGAAGGTCTTATTGATATGGACAAAGAAATTGCTCGACTTGAAAAAGAATTAGATAAATTACAAGGCGAGTTAGATAGAGTAGATAAAAAGTTATCCAATGAGAATTTTGTAAATAAAGCACCAGAAAAAATAATTAATGAAGAAAAAGAAAAACAACAACATTATCAAGAAAAATATAATGGTGTTAAATCAAGAATTGAACAATTAAAGGCATAGGAGCATGATCATGAATTACCTAGACAGCTTGTATTGGATACACGAAAGATCTAAATTTGGTATCAAACCTGGCGTCAAACGTATGGAATGGATGCTAGAACAATTAAATAATCCCCAACATAAAATAAGAGGTATTCATGTGGGTGGAACAAATGGTAAAGGTTCAACTGTTGCATACTTGAGAACCGCATTAATTGAGAACGGATACTCAGTCGGAACATTTACCTCACCATTTATCGAAAGTTTCAATGAACGTATCAGTTTAAATGGTGTACCAATTATGAACGATGAACTTGTTCAATTAGTTGAACAAGTTAAACCTGTTAGTGAAGCCTTAGAGATAGAAACAGATTTAGGTGGGGCTACTGAATTTGAGATTATAACAACAATGATGTTCCTTTACTTTGGTGAGATAAATCCTGTTGATTTTGTGGTAATTGAAGCAGGTTTAGGAATAAAAAATGATTCGACGAATGTTTTTAAACCTGTGCTATCCATACTCACAAGTATAGGACTTGACCATACAGATATCTTAGGTACAACTTATTTAGATATCGCAAAAGACAAGGCAGCTATAATTAAACCACATATACCGATTGTTTATGCGGTGAAAAATGACGATGCTTTAAAGTATGTGAGGGATTACGCGCTAGAACAAAACGCAAAACCAATCGAATTGGATCGGGAGATTACCGTTGTCTCCCAAGATGATGAGTTCACATATCGGTATAAAGATTATGAATTAGAAACTATCATTCTTAATATGTTAGGGGAACATCAAAAGGAAAATGCAGCACTTGCAATTACTGCTCTCATTGAATTAAATGAAAGACAAATTATAGAACTAGATTTTAATAAAATGATAGACGGTATAGAATCTGTGAACTGGACAGGTAGAATAGAACAAGTAAAAGAACAACCATTAATGGTTGTTGACGGTGCTCACAATAATGAAAGTGTTGATGCGTTAGTAGACACAATTAGACATTATTATGGAAGAGATAAAATTGATATTTTATTTTCTGCCATTAAAGGAAAGCCAATTCATAGTATGATTAACAAATTAAATGATATTGCCTCAAAATTCTATATAGCAGATTTTGAGTTTCCAAAAGCATTAGCTAAAGAAGAAATTGCCGAAGAATTGAAATTAGATAATTTACATTTAATTGATGATTATGTTGATTTTATTGAAAATTACGAAGGTGATGGGCTGATTATTACTGGAAGTTTATACTTCATCAGTGAGGTAAAAGCAAAAATTAATTTTAATTAAATTCAAAAGAGTGACAACTGCAGTTAAAACTGTAAGTTTCACTCTTTCTTTTTATAATCTTCTTTAATAATTTATGTTTATTAAAGTATAGAAAAAAGACATACTCACGAATGAATTGTAAAATTCCCCTCATATTTACTTTTATTTAAGACTGTTTATAATAAATATTGAGGAGTGTGATATATGCTATTACTTGCCTATACTTGTAGCATTATATTTAGTTTTCTTTATCAATTTTGCAATCAAAATATAGTAAAACTTCAATATCTTTATTCAAGGTCTCACTGTGATTTTTGTCATACTATCATTAAACCCTTAGATTTACTGCCTATTATAAGTTTTTTAAAACTTCGTGGACAATCTCGTTGTTGTAATCAACCATTACAACGGTTATATTTAATCGGAGAATTCGTTTCGTTTAGTGCAATTTTCTTCTTTTATCCTACTCATTTTAATATACACTTCATATTATTTTTAACAACTTTCCTGTTTCTACTGACGATGTGTCTTTACGATATTCACTCAATGCATATAGATTTAAGACTCTTATTTGTCTACACAATCGTATCCGTTTTCGTAACCCAAACCTATTTTGGTAATTTTGTAATGATATTTTTGATTTCACATGTCATTTATCTATTCGCATCTAAATTTATAGGGTATGGAGACATATTGCTTTTTAACATATTGGGACTTATATTTCCGTTAAATTTTTTCTTTTTTATTGTTGTATTTACGTTTATTATTGGGGGGATTTTTGCCATAATTTTAAAATTTTTTTCTTTTAAAGATATTAAATATTTACCTTTAATACCATTTATATTCATATCATTCGTAGTAACTTCATTAGTTTATCGTCACATTTTATTTCTTTTAGGGGGAGAATTTTATTGAGAATAAATGAAATGGCTCTGCATGAAAAACCTAGAGAGCGTTTAATTACATATGGCGCTAAAACTCTATCTAATGTTGAACTTTTAGCAATTCTCTTAAACACTGGTAGAAAAGGATTTTCTAGTATAGACATTGCAAACGAATTATTGAAGCAACAATCCACAATTAGAGATTTAAAAAAAATGTCTATCAATGATCTACTGAAAATAAAGGGCATTGGACTTTATAAAGCTGTAATATTGCAGGCTGCATTTGAACTAGGTGAACGTATTAATTCTACAAGCACTTTAGACAAAGTACAGATTACACATCCTAGTGATGTTGCTAGTCTGATGATGTCGACAATGAAAGATTTAGAGCAAGAACATTTTGTTGTACTTTTACTTAACTCAAAAAATATAGTCACAAAACAAGCTTGGGTATATAAAGGCACATTGAATAGTTCGATTATTCATCCAAGAGAAGTATTTAATATTGCAATAAGAGAGTCTTCTAATTCAATAATAGTTGTACATAATCATCCTTCAGGTGATGTAACACCTTCGAAAGAGGATATTACTACAACTTATAGACTTAAAGAGTGCGGAGATATATTAGGTATAAATTTACTTGATCATATTATTATTGGTGATAATAAATTTACGAGTTTAGTCGAAGCGGGGTATTTTGATGAATAAAAAAGCTAGCTTAATACATTAACAATTTTAATTAAAAAATTTGTATAGCTAACTTATCATTTATTATTGAATAAAACCTGAAAAGTTTTGAAAATGCTCAAATAACCATAATACACCTTGATAACCTAAATAGATACATAACAAAACAATGCCAGCTGAAATCAAAAAGCGTAATATAGATAATCCAACTTTAAATAAGAGGATGACTAGCAAAACAATTAAAATAATCGTTAAAATGCTCATTGTGTTGAACCTCCTTAAATCACTTATATTGTATATGTAGTATTATATATTATATTAACAGATTTGCCATCGGTCTATAGATACATCATCTATACGGCTATAGTCTGATGTAATGAAAAATATTTTAAATTATACTAAATTTGATTTGTAAAGGGGGGTTCGTATGAGGTATATCTTTAGTGTTATAAAAAATATTATTGCAGTAATAGCGATAATATTGATTATATATATAGCTCTTCAACATGCACCATTTCTCAAAAATCAAGAATGGAACCCACTTAATGATATGAACAATCATCATCAAAATATCACACAAAAAGCGAGTCAAAAAAATAATACACTCTATTCACAGCCTAGTAACGATAAAAGTTACATTTTAAAAGATAATGATATCATCAATAATGTTCCAGCAAGTCAAATCAAGACAGTTTTTAATATGATTGATAAGGCAGAATTTATGTCTGTTTCAGGATTAGAACGTATGGGATTCAATGACGAATATCTTGCTGGTCAACAAGGTGATGAATTTATTATTTATAAATTTGGTGATGATTATATCCGAGTTTATAATACTGAATTCGAAATGAACGAAGACTTAAATCAATTAAAGCAACCTATTAATTTGAAGCCAATTGAAGCCTATCAATAACAATAGGAATGATTCATTTGAAAACCAGTTTTAAATACGTTAGGGTTTATATAGATTATTTATAAAGGTTGGTGTGATTCAAAATGGCTGAACAATCGAAAGAAAAACAAGCTAATGAACAAGCAAAAGCGCAAAATCTTTTTGCTCGCTGGAGAAAAGAAGAAACACTTTATAGTGAGGATGAAAAGAAAGAGAAGTCTTCAAATAAGAAAGATAAAGAATAGCTTATCAAAGTAAAGTGAATCAGTAAGTGTAATACAGTAAGTAAAATTGCTCATTTTAGAATGATATAAATATTTTTATCATTTTAATAAAAATAAAATCTTGATCTTTGTGTTAAGCCTGGGACGATGAATTTTGTTCCAGGTACTTTTATGTTCTGACAGCTAATGATTATACTGAAAAATTATTTGAAGTCTAGTTATATCAAGATTTAGTGCCGTTTTCCAAAGCTCGTTTAATCTATCTATTTTATTAATTAGATTAGTTAATGTTAGTTCTAAAGTGGCAAATAATAAAATAGAATCAATTTCGGAAAGTTAGTGCTTTATTTAACTGAATGAGTAATATAAAATATATAAAGATACTAATTTTAGTCATATAGAGGTGTTCTGGGTGCTTAAGTTTTTTAGAAATAACAAGCTCATTGTCGTTTTGTGTGCAATGATTATTTTTATTGCATTAATAGGGTTATCGATACGTTCTCAGACCCAATCTCCACCTGAACAATACGTAGGAGACTCTGTATCATTTGGACAAAGAGTTATTAGTTATCCAATTCAATTTGTTACTGGATCTATTGGTAATTTATTTGAAAAAGGAAGCTCAAAAAAGGATAAAAATAAAATCAAACAACTTGAAGCTAAAAATGAAGAGTTAGAATCAGAAAATAAGAAATATAAAAAAGAACTTGATATCAAAGATTTATCAAAATATGAACCTATTTCTACTACAGTTATTGCGAGAAACCCAGATCAATGGATGAATACGATATTAATAGATAAGGGCTCTAAAGCAGGTATAAAAAATAATATGGCCGTCATGACATCAGAAGGATTAGTTGGAAGAGTAACCAAAGTTAATCAATTTTCATCACAAGTAGACCTTATTTCCACTCATACTCGGGCAGGAAAATTATCTGTTAATATTCACCACGGTACTAAGAATATTTTTGGTTTAATTGATCGATACGACAATAAAAACGAAGAATTGATCATAAGTGATATTAATAACAAAGATAGCGTTAAAAAAGGAGATAAAGTAGTAACAAGTGGATTAGCAGATCAATTACCTAGTGGGTTGTATATAGGTGAAGTAACAAAAGTCGAAAATGATCAATACGGGCTTGCAAAACAAGTACGGGTCAAAACTGGAGCTGATATGACAGATTTAACTCATGTATATGTTGCTAAACGTGATGTTAGTACTATTCCTAATGAAGGTAGTGATAATTAATGCGTACTTTTTATTACTTTCTAATAGGAATACTTCTATTTTATATTGATACCATTATAGGGCTTACCATCCCCATGCATTTCGGAAAAATTGATATTATTTTTGTACCACATTTAACTATCATGTACATTCTTATCATGACTGTTTACCGAGGTTTTGGCGTTGCTATGTCTTTAGCTTTCTTCTTCGGAATAGTAACTGATTTATATTTCGGAAGTATATATGGTCTATATATGTTTGGATATATCATTTTAGTTGTTATAGTTGATAAATTTTTTAAGATCTTTTATCGTGATTATTCTGTATTATTTTTTATCATTTTATTATCCACAGTATTTTTAGAAATATATGTGGCTATGATTTATGGAGTAATAGGTTTCATTGAATTTAATTTAATAGAGTTTGTATTATTAAGACTTATTCCAACTCTCATCATTAATTTTTTACTACTAATTATGTTATTTCCTATTATTATTAAATTTACTAAAAAAATAAAAAACACAATTGACAGTAAGGCTTAGTGATGGTAAGATGCAGTAGTTGAGTAGTTTCAAGCTACATACAACCGCTCACATACAGGTTGAAGTACAATCATATTGTCACCTGTATATGGCGTGACTTATTATATAGGAGGTGCAAAGTATGTTTGCTATTATTGAAACAGGTGGAAAACAAATCAAAGTAGAAGAAGGTCAAGAAATCTACGTTGAAAAATTAAATGCTAACGAAGGTGACTCTTTCACTTTTGATAAAGTTTTATTTGTAGGTGGCGACTCAGTTAAAGTTGGTGCTCCAACAGTTGAAGGTGCATCAGTAACTGCGACAGTTAATAAACAAGGACGCGGTAAAAAAATTACTGTCTTCACTTACAAACGTCGTAAAGACTCTAAACGTAAAAAAGGCCATCGTCAACCATATACTAAATTAACTATCGATAAAATCAACGCATAATCGTATGATTACTGTTGATATTACGGTTAATGACGAAGGTAAGGTCACAGATGTAGTCATGGATGGTCATGCAAATCATGGTGAATATGGTCATGATATTGTCTGTGCAGGAGCATCAGCAGTCTTATTTGGAAGTGTTAATGCTATAATGGGATTAACATCAGAGAAGCCAGATATCAACTATGAAGATGACGGCGGATATTTTCATATAAGAAGTGTTGATACGAATAACAAAGAAGCTCAATTAATTCTTCAAGCAATGTTAGTTTCTTTACAAACGATAGAAGAAGAATATAATGAAAATATCAAATTAAATTATAAGTGAGGTGTATCCCGATGTTAAAATTAAACTTACAATTCTTCGCATCTAAAAAAGGGGTAAGTTCTACAAAAAACGGACGTGACTCTGAGTCTAAACGTTTAGGTGCAAAACGTGCTGATGGTCAATATGTATCAGGTGGTTCTATTCTTTATCGCCAACGTGGTACTAAAATCTACCCTGGTGAAAATGTAGGTCGTGGTGGCGATGATACATTATTCGCTAAAATCGACGGCGTTGTTAAGTTTGAACGCAAAGGTCGCGACAAAAAGCAAGTTTCTGTATACGCAGTTGCTGAATAATTTTGTCTAGTAAACACCAGAAGTGAATACTTCTGGTGTTTTATTTTGTTTAGATAAAAATACTTATTGACTATAGTTTTTATATCATTATGTATAGTGATATAATTAATAAGATGAAAATTTCGGAGTAAAAGAGGTGAGATATATGTTCGTCGATCAAGTGAAAATATCTCTAAAAGCTGGTGATGGAGGTAATGGCATCACTGCTTATAGAAGAGAAAAATATGTACCTTTTGGTGGTCCAGCTGGTGGCGACGGTGGTAAAGGTGCTTCTGTGATATTTGAGGTGGATGAAGGATTGAGAACTTTATTAGATTTCAGATATCAAAGACATTTTAAAGCTAAAAAAGGCGAAAATGGTCAAAGTAGCAACATGCATGGTAAAAATGCGGAAGACTTAGTGTTAAAAGTACCACCAGGTACAATTATTAAAAGTGTTGAAAGTGAAGAAGTGCTTGCAGATTTGGTTGAAGATGGCCAACGTGCTATTGTAGCTAGAGGAGGACGTGGCGGGCGTGGTAACTCAAGATTTGCTACCCCTAGAAATCCTGCACCTGATTTTAGTGAAAATGGTGAGCCAGGCGAAGAATTAGAAGTAACTTTAGAGTTGAAATTGTTAGCAGATGTTGGATTAGTAGGTTTTCCTAGTGTAGGTAAATCCACATTGCTTTCAATAGTTTCTAAAGCGAAACCTAAGATAGGTGCTTATCATTTTACGACAATAAAACCTAATCTAGGTGTCGTTTCAACGCCTGATCATAGAAGTTTTGTTATGGCAGATTTACCAGGATTAATTGAGGGCGCTTCTGATGGTGTCGGCCTTGGACATCAATTCTTAAGACATGTTGAACGAACTAAAGTGATTGTCCATATGATTGATATGAGTGGGTCAGAAGGTCGAGACCCATTAGATGATTATAAAATTATTAATCAAGAATTAATAAATTATAAACAACGCTTAGAAGATCGCCCGCAAATTATAGTAGCAAATAAAATGGATTTACCTGATTCACAAGGGAATTTGTCACTTTTTAAGGAACAATTAGATAATGATGTGACAGTCGTTCCTGTTTCAACTATTACGAGAGACAATATTGATCAATTATTATATCAAATTGCTGATAAGCTCGAGGAAGTTAAAGATGTTGACTTCTCGGTTGAAGAAGATGAGAATTTAGGTGTTAATCGTGTATTATATAAACACACACCATCAGCAGATAAATTTACTATTTCTAGAGATGATGACGGCGCATATGTAGTGAGTGGCAATGCTATTGAAAGAATGTTTAAAATGACTGATTTCAATAGTGATCCAGCTGTAAGAAGGTTTGCAAGACAAATGCGGTCAATGGGTATTGATGATGCTTTAAGAGAGAGAGGTTGTAGCAATGGTGATATTGTTAGAATCTTAGGTGGAGAATTTGAATTTGTCGAATAGGGGTGTCTAAATTGGACAATAAAGACAATCGAAAATTTTATTTAATTAGAGAAGATGTACTACCAGAATCTGTCATCAAAACTTTAAAAGTTAAGGATGCTTTAAAAAATAATTCGAATTTGTCCATTTATGATGCTGTAAAACAATTCAATCTCTCTAGAAGTGCATTTTACAAATACAGAGAGACAATATTTCCAGTAGATGAAAAAATATTAGATCAAAGAGAATTTACTTTGATTTTATATGTAAATGATATTGTTGGAATGTTAGCCCAAGTTCTTAATGCAATCTCGCAACTTAAATTATCAGTTTTGACAATACATCAAAGTGTTCCAATTGAAGATAAAGCGACAATCACATTATCTTTGAATGCGAGAAATTCTAATTTATCCATTGACGAGGTCATTGAATCATTAAGAGAGATAAATCATGTAACTAAAGTAGACTTAATAAGTATGACTATGTAAAGGAGTACTGACATGTATGCATATATTAAAGGAACATTATCTCAATTGTTCCCTACACATGTAGTAGTTGAGACATGTGGCATAGGTTATGAAATACAAACGCCTAATTCGTATCGTTTTCAAAAATATCTTGAAAAAGAAGTCCAAATTTATACTTCACTAATTGTACGAGAAGATGCCCAATTACTATATGGCTTTATCAATGAAGAGGAAAAAGAAATGTTTCTTAGCTTAATAAAAGTGACTGGTATAGGACCTAAATCCGCTTTGGCGATACTTGCTTCAAGTACACCATATGAAGTTAAATTAGCTATAGAAAATGAAAATGATGCTTATTTAACACAATTTCCTGGGATAGGAAAGAAAACTGCAAGACAAATTGTGTTAGATTTAAAAGGGAAGGTTACAATTACTGAAGAAAATAGTGACGATTTATTACAAACTCAAGTTAATGGTAATGAGCAAAATCAAATTATATCTGAAGCACTATTAGCTTTACAAGCACTGGGCTATTCTAAACGAGAATTAAGTAAAGTAGAAAAATCACTCAACAAACATAATGTGAATAGTGTGGATGAAGCCGTTAAAATAGGACTACAAACACTAGTTTCTTAATGGAGGAAGTCAAATGGATAAAAGAATGGTCGATCAAGAATTTCATAATGAAGATACTGACTTGGAATTATCACTAAGACCAACACAATTAAAGCAGTATATAGGTCAATCCTCTATAAAAAGTAATTTAGAAGTCTTTATCAAGGCTGCCAAACTTAGACAAGAGCCTCTCGATCATGTCTTGTTATTTGGTCCTCCAGGACTAGGTAAAACGACTTTATCAAATATCATTGCTAATGAGATGGATGTAAATATTCGTACTATTTCAGGACCATCTTTAGAAAGACCAGGTGACTTAGCAGCGATATTATCTGGGTTACAGCCAGGTGATGTGTTATTTATCGATGAAATTCATAGATTAAGTAGTGTTGTTGAAGAAGTTCTGTACCCTGCTATGGAGGACTTTTTCTTAGATATCATTATTGGTAAAGGCGATGAAGCAAGAAGCATTCGATTAGATTTGCCGCCTTTTACATTAGTTGGAGCAACGACAAGAGCCGGTAGTTTGACGGGTCCGTTAAGAGATCGTTTTGGTGTGCATCTTAGATTAGAGTACTATAATGAAAATGATTTAAAGGAAATAATCACGAGAACTGCAGAGGTGCTTGGAACGGACATCGATAAGGAAAGTGCTTTAGAATTAGCTCGTCGCTCTAGAGGTACACCTAGGATAGCGAATAGGTTACTAAAACGTGTAAGAGACTTCCAACAAGTAAATGAAGACGATCAGATATATATTGAAACGACTAAACGAGCATTACAATTATTGCAGGTCGATCAACAAGGTTTAGATTACATCGACCATAAAATGATGAATTGTATTATTAATCAGTACAACGGTGGTCCTGTTGGATTAGATACAATTGCAGTTTCAATAGGTGAAGAACGAGTGACTATAGAAGATGTATATGAACCTTTCTTAATCCAAAAAGGTTTCTTGGAAAGGACTCCACGTGGGAGAAAAGCAACTGCTTTAGCCTTTGAACACTTTAATACTACTAACGAAAAGAGGAAATAATTTGAATATCGAAGATTTCGATTATCATTTGCCAGAGTCTCTCATTGCACAAACACCACTAAAAAACAGAGACCAAAGTAGATTGTTAGTTCTTAGAAAAGATACTGGTGAGATGACACACTTACATTTTAGAGATGTCATCCATTATTTTGAGCCAGGTGATACATTAGTTCTTAATGATACACGTGTTATGCCTGCTAGATTATTTGGCCTAAAAGAAGAAACTGGTGCTAAAGTTGAAATGCTAATGCTCACCCAAATTGAAGGTAATGATTGGGAAGTTTTACTTAAACCTGCAAAGAGAATTAAAAAAGGTCATCGTCTAAATTTTGGAGATGGTAAAATCGTTGCTGAGTGTATTGAGGAACTCGAACAGGGCGGGCGTATTATGCGTCTACATTATGAGGGTATACTTCAAGAACGCTTAGATGAATTAGGTGAGATGCCATTACCTCCATACATTAAAGAAAGATTAGATGATCCTGATAGGTATCAAACGGTTTATGCTAAAGAAAGTGGATCAGCAGCTGCACCAACAGCAGGTTTACATTTTACTGATGATTTATTAAATAAAATTGAACAAAAAGGGGTTCATATTGCCTTTATTACATTACATGTTGGATTAGGAACCTTTAGACCCGTAAGTGTTGATAATATCGATGATCACGAAATGCATAGTGAGTATTATCAAATGACACAAGAAACGGCTGATTTATTAAATCAAACAAAAGAAAATGGTAAGCGTGTGATATCAGTTGGGACAACATCAACGCGTACATTAGAAACGATACGTCGTGATCATCCTCAATTTGTTGCTACAAGTGGATGGACTGATATCTTTATTTATCCTGGCTTTGAGTTTAAAGCGATAGATGGGTTAATTACTAATTTCCACTTACCCAAGTCAACGTTAGTCATGCTAGTTTCAGCATTTAGCAGTAAAAAATATATTTTAAACGCTTATCATAAAGCTGTTGAAATGGAGTATCGATTCTTTAGCTTTGGAGATGCAATGTTAATTATATAAAAGAATGTGAGGTTTAACATATGCCTGCAGTGACATATGAGCATATAAAAACATGTAAACAATCCGGTGCCAGATTAGGAATTGTACATACACCGCATGGATCTTTTGAAACACCAATGTTTATGCCGGTTGGGACAAAAGCAACAGTTAAAACAATGAGCCCGGAAGAATTAAGAGACATAGAAGCAAAGATTATATTAGGAAACACATATCATTTGTGGTTACAACCAGGAAATGATATTATCAAGCACGCTGGGGGATTACACAAATTCATGAATTGGGACGGTCCAATTTTAACAGATTCTGGTGGTTTCCAAGTATTTAGTTTAAGTAATTTGCGCAAAATTTCTGAAGAAGGTGTAGAATTTAGACACCATACTAATGGCTCAAAGCTATTTTTGAGTCCCGAGAAGTCTATGCAAATACAGAATGATTTAGGTTCTGATATTATGATGGCATTTGATGAATGTCCACCAATGCCAGCTGAATATGAGTACGTCAAAGATTCAATCGAACGTACAACTCGATGGGCAGCCAGATGTTTAAAAGCACATCAACGCCCTGAAGAACAAGCACTGTTCGGTATTATTCAAGGCGGAGAATACAAAGATTTAAGAGAACAAAGTGCTAAAGAACTTGTCAGTCTTGATTTTCCAGGGTATGCGATAGGAGGGCTGTCTGTAGGTGAGCCAAAACCTGTTATGTATGACATGGTTGAACATACAGAACAATTTATGCCGAAAGATAAACCTAGATATTTAATGGGAGTAGGTTCTCCTGATGCTTTGATTGAATGTAGCATTAGGGGTATGGATATGTTTGATTGTGTATTGCCTACTAGAATTGCTAGAAATGGTACTTGTATGACATCAAATGGTCGATTAGTTGTTAAAAACGCTAAATATGCAGATGATTTAAGACCACTTGATGAACAATGTGACTGTTATACATGTCAACATTACACAAGAGCTTATATTAGACATCTAGTTAAAGCGGAAGAGACTTTTGGTATCCGTCTTACTACTATTCATAATTTACATTTTCTGCTAAAATTAATGGAAGATATTAGACAAGCCATTCGAGAAGACCGTCTTTTAGATTTTAAAGATGAATTCTTTGAACAATATGGATTAAATGTAGAAAACCCTAAAAACTTTTAAAGAGGAGTAACTAAAATGGAATTAACTTCATTGATTATACCAATTTTATTATTGGTTGTAATGTATTTCTTATTAATAAGACCACAACAAAAACGTGCAAAAGAACATCGTGCAATGATTAACCGTGTAGAAGCGGGTCAAAAGATTACTACAATCGGTGGTATTAAAGGAACTATTAAAGCTGTAGATGAAACTTCTGTAATCATTACTGTAAATAGTAATGGAACAGAAATGACTTTTGAAAAACCAGCAATAAAACAAGTAGACCCTTCATAAATACAGATTGATACCTAAATGTAGGGGATAAATAGCTTATGGAATATTTTATCTTTCTACTGTAATGGTATTTTAGTCTTAAATGAATAAGATAAATGCATTTTAACTTCTGTATTGATTATTATAATGTTAAGAATGCCTGGGACAATTTCTGTCTCAGGTTTTTTTAGCATTGTTTAAATAGAAAAATTATTATAAAATTGTTGCATTTTTAGACAATAATTTCACTATTTCTATGAGTATGTTAATATAAGTAAGTCCGTTAAAGTGAACGTAATATCATTTTAACTTGCACGATAATTTATTCATCGAGTATTCTAGATACATAAGTAAATAATGAGGTGTTCATGTGAAGAAAACGAGTAGAATAATTGCATTCATACTCCTCGTAGCTCTACTATTCACTGGAATGGGTATGACGTATAAGAATGTAGTTAAAAATGTTAATTTAGGTCTAGATTTGCAAGGTGGTTTTGAAGTCCTCTTCCAAGTAGATCCTTTAAATAAAGGAGATAAAATTGATAAAAAAGCACTTCAGGCTACATCTCAAACATTAGAAAATCGTGTAAATGTTCTAGGTGTATCAGAACCGAAAATACAAATCGAAGATCCTAATCGAATTCGTGTACAATTAGCAGGTATAAAGGATCAAGCACAAGCGCGTAAATTATTATCGACACAAGCTAATTTAACAATTAGAGATGCTGAAGATCATGTTTTAATGTCTGGTTCAGACATTAAACAAGGCTCTGCTAAACAAGAATTTAAACAAGAAACTAATCAGCCAACAGTTACATTTAAAGTAAAAAGTAAAGATAAATTTAAGAAAGTAACTGAAAAGATTTCTAAAAAACGTGACAATGTCATGGTAGTTTGGTTAGATTTCGAAAAAGGCGATAGTTACAAGAAAGAAGCTAAAAAGCAACAAGAAGGTAAAAAGCCTAAATTTATATCTGCAGCGAGTGTAGACCAACCTATTAATTCTAGTAGTGTTGAAATTTCAGGTGGGTTCAATGGTAAAAAAGGTGTTGAAGAAGCTAAACAAATAGCCGAGTTATTAAATGCCGGTTCATTACCAGTTGATTTAAAAGAAATTTACTCTAACTCTGTTGGTGCACAATTTGGTCAAGATGCTTTAGATAAGACCATGTTTGCATCAATTGTAGGTATAGCATTAATTTATTTATTTATGCTTGGTTTCTATCGTTTGCCTGGTTTAGTTGCAATCATTGCCTTAACCGCTTATATTTATTTAACTTTAGTCGCATTCAATTTCATATCAGGTGTATTAACTCTACCTGGATTGGCGGCATTAGTTTTAGGTGTAGGTATGGCTGTCGATGCCAATATCATTATGTATGAACGTATTAAAGATGAACTAAGAATTGGACGCACGCTTAAACAAGCGTATTCTAAAGCAAATAAAAGTTCATTCTTAACTATATTTGATTCCAATTTAACAACTGTCATTGCTGCGGCTGTGCTTTTCTTCTTTGGAGAAAGTTCAGTCAAAGGCTTCGCAACGATGTTACTCTTAGGTATCTTAATGATATTTGTAACCGCAGTATTCTTATCAAGAGGGTTGTTATCATTACTGGTATCTTCAAACTTCTTTAAAAAACAATACTGGTTATTTGGTGTTAAGAAGAAGAATAGACATGATATTAATGAAGGTAAAGATGTACATGATTTAAAAACATCATATGAAAAGTTAAACTTTGTTAAATTAGCTAAGCCACTTATTTCACTTAGTATTTTAATTGTAATTATTGGATTGATTATCATTTCGATATTTAAATTAAACTTAGGTATTGATTTCTCATCCGGAACAAGAGCAGATATTCAATCTAAAAATGCTATAACACAAGCACAGGTTGAGAAAACTGTAAAATCAGCTGGATTAGAACCAGATCAAATACAGATTAATGGTAGTGGAAATAAAAATGCCACAGTTCAGTTTAAAAAAGATTTATCACGTGAGGAAGACAATAAATTAAGTGCTAAGGTGAAATCTGAATTTGGAGATAATCCACAAATTAATACCGTTTCACCTCTCATTGGCCAAGAACTTGCTAAAAATGCTGTAACTGCATTAATACTTGCTTCTATAGGTATTATTATCTATGTTTCACTAAGATTTGAATGGCGTATGGGCCTATCTTCTGTACTTGCATTATTACATGATGTATTTATCATCATTGCAATCTTTAGTTTGTTTAGAATAGAAGTAGATTTAACGTTTATTGCAGCAGTATTAACTATCGTTGGTTATTCAATCAATGATACAATCGTAACTTTCGACCGTGTTCGAGAAAATCTGCATAAAGTTAAAGTCATTACGCATACTGATCAAATTGATGATATAGTCAACCGCTCTATTAGACAAACTATGACACGTTCTATTAATACAGTGTTAACTGTAGTTGTAGTGGTAGTTTCAATTTTAATTTTAGGTGCACCAACAATATTTAATTTCTCTTTAGCATTGCTAATTGGATTATTATCTGGTGTATTCTCATCAATTTTCATTGCTGTACCATTATGGGGCATGTTGAAGAAACGACAGTTTAAAAAGACAAAAAATAATAAATTAATAGTGCACAAAGAGAAGAAATCTAACGATGAAAAAATCTTAGTTTAACTTCTTCACATTTTTATAATTTTAAAAGTTTACAAGCCAACCAAGGTGAATTATCTACTTTGGTTGGCTTGATTTCATGTATTAGCGTTTAATCATTAAGTTAGCAGTTAATGAAAAAACTGAACGATAAAAGTTTTGTGAAGAATTGTAACTTTATATTCTTTTAAAAAATGCAAGTACTTTTTATTTCATTAAAATTTCGGTATAATGACCTGTGGAAATGAGGACGATTATAATGATTAAATCAAAATATAATTGGGATATAACTCAACCTGACACCTTTATAAGTGAGAGTAGTAGTGATCAATTTAAACTTTCACCCATAGTAAAAAAGGTATTAGAGAGTAAAAATATTGTGGATAATCAGGAGATTCAAAATCTATTTAAAGACACTAACATTAGTCATGATTATATGTTATTAAGTGATATGCAAAAAGCGATTGATCGCATTAAATTAGCTATCGATCAAAATGAACGAATACTAGTATATGGTGACTATGATGCAGATGGTGTTACATCTACTACAATTCTAGTGTCTACTTTACGTATACTTGGCGCTCAGGTGGGGTGGTATATTCCCAATAGATTTACAGAAGGATATGGACCTAATGAATTAGCATTTAAAAATGCTTATGACGAAGGGATCT
This sequence comes from Staphylococcus sp. HMSC34G04, assembly GCF_001838765.1. NCBI lineage: Bacteria > Bacillati > Bacillota > Bacilli > Caryophanales > Staphylococcaceae > Staphylococcus > Staphylococcus sp. HMSC34G04. The sequence continues at coordinate 186,062 of NZ_KV838719.1, forward strand.
CCTTAATAATAACTGTAGATAATGGTATACAAGGACATCATGAAATAAGTACCATACAAGAATTAGGTGTAGATGTTATAGTGACAGATCATCATGAAATAGGAGAAACTTTACCTGATGCTTTTGCAATTGTACATCCGATGCATCCTAATTTTGAATATCCTTTTAAATATTTATGTGGTGCGGGTGTTGCTTATAAATTGGCCCAAGGATTGATAAAGCATCCACCTCAACATTTCATAGCATTAGCTGCCATAGGTACGATTGCAGATTTAGTATCATTAACAGATGAGAATAGATATATTGTAAAGCAAGGATTAAAGATATTAAACAGTCATACACCATCGTCCATAAAGGCTATCTTAAATCAAGCGGGTTTTAATGATGAAATAACAGAAGAAACGATTGGTTTTATTATTGGACCTCGATTAAATGCTGTTGGTAGACTAGAAGATGCATCATTAGCTGCTGAACTTTTATTGTCCGATGAATTTGAAGAGGCGGAATTTTTAGCTGAACAAGTTGAACATTTTAATCAAGAACGTAAAGATATAGTATCTAAAATTACTGATGAAGCATTGATATTAGCAGAGGAACAAATCAAACAAGGACATTTGTTTCTTTTACTTGCCAAAGAGGGTTGGCATGAGGGTGTATTAGGTATTGTTGCATCTAAAATTGTAGAAACATATGCATTACCAACATTAATTTTAAATATTGATAAAAATCAAAATCATGCCAAGGGTTCTGCGAGGTCGATTGAACAAGTTTCCATGTTTGATATTTTAAATGATCATCAACAGTTAATTGATAAGTTTGGTGGTCATCACATGGCTGCAGGAATGACGATGCCTATCGATAATATTGAACGTTTACATAAAGAGCTAAATGTGTGGATGAAGGAACTTACAGTTACCACTTCATTAGAGCCTTCAATAAAGGTGGATGCGCAACTTGAAGAAACAGAAATTAACATTAAAAATATTAAAGATATATTTCAATTAAGGCCTTTTGGTACGGACTTTAATAGTCCTCTTTTTATGGTTAGAGATTTAATTGTCAAGTCAACAAAAGGAATCGGACAGGATAATAAACATCTTAAGTTAACGCTTGGTCATTCAGGTTTAACTGCTTTATTTTGGAATCATGGACATTTAGCAAGTGAACTCGAAGCAGGTCAACCGATTCATATAATAGGAACATTGCAAATTAATGAATGGAATGGTAATCAAACACCTCAATTTATCATCAAAGATATTGCTATAGACCAATTACAAATTTTGGATTATCGTAGTAAACGTAAAAATATACAATTTAAAGAAACTGAATCAAATGTTGCCTATGTCATTCATCCGAAACTCAAAAAAAGCAATTCACATTACTATCATTATGGTGAGGCTATTGATAGACCTTATGATAAAATAGTGTTTAGAGACTTACCTAATACTATGGTGGAAATTGAACAAACTTTAGAACATTCACAAATTTCTCAACTATATTTAGTTCTGCAGCATGATAAGTCAATATATTTTGAAGGTATCCCTAGCAAGTCGCTTTTTAAAAAGTGTTACAAAGCTTTAATAAACAAAAAAGAAACTGACTTAATTAAAGAAGGTATGCTGCTTTGTGAGTACTTAAATATTAAGCCCGAAATATTAACATTCATGCTTAAAGTCTTTAAAGAATTGGAGTTTATTTACGACGAAAAGGGATTGATTAAGATAAATCCGACGCCAAATAAACAAGATATAGAAAATAGTCGTATTTACCAAATGAGACAAGCACGTATGGAAGTAGAAGAACGCCTTCTCTATGATGATTTTTTAAATATAAAAGAATGGATAATATCAAAGTTAACATAGCTTTCAGGAGGAAAAACAATGGATTTAAAACAATATGTTTCAGAAGTAAAAGATTGGCCTTCAGCAGGTGTAAGCTTTAAGGATATAACAACTATAATGGATAATGGTGAAGCTTATGGCTATGCTACGGATCAAATTGTTGAATATGCAAAAGAAAAAAATATAGATATAGTAGTTGGTCCTGAAGCCAGAGGGTTTATAATAGGGTGTCCAGTTGCTTACTCAATGGGTATTGGTTTTGCTCCAGTACGTAAAGAAGGAAAACTACCTCGAGAAGTTATTCGTTATGAATATAATTTAGAATATGGAACTAACGTATTAACTATGCATAAAGATGCGATTAAACCTGGACAACGAGTTTTAATTACTGATGATTTACTAGCTACAGGTGGAACAATTGAAGCTGCAATAAAACTTGTTGAACAATTAGGTGGTATAGTTGTAGGTATTGCGTTTATTATTGAACTTAAATATTTGAATGGAATTGATAAAATAAAAGATTATGATGTGATGAGTTTGATTTCATATGATGAATAAAAATAATAAAATTTAGATTTTTATGAGCCTGAAAAAATAATATCAGGCTCATTAATCTTTTTGAAAAGCTTAATGTATTAAAATGATTATCAATTTTATATTAGTTTATTTTATAACTACTGTGAACATCAGCTAAGTATTCATCTCTATTTATAATTGGACATTGTTTTAAATCGATATTAAATAAAATTATGTGTTTTAATTTTTTAATTGGAACCGACAACTTAAATGTAAATTTAAATGTGTGATTAAAGTTTAACATCATTTATTTATTTGTAAGTCATATTGTAGTATCATGAAACTATTATTTAGAAAATTAATAAATGAGTTTCAATTATATAGTTGAACATGATAATTTGATATATGTAGAACCTTTCTACTTTCTTAAGCTATAAATGATTTATGGTAAAATGAATACAATAACAATGAATAAGTACTTTCATGTGGTATGTTAAACATCTTTGCAACATGAGTACTAAACGAAAGTAATGAATTGAGTGGGGTGTCATTAAAGTGAATAACGAGTATCCATATAGCGCGGATGAGGTGCTTTATAAAGCTAAATCATATTTATCAACAAGTGAATATGAATATGTTCTCAAAAGTTATCATATAGCTTATGAGGCACATAAGGGTCAATTTAGAAAAAATGGCTTACCATATATTATGCATCCTATTCAAGTTGCAGGGATTTTAACAGAGATGCGTTTAGACGGACCCACTATTGTCGCTGGATTTCTACATGATGTGATTGAAGATACTTCTTATACATTTGAAGATGTTAAAGATATGTTTAATGAAGAAATTGCACGAATCGTAGACGGGGTAACTAAACTTAAAAAGGTTAAGTATCGTTCTAAGGAAGAACAACAAGCAGAAAACCATCGTAAACTATTTATTGCTATTGCTAAAGATGTACGTGTAATTTTAGTGAAGTTGGCAGATCGGCTTCATAATATGAGAACTTTAAAGGCAATGCCAAGAGAGAAGCAGGTAAGAATCTCTAAGGAAACCTTAGAAATCTATGCTCCGCTAGCACATCGACTTGGAATCAACACGATAAAGTGGGAACTTGAAGATACAGCGCTGAGATATATTGACAGTGTCCAATATTTCCGCATCGTTAATCTTATGAAGAAAAAACGTAGTGAACGCGAAGCTTACATTACAAATGCAATCAATAAAATTAAAAACGAAATGACTAAAATGAATCTTTCGGGCGAAATTAACGGTAGACCAAAACATATTTACAGTATATATCGCAAAATGATTAAACAAAAAAAGCAATTTGATCAAATATTTGATTTGCTTGCTATACGTATTATAGTTAATTCGATAAACGATTGTTATGCGACGCTTGGTTTAGTTCATACATTATGGAAACCAATGCCTGGACGTTTTAAAGATTATATAGCTATGCCTAAACAAAATATGTATCAATCACTACATACCACTGTAGTTGGACCCAATGGCGACCCTTTAGAAATACAAATTCGAACACACGAAATGCATGAAATCGCTGAACATGGTGTTGCTGCACATTGGGCTTATAAAGAAGGTAAGACAGTTAATCAAAAAACACAGGATTTTCAAAATAAGCTTAATTGGTTAAAAGAACTTGCTGAAACTGACCATACTTCTGCAGATGCGCAAGAATTTATGGAATCCTTAAAATATGATTTACAGAGCGATAAGGTATATGCATTTACACCAGCTAGTGATGTTATAGAGTTACCTTATGGTGCAGTACCAATTGATTTTGCTTATGCAATACACAGTGAAGTAGGAAATAAAATGATTGGGGCTAAGGTTAATGGTAAAATCGTACCTATAGATTATGTTCTACAAACTGGTGATATTATAGAGATTCGTACAAGTAAACACTCTTACGGTCCAAGTAGAGACTGGTTGAAAATTGTAAAATCTTCTAGTGCTAAAAGTAAAATCAAAAGTTTCTTTAAAAAACAAGATCGTTCTTCTAATATAGAAAAAGGTAAATTTATGGTAGAAGCGGAGATTAAAGAGCAAGGATTCCGTGTTGAGGATATTTTAACTGAGAAAAATTTAGAAGTCGTTAATGAAAAATATCATTTTGCAAATGATGAAGATTTGTACGCAGCTGTTGGATTCGGTGGTGTTACATCAATACAAATCGTCAATAAATTAACTGAACGACAAAGAATATTAGATAAACAAAAGGCATTAAATGAGGCGCAGGAAGTTACAAAATCTGTACCTATAAAAAAAGATATTACCACAGACAGTGGTGTATACGTTGAGGGATTAGAAAACGTCTTAATCAAGTTATCAAAATGTTGTAATCCTATACCAGGTGATGATATTGTTGGTTATATCACTAAAGGACACGGGATTAAAGTTCATCGTACAGATTGTCCAAATATAAAAAATGAAACAGATCGATTGATTTCGGTAGAGTGGGTAAAATCTAAAGATTCAACACAACAATATCAAGTCGATTTAGAGGTTACTGCATATGATAGAAATGGCTTGCTCAACGAAGTATTACAAGCTGTGAATTCTACTGCTGGAAGCTTGATTAAAGTTTCTGGGCGTTCAGACATTGATAAAAATGCTGTAATTAATATTAGCGTGATGGTAAAAAATGTCAATGATGTGTACCGTGTCGTTGAAAAAATTAAACAACTAGGTGACGTTTATACAGTATCTAGAGTTTGGAACTAGAGGTGCAAAAGAAATGAAGATAATTGTACAAAGAGTTAAAAATGCTAGAGTTACGAATGATACAATTGATAACCAAATTAATAAAGGGTATTGTTTACTTGTAGGAGTAGGTCAAAGTTCTACCGAAGAGGATGTAAAAGTCATCGCAAGAAAGATTGCTCATGCACGTCTCTTTGAAGATGAAAATGACAAATTGAATTTAAATATTCAACAAGTCGAAGGAGAAATTCTTTCAGTTTCCCAATTTACTATATACGCTGATGTTAAAAAGGGAAATAGACCTGGATTCTCAAATTCTAAAGCTCCAGAACAAGCTAAAGACTTATATCAAAAATTTAATAAAGAATTAGAAGGTTATGGCTTAATTGTCAAAACAGGTGAGTTTGGAACACATATGAATGTAGAAATTCATAACGATGGACCTGTCACATTGATCTATGAATCGCAGGATGGGAAAATAATATGAAGAAAATAGATTCATGGCTAACTAAACATGGTCTAAAAAATCGACTTACGCTTGTAGTAATTGCAATTTTTATTATATTTTTAATTTTACTTTTTATGTTTGTTAATTTAAGCGATGAAGATACAGGTCAAATTACTATAACTGATAATGCTGAGTTAAGAACAGGACCTAATGCCGCCTATCCTGTTATATATAAAATAGATAAAGGCGAAAGTTTTAAGAAAATAGATCGAAAAGGGAAATGGATTGAAGTTCAAAATCACGCTGGCACTGAGAAAGGCTGGGTTGCTGGTTGGCACACGAATTTGAACATTCCTGCTGATCAATCACTTTCGTCAAACCCTCTAAAAGGAAAAACAATTGTACTTGACCCTGGTCACGGTGGAAGTGACCAGGGTGCCTCAAGTAGTACGCCATCTAAAAGTCTCGAAAAAAATTACACGCTTAAAACTGCTAAAGAATTGAAAAAGTTATTAAACAAGGAAGGTGCTCATGTAAAAATGACTCGTTCCAATGATAAATATGTGTCCCTGGATGATAGAAATATAAAGGGTGACGCATTTATTAGTATACATAATGATGCGCTTGATTCTTCAAATGCCAATGGAGTAACTGTTTATTGGTTTAAAGACAAGCAAGAATCACTTGCACAAACTTTAAATTCTGCAATTCAAAAGAAGGCATTATTGACAAATCGAGGTTCTAGACAACAAAATTATCAAGTGTTGAGACAGACAGATATACCAGCAGTACTGTTAGAGTTAGGCTATATAAGTAACCCTACTGACGAATCTATGATTAATGATCAATTACATAGACAGGTGGTTGAACAAGCTATTGTTGATGGTCTAAAACAATATTTCTCATCCTAGACCTTGCAAATTATTCTAAAAATCGTTATCATTATTGATGAACTTTATAAGTAAAACCGATATGATTCTTGAAATTTTAAATGAAGTAGGTAGCATTTAATGCGTAGAAATACAATCCCTGGCTGTAAGATTGTACTTAGTAATTTAAAAATTTGAACGCAAGAAGAGGTACTTTTAATTAAAAGTCGGATGGCGCACGTTAAGCGTTTTGAGTGGATTGTGCTTTTATAAGTATAATCAAATAGGGTGGCAACACGGTGAATCGTCCCTTGTATAGTTTTGTACTATACAAGGGACTTTTTAATTTTTTATAACCCATATGAAAATGAAAGACTATTTTAATCTTTTTTAATAATAAAGGAGAGAGTTTTATGATTAAGATGCCGAGAGGTACCCAAGATATCTTGCCGCAAGATTCTGCTAAATGGCGTTACATTGAAAATCGATTACACACATTAATGGAATTGTATAATTATAAAGAAATAAGAACGCCAATTTTTGAAAGTACTGAACTTTTTGCAAGAGGCGTGGGGGATTCTACTGACGTTGTTCAAAAGGAAATGTATACATTTAAAGATAAAGGAGGTCGTAGTTTAACGTTACGTCCTGAAGGAACTGCAGCCGTTGTACGTTCATATATTGAACATAAAATGCAAGGTGAACCCAATCAACCTATCAAACTTTACTACAATGGTCCTATGTTTAGATATGAACGTAAACAAAAAGGAAGATATCGCCAATTTAACCAATTTGGTGTCGAAGCAATAGGAGCGGAAAACCCTAGTATTGATGCTGAAATACTCGCTATGGTTATGCATATTTATGAGTCTTTCGGATTAAAACACTTAAAGTTAGTTATCAATAGTATTGGAGATAGTGAGTCACGTAAAGAATATAACGAAGCATTAGTAAAACATTTTGAACCTGTAATTGATACATTTTGTTCAGATTGTCAATCAAGATTACACACTAATCCTATGAGAATTTTAGATTGTAAAATCGATAGAGATAAAGAAGCAGTAAAAAATGCACCCCGTATCACAGATTATCTCAATAATGATTCTAAATCTTATTATGAACAAGTTAAATTACATCTTGATAATTTGAACATATCTTATGTTGAAGATCCTAACTTAGTTCGTGGATTAGATTATTATACTCATACTGCCTTTGAATTAATGATTGATAATCCAGAATACGATGGAGCTATCACTACATTATGTGGTGGCGGTCGATATAATGGATTGTTACAATTATTAGATGGTCCAGATGAAACAGGTATTGGATTTGCACTAAGTATTGAAAGATTATTAATGGCACTTGATGAAGAAGGTATTTCATTAGATGTAAGTGAAGATTTTGATTTATTTGTTGTGACAATGGGAGAAGATGCCGATCGTTATGCTGTTAAGTTAATCAATGATTTAAGAAGAAATGGAATAAAGGTAGATAAGGATTATCTAAACAGAAAAATTAAAGGACAAATGAAACAAGCTGATCGTCTTAATGCTAAATATACTGTAGTAATTGGAGATCAAGAACTTGAAAATAATGAAATTGGTGTGAAAAACATGATTTCAGGTGAAACAGAAAATGTGCAATTAGATGAATTAATTAACTATTTTAAAAATAGAAAGGAAGTCTAAAAATGAATAAAAGAACAACGTATTGTGGTTTAGTCACAGAAGAATTTTTAAACGAAAAAGTAACATTAAAAGGTTGGGTTCATAACAGACGCGATTTAGGTGGATTAATTTTTGTTGATTTAAGAGATCGTGAAGGTATTGTCCAAATAGTTTTTAATCCTGACTTTTCAGAAGAAGCATTGCAAGTTGCTGAAACAGTACGCTCAGAATATGTAGTCGAAGTTCAAGGTGTAGTAACAAAACGTGATGCTGAAACTATTAATCCAAAAATCAAAACAGGTCAAGTTGAGGTTCAAGTTTCAAATATTGAGATTATTAACAAATCAGAAACACCTCCATTTTCAATTAATGAAGAAAATGTAAACGTTGATGAAAATATTCGATTAAAATATAGATATTTAGATTTGCGTAGACAAGAATTAGCACAAACTTTTAAAATGAGACATCAAACTACGCGTTCTATCCGTCAATACTTAGATAATAATGGGTTCTTCGATATTGAAACACCAGTATTAACAAAATCAACACCTGAGGGTGCGCGAGATTATTTAGTACCTTCCCGTGTACACGAGGGTGAATTTTACGCGTTGCCACAATCACCACAATTATTTAAACAACTATTAATGATAAGTGGTTTTGACAAATATTATCAAATTGTTAAATGTTTCCGCGATGAAGACTTACGTGCAGATCGCCAACCAGAATTCACTCAAGTTGATATTGAAATGAGTTTTGTCGATCAAGAAGATATCATAGCCATGGGTGAAGATATGTTACGTAAAGTTGTTAAAGATGTAAAAGGAATAGACGTTAGTGGGCCTTTCCCACGTATGACGTATGCAGAGGCTATGGATCGTTATGGTTCAGATAAACCTGACACTCGTTTCGGTATGGAACTTATCAATGTGTCACAGCTTGGTAAAGAAATGAATTTTAAAGTTTTTAAAGATACTGTAGACAACAACGGCGAAATTAAAGCAATTGTCGCAAAAGACGCTGCAGATAAATATACACGTAAAGACATGGATGCATTAACAGAGTTTGTAAATATATATGGTGCAAAAGGATTAGCTTGGGTTAAAGTTGTTGATGATGGTTTAAGTGGCCCAATTGCTAGATTTTTCGAAGATACTAATGTTGAAACACTTAAACAATTAACAGAAGCTAAACCTGGAGATTTAGTAATGTTTGTAGCTGATAAACCTAATGTTGTTGCTCAAAGTTTAGGGGCTTTAAGAATTAAATTAGCAAAAGAATTAGGTTTAATTGATGAATCAAAATTAAATTTCTTATGGGTAACTGATTGGCCGTTATTAGAGTATGATGAAGATGCAAAACGTTATGTAGCTGCACATCATCCATTTACTTCACCTAAAAGAGAAGATATCGAAAAGCTAGACACAGAACCTGAAAATGTACAAGCTAACGCTTATGATATTGTTCTAAATGGTTATGAACTTGGTGGTGGTTCTATAAGAATACACGATGGTGAATTGCAACAAAAAATGTTTGAAGTTTTAGGATTTACTAATGAACAAGCTCAAGAGCAATTTGGTTTCTTATTAGATGCCTTTAAATACGGTGCTCCACCTCATGGTGGTATTGCGTTAGGTCTAGATAGACTTGTGATGTTATTAACAAATAGAACAAACTTAAGAGATACAATTGCATTCCCTAAAACAGCATCAGCTACGTGTCTTTTAACTGACGCTCCAGGAGAAGTATCTGATAAACAACTCCAAGAACTCTCACTAAGAATCAGACACTAGGGCCCCAACAAAGAGAATTTCACAAAGAAATTCAACGGACAAAGCAAGTTGGGACTAGGGCCTTAATTTAATGGTTCTTAAGAGATTGGCACAGAGAGGTCAATCGTAAGAAATGAATGTAAAACAACGATGAGTAAGATAATTAATCAGACATTATATTCTAATTTTGGAACTAGTTTAGAATTCATGAAAAATTAATACACATTTGAGCTAAATGATAAGTCTTTAAAATTTACTTCTCTTTTTAAATTGTGGTATGATAATTTCATAAGATAGTCATCTGTGGTGTTCGTAAGTTTGCTTTTTATTTGGGCCTAACACTCTTTGATCAGGGAGCCCAATAGGTTTTCTCGCAGCGCACACGCCTCTATAGGAGGACTTGCAAAACGAGAAACAGGGCACCCACCTGTATATAGCAGGCCGAATGATCAAGCTATTTATAACTACGGCATCAACGGACTCTATCGGTACGCAAGACTTTTGTCTTGCGTATTTTTGTGTAAATAATTATAAAGAGGCATAGATATAATGAATTGGAATTAAAGGAGCTAAAGATGAAACATCAATTTTCAAGGAACGAATTAGCAATAGGACAAGAAGGGCTGGACTTACTAAAAAATAAGACTGTTGCAGTTTTAGGCGTTGGCGGCGTCGGGTCATTTGCAGCTGAAGCATTAGCTCGGACTAATATTGGGCACATCATACTTATAGATAAAGATGATGTCGATATTACAAATGTGAACAGGCAAATCCATGCACTGACATCAACTATTGGTCAAAGTAAAGTCACGCTAATGGAAGAAAGAATCAAATTAATAAATCCTGATTGTAAAGTTACTTCTTTGCATATGTTTTATACTGAGGAAACATACAAAGATATTTTTAATAATTATGATATTGATTATTTTATTGATGCGAGTGATACAATCATTTATAAAGTTCATCTCATGAAAGAGTGTTTAGAAAGAGGAATTGAGTTAATTTCAAGTATGGGTGCAGCAAATAAGACTGACCCGACACGCTTTGAAATTGCAGATATTTCAAAAACACATACTGATCCTATGGCTAAAGTAATTAGAAATCGTTTAAAACGCCTTGGTATTCGTAAAGGTGTTAAAGTAGTATTCTCTGATGAAAGCCCTATTGTTATACGCGAGGACGTAAAAGAAACAGTAGGAGATAAAAATGCAATCAATAGAAAAGGGCAAATGCCTCCATCTTCTAATGCATTTGTTCCAAGTGTAGTAGGCCTTATTTGTGCAAGCTACGTTGTCAATGATATTTTAAAAGATATACCTGTAAGGCGAATTAAAGATAAAGGACTAAATTAAAGTCATCTATCTCATTGCAAGAAAAATACTATCTTCTATTTTTTGTAAAATTTGATTCATAGTTTAAATAAATCTACAATAACTTATTGTAAAAACCTGGGACATCACCATTGTCCCAGGTTTTTTGCAACTAACATATTAATCTTCGCTACATATTTTCAATGAATATAATTATGTTTTATTTCGTAAATTATCGTAAATTGTTTTAAATTGTTGTTCGCTTTTTGATGTGGTTTTTGGTTCATAATACACTCTGTTTTTTAATTTTTCTGGTAAGTACTGTTGTACAACATGACCATTTTCATAGTTATGAGGATATTTGTAACCTATAGCCCGTCCTAACTTTTTAGCGCCTGAATAATGACCGTCTTTCAGATAATCTGGTATTTGACCTATATGTCCATTTCTTATATCTCCAAGAGCTTTATCTATTGCTGTGATACCAGAATTTGATTTAGGTGATAAGCATAATTCTATTACCGCTTGACTAAGGGGAATTCGTGCTTCTGGAAAACCTAGACGTTCAGCTGATTGTATCGCTGCTAAAGTCCTCTGACCAGCATTAGGTGATGCTAACCCAACATCTTCATAACTAATTACAAGTAATCGACGTACGATTGTAGGTAAGTCACCAGCTTCAATTAGACGTGCTAAGTAGTGGAGTGCTGCATTGACATCACTACCTCTAATTGATTTTTGAAAAGCACTCATGACATCGTAATGCATGTCGCCATCTTTATCGCTTACAAAAGCACCTTTTTGTAAGCAATCTTTTGCGTCATCTAAAGTAATATGTCTTTCGTTTTGTTCATCAATATGAGCACTTAGTACAGCTAATTCCAAAGCGTTTAATGCACTTCTAACATCGCCTTGGCTTTGCGTTGAAAAATATTCGATAGCATCTTCATCTACAATAGGATGATAAGTACTTAAACCCCTTTCCTTATCATTTATAGCTCTATCTAATGCCAATCTTATATCATCTTGATTTAATGGGTAAAGCTCAAATATTTGTGCTCTAGATCGTATCGCTGGATTTATCGCATGATAAGGATTTGAAGTTGTTGCACCGATTAATACAATTTTACCATTTTCAAGATGAGGTAATAAAAAATCTTGTTTAGCTTTGTCTAAACGATGAATTTCATCTAATAGTAAGATAACTTGTCCTGACATCTTCGCTTCTTCGACAACTAACTGCATATCTTTCTTTGTATTAGTTACGGCATTTAATTGTCTGAATTTAAATTGTGTACTTCCTGAAATTGCTTTTGCAATACTTGTTTTACCAATTCCAGGTGGACCATAAAAAATCATAGAAGAAAGACGTTTAGTATCTACCATCCTTCTTATTATACCTTTCGGACCAACCAGGTGCTGTTGAGATATAATTTCATCTATATTTTTCGGTCTCATTCGAGAGGCTAATGGTTCTGTACTCACATTTTTCACACCTTTCTAATATTATATTAACGTAAAAAATGATAGAATGGTAACAGATACTATTCGAATTAAGTGAGGTTATACAATGAAAATATCAACAAAAGGGAGATACGGATTAACATTGATGATATCTCTTGCTAAAAGAGAAGGTCAAGGTTGTGTATCACTAAAAACAATTGCTGAAGAAAATAAACTAAGTGATTTATATCTTGAACAATTAGTAGGCCCTTTAAGAAATGCTGGATTAATTCGAAGCGTTCGAGGTGCTAAAGGTGGTTATCAACTTAGAGTTCCATCAGAAGAAATTACTGCAGGAGATATTATCCGATTACTAGAAGGACCGATTACGTTTGTAGAGAGTATTGATTCAGAACCGCCTGCACAAAAGCAACTATGGATTAGAATGAGAGACGCTGTAAGAGATGTTTTAGATCATACTACATTAAAATATCTTGCAGATTACAAAGATACGAATGAAGACTTAGAGGGTTATATGTTCTATATTTAAATTTTTATAGTGGTTAAATAGATACATAGATATGACCATTTATTATTTACTCGTAATAATTTTGCCTACAATGTTTAACTAATATTTTTTAAGGTTATAACAAAACATAGCAATCATGGATTCACATTTTTAATCCATTTTATTGTTGCTATAAATAAACTTTTATAACTGAGAGGAGTAAATTTTATGGGTTTTATGGATAAAGCTAAAGAAGCTGCTGAAAAATTTAAAGATAGTGATAACGAACAAGTTAACAAAGTAAAAGATAAAATAAATGAATATACAGGTGGCGAAGACAACAAAGATAAAAAGGACAAAAAGGATAAATAAAAAAAGCCCCTAAATTATTTTAAAAGGTTAAAGAGGCTGGGACATAATTCCTAGCAAAATAGC